>CAMWPJ010000018.1 GCA_947176035.1 uncultured Clostridia bacterium | reverse complement strand
GTATATATAATTCAATTAATGATATAATAACAAATTTTGTTGTCAAATACAATAAAGATATACTTTTCTTTTTATCACGAATCTGTTAAAATACTACTATAAAATTTTGAAAGGATTTTTTATGAATATTACTTTAAAGCTTACACAGGAATTTTCACTCAAGCCTTGGCAGGTTGAGAATGTTATAAAATTAATTGACGACGGAAACACGATTCCTTTTATTGCACGTTATCGTAAGGAGGCAACAGGTTCACTTGATGATCAGCTTTTGCGTTCTCTTTCAGACAGATTGACTTATCTCAGAAATATGGATGAGCAAAAGGAAAAGATTATTGCCTCAATTGAAGCACAGGAGCTCATGACTGATGAAATAAGGGCATCAATTGATAATGCTGCTACTCTTACTGAACTTGAGGATATATATCGACCTTTCAGGCCTAAGAGAAAAACAAGGGCATCAATTGCAATTGCAAAAGGGTTGAAGGGACTTGCAGATGCAATTTATGAGCAGGCAGAGGACGGAGTATTGCCACAAGATATTGCCGCTGAGTATCTCAATGATGAGATTGAGACAATTGAAGATGCAATAAACGGTGCTAAGGATATTATTGCTGAAATGATTTCGGATGATCCTGCCGGCAGAAAAATGCTTAGATATTCTGTCAAATCAAACGGCTCAATTGTTGTTACTGGTGCTAAGGACGATCTTGGTGTATATGAAATGTATAGCGAATACAGTGAGCCGATTAAGTCAATAGCCGGTCACAGAGTATTGGCTGTTAACAGGGGAGAGAAGGAAGATTTTTTAAAGGTGTCGGTTGATTTTGATAAAATTGTCGGCCTGTCAATCCTAACAAATCTTCATGTTAAAAATAATTCGCCAAAGGCACGGCTTGTTATTGAGGCGGTTGAGGATTCATATACACGTCTTATTTTCCCTTCAATTGAGCGAGAGATAAGAAATACACTTACTGACTCTGCAAGTGAAAGTGCAATTGAGGTTTTTGCAAAAAATACTCGCCAGCTCCTTATGCAGCCGCCTGTAAAAAATAAAATAACACTCGGTCTTGACCCTGGATACAGAACAGGATGTAAAGTCGCTGTTGTCGATGAAACAGGTAAGGTGCTTGATACCGGTGTTATTTATCCTGTACCTCCTCATAACAAAATTGAGCAAGCAAAGAAAATAATTAAAAATCTTGTGAAAAAGCATAATGTGAAGATGTTTGCAATAGGTAATGGTACTGCATCTCACGAGACAGAAGTGTTTGCCGCTGAGGTTATCAAACAGCTTGATTGCGGTATAACATATATGGTTGTAAGTGAGGCAGGTGCATCAGTCTATTCTGCATCTAAGCTTGCTGCCGAGGAATTTCCCGAATATGATGTATCACTCAGGAGTGCAGTCTCTATTGCAAGAAGACTGCAGGATCCGCTCGCTGAGCTTGTAAAGATTGATCCGAAGGCAATCGGTGTCGGTCAGTATCAGCACGATATGCCGCAGAAAGAGCTTTCTCAGGCACTTGACGGAGTTGTTGAGGATTGTGTTAATTCGGTTGGCGTTGATCTTAATACAGCATCTGCGCAGCTACTTAATCGTGTTGCAGGTGTATCATCAGCCGTAGCAAATAATATTGTTGCTTACAGGCAGGAAAACGGAGCATTTACATCAAGAAAGCAAATTTTAAAGGTTGCCAAGTTAGGTCCTAAAGCCTTTGAGCAGTGTGCGGGATTTTTAAGAGTAAGTGAAAGCAAGAATGTTTTGGATAATACAGCAGTGCATCCTGAAAGCTATGAGGCTGCTGAAAAACTTTTAAAACTCAGCGGAATATCTGATGAAGATTTAAGATGCGGCAATGTTAACGGTATTAAGAAGTATGTTGAGACTGTTGGTACTTCAGCGCTTGCAGCCGAGCTTGGAGTAGGCGAGCCTACGCTTATCGATATCACTAATGAAATTGTTAAGCCGGGTCGTGATCCGCGTGATGAACTGCCTGCACCGCTTTTAAGAACAGATGTTATGGGTATTGAAGACCTTAAGGTTGGTATGGAACTTAAAGGTACTGTAAGGAATGTTATCGATTTTGGTGCATTTGTTGATGTTGGTGTACATCAGGACGGACTTGTTCATATCTCACAAATTACCAACAAGTATATAAAGCATCCCAGTGATGTTCTCAAGGTGGGAGATATCGTAACTGTATGGGTTCTCTCTGTTGATGTTAACAAAAAGAGAATAGGACTTACGATGAAAGCGCCTAAAGCACAAGCATAAGTATGGAAGTCAAGATTATTAGGTCAAACAGGAAAACACTTTCGCTTTCAGTCGATGATGAGCTTAATGCGGTTGTAAGAGCACCGCTTTATATTACAACTAAGCAGATTAATAAATTTGTAAGCGATAATACAGAGTGGCTTGAAAAAGCAGTAAAGCATAAAGATACTCAGTTGAAAAAATATGATTTGACTGATAATGAGATAGCTGAGCTTGTTAACAAAGCAAAAGAAGTTATACCGCAAAGAGTCGAGTATTATTCTTTAATGATGAATCTGAAGCCGACAGGTGTTAAAATCACAAAAGCGAAAAAGAGATTTGGTTCCTGCAGCAGTAAAAATTCGCTTTGCTTTTCGTGCTTTCTTATGCTTTATCCTATTGATGCCGTTGATTATGTTGTCGTGCATGAGTTAGCACATATTAAACATCATAATCATGGTAAAGAATTTTATGCCTTGATTTGTCAATATATGCCTGACTATAAGCAGAGAGAAAGGTTATTAAAAGTACAATAAAAAGGTGCAGTTTAGTTTTGCTGCACTTTTTTTATGTTTATTATTACAATTTCCGGATGATTAAAAAGTCTCAAAGGGAATTCAGAATTACCAAGTCCACGGCTGATAATAAGCTTAGGTCTATCACCGAAGCTTCCACGGGCATATTTTGGCAGTATTCCCTGACCTGGTGAAAACAATGGACCTATGAAGGGCATTATCCACTGTCCTCCGTGTGCATGTCCCGAAAGCTGTAAATCAAAATCATATTGACTGTAGTTCATTTCCTTCAATCCCTCAAAATTTTCAGGGAAGTGGCAAAGGATAAGCTTGAATTTATCTGATTTCTCAAACTGCTTGAAATACGGACTCATATTTTTATATTTGAAAGTGCCATTTCGTCTTGCTTTATAATCAGAAAAATCAGCCTGATTTTCATCAAGTCCTAATATAGTTATATTTTCGCTATCAGCCAAGCTGTTAAGAAGAACATTGAATCCGATTTCTTTAAGTTCTGTCATTAACGTATTAAAATTATTAAGTCTTCTTTCATGATTGCCGGTTATATAGTATACAGGAGCAATTTTCAAGAGTTCCTTGCCGTATTCAAGCATTTTGTCCTTATTTCTGCATTTATCATTGATATAGTCACCTGTTATGCAGATAATATCAGGATTTTGCATTCTAGTTTTTTCCAGTACAGCTTTAAAAGGTTTTGAGTGAAAGTCAGATAAGTGAACTATTTTAATGTCCTTATTTACACAATCACTATTAATTTCATATTCTGTTATATCAATTTTATTGTTCTGATAGTAGCAGAATAATAAAAACATAATTACTGCTATTGCAATTATTATCCAAATCATTCAACATCACCTGACAATATAATATAATTAATATTTATTTTAGTCAATATTCAAAATTTGTTTTAAAATTTAAAGGATAATTAGTTATAATTGAGTATAGTATATTAGAAAGGGTGAATACTTTGGATAATTCTATACGTCTCTTATCAGAAAAAAACGAAAAACATATTTTATGTGACAGAGCCAGTTTTGCTTCTCAATCACGAGGACGTGCTGCAGAAGAGGAGCAGGACGCAGTAAGAACTTGCTTTCAGCGTGACAGAGATAGAATCATTCATAGTCAGTCATTCAGAAGATTAAAGCATAAAACACAGGTTTTTCTTGCTCCAAGCGGCGATCATTATAGAACAAGACTTACACATACTCTGGAAGTATCACAGATTGCAAGAACTATTGCAAGAGCATTGCAATTAAATGAGGATTTGACTGAGGCTATTGCTCTTGGACACGATTTAGGTCATACACCTTTTGGTCACGCCGGTGAGCGTGCATTGGACAAGCTTTGTGACTGTGGATTTAAGCATTATGAACAAAGTGTTCGTGTTGTCGACAAGCTTGAAAAATATGGCAAAGGATTAAATCTTACCGATGAAGTGAAAAATGGTATACTTTGCCATACTAAAGGCAAAGAGGCTTATACACTCGAAGGTCAGATAATTCGCATAGCAGATAAAATTGCTTACATAAATCACGATATTGATGATGCAATCCGCGCAGATGTTATGGCTGAAGAGGATATACCGCTCAGTCTCAGAATGCAGCTCGGAATGACAAAATCAGAGCGAATTAACAATATGGTTCTTGATGTTATTAATACAAGCAGAGAGAATGATAAAATCCGAATGAGTAATGATTTTTATATTGGATTTCTTGATTTACATGATTTTATGTTTGCCGCTGTTTATACAAATCCTGTGTGTAAGGGAGAAGAACGCAAGGCAGTTGATATGCTTGAAAAAATTTATTCCTATTATGTTAAACATATTGATGAAATGCCCTATGAGTATGTTAATATCGCGAAAATTGACGGTGAGGAAAGAGCAGTTTGTGATTATATTGCCGGTATGAGCGATAATTATGCATTAAAGGTATTCAATAATTTGTTTGTTCCTATGTTCTGGCATGAGTAGAAATGTCCATTTTAGTTGTACATCAAGAAGCGGAATAAATTTTTAGTGAGAGGAGTGAGTTTGTGGCGCTTAATGAATCTTTTTTACAAGAATTGAAATTTAAAACTGATATTGAGGATATTATTTCAGGATATGTTTCACTTAAAAAGCGTGGTTCAACCTCACTCGGTCTTTGTCCCTTTCACAATGAGAAAACACCATCATTTACTGTTTATAACGATACACAGTCGTTTTATTGCTTTGGCTGTGGTGCAGGCGGTGATGCTGTTACGTTTATCAAAAAAATTGAAAATCTTGATTATATTGATGCTGTCAAGCTTCTTGCTCAGCGTGCAGGTCTTCAGATGCCTGAAGATAGCAGCTATGATGACAGCCTTTCAAAAAAAAGACGCCGTATACTCGAAATTAACAGAGAAACAGCACGGTTTTATTACAATTATATGATGAGTGAGCAGGGGAAGATTGGACTAGAGTATTATCTCAATCGCGGTCTTTCGATGAACACGATCAAGCATTTTGGTTTAGGATATGCACCTAATGAATGGGATTGCCTTTTAAAGCATCTGAAATCAAAAGGCTATAAGCCAAGCGAAATGGTAGATGCTGATGTTGTCAAAATCGGCAGAAATAACAGATATTACGATAATTTCAGAAATCGTGTTATGACACCGATTATTGATGTGAGAGGTAATGTAATTGCTTTTGGTGGACGCGTACTTGATGACAGCAAACCAAAATATATCAATACCTCTGATACATTACTCTATAAAAAAACGAATGAGCTTTTCGGTCTTAATTTCGCAAAAAATAATTGCAGCGAAAGTCTTATACTTTGTGAAGGCTATATGGATGTTATTGCTATGCATCAGGCTGGTTTTACCAATGCTGTGGCAGGATGCGGCACTGCACTTACCAATGAGCAGGTGAGACTTATAAGCAGATACACCAAAGAGGTTATACTTGCCTATGATGCTGATGAAGCCGGAAGAAAAGCTCTTAATAAAGCAATTGGACTTTTCAAGAGTACAGATATTAAAGTAAAAATACCTGCACTAGCAGGAGGTAAAGACCCTGACGAAATAATCAAAACCTACGGTAAGGACAAGTTTAAGGGAATGCTGGATGGTGCTTCGAATGAAATTGAATTTGCACTGTTTGATTTGAAGGATAAAACTGATTTAAATACTACCCAGGGTAAAATAGATTTTTTAAATGGTGCAATAAAAATACTTTGCGGTGTAAGTCCGATTGAGCAGGACTTATATTTAACCAGACTTTCAAATGAGCTTGGTGTTGAGAAAAGCAGCATTAAAGTTCAGCTTGATGCTTATTCCCGAAAATATAAAAGCAGACAAAAAAGAAATATGTACAAATCAATTGTGCAGGATAATATCAAAGAAAATCAAAAAGCAAGTTTTGATAATAATGCTTCAATAAAGCAAATGAAGGCAGAGGAAAGAATTATTGCGCTGTTGCTGAGATACCCCGATTGCAGAGGGCTTTGCGGTGATTTTGATGCGGATAAATTTTCAAGCGCATTTATAAAACGAGTATTTTCGCAAATAATATCAAGGCTTAATGATGCACTTGATGTTGATTTAATAAATTTCAGTGGTATTCTTACTAATGAAGAGCTCGGCAGATTGTCTGGTATTATTGCTAGAACCCGAGAAAGCAAAGATGCAAGAAAGGAGTTTTCCGACTGCCTTGCGATTGTTAATGAAGAATATGACAAGTTAAATGGCATTTCCTCATCTGCAATGAGTGATGATGATTTCAGAAAGCTTTTTAATAATGGATAGAGTTGCTTAATTATTTTGACTTTATTCAATACATATAGAGGAGATTTTGTATGAAGGAAATTAATCTTACACCCAACCCGCCTGTAAATGAAGACAAGAAGATGAATGCTTTTAAAAAGCTTGTTGAAAAGGGCAAGCAGACAGGCCATCTTTCTACTCAGGAAATTGATAATCTTATTGTTGAGCTTGATTTGGACGTTGATGAGCTTGAAAAGCTTAATGAACAGATTGATGCAGCTAATATCAGCATTATTGATGATTTTTCTGCTGAGGCTCTTGACAGTATAAGTCTTGAGGTAGATTTACCTAAGGAAACAGATGCAGCTGATACAGTTGCTGTAAATGACAGTGCGGCTATGGATGATCCTGTTAAGGTGTATCTTAAAGAAATCGGACGCGTTCCGCTTCTTACACCTGAGGAGGAAATTGAGCTTGCTATCCGTATTGCTGATGACGATCCAACCGCTAAAAAACGTCTTGCTGAGGCTAACCTGCGTCTTGTAGTTAGCATTGCCAAAAGATACGTTGGCAGAGGTATGCAGTTCCTTGATTTAATTCAGGAGGGTAATCTTGGTCTTATTAAAGCGGTTGATAAGTTTGACTACACAAAGGGCTTCAAATTTTCAACCTATGCTACATGGTGGATAAGACAGGCTATAACAAGAGCTATTGCCGATCAGGCAAGGACTATCAGAATTCCTGTCCACATGGTTGAAACAATCAATAAAGTAAAAAAGGCTAACAGTCAGCTCCTGCACACAAACGGCAGGGAACCTACTCCTGATGAAATCGCAGAATTCCTCAGTATGCCTGTTGATAAGGTAAGAGAAATTCTTAGAGTAGCCCAGGAGCCTGTATCACTTGAAACACCTATCGGTGAGGAGGAGGATTCGCATCTTGGTGATTTCATCCCTGATGATGATGCTCTTGCACCTGCTGATGCAGCTTCAATGAGTCTTCTCAAAGAACAGCTTTCAGATGTTCTTAAGACTCTCACACCTCGTGAGGAAAAGGTTCTTTCTTTGCGATTTGGTCTTGAGGATGGTAATCCTAAAACACTTGAAGAGGTTGGTAAGGAATTTAATGTAACACGTGAGCGTATCCGTCAGATTGAGGCAAAAGCACTCAGAAAACTACGTCACCCAAGCAGAAGTAAAAAATTGAGGGATTTCTTAGACTAATGACACAGGATAAAATTAATCGTATAAATGAACTTGCTCATAAATCAAAAACAGTAGGTCTTACTGAGAATGAGAAAAATGAGCAGGCTATACTCAGAAGAGAATATATTGATTCATTTAAAGCAAGTCTAATAGGCCAGCTTGAAAATACCTATATTGTTGACGAAAAGGGTAATAAGAAAAAGGTTGAGAGAAGGAAAAATGGCAAAGCTAATAATCATTGAGGGGCTTGACGGCAGCGGAAAATCAACGCAAACAGCTCTTCTTGAAGAATATTTTGAATCTAAGGATATAGAATATAAAAAAATCAAGCTTCCTGATTATGACAGTCCATCAAGCACTTTGGTAAAAATGTATCTTGGCGGTGAATTCGGCAAAAATGCTGATGATGTAAATGCTTACGCTGCCGGTGCATTCTATGCGGTTGATCGCTTTGCATCATATAAGCTTGATTGGGGAAAGGATTATCAGCAGGGAGCTTTGATTCTTGCTGACAGATATGCCACCTCAAATTCAATCTATCAGATGGAAAAGCTTGATGAAAGAGAGTGGGATAAATATCTTGACTGGTCTGCTGATTTTGAATATAACAAAATCGGTATTCCTAAGCCTGATTTAGTAATCTATCTTGATATGCCTATCGAAATTTCACAAAAGCTTATGACATCACGATATGATGGTGATGAGGGGAAAAAGGATGTTCATGAGGCTGATGTTGCGTTTTTGCAGCGCTGCAGAAAGTCAGCTCTTTATGCGGCTGAAAAGCAGGGCTGGGCAGTTATAAAGTGTTCTGACGGAGTGAATCCGCTTTCTGTTGATGAAATACATAATAAGATTATTAAGTATATAAAAGAGGAAATTTGATTAATGCTTGAATTTAAAACACCTGTAATTGAGGATAAAGAATGGGTTGATGAGTGCTTAAAAAGTGTAAACAGCTTTAACTGTGAATATACCTTTGGCAATCTTTTGGTTTGGAGCACATCTTATTCTACTAAAATTTGCAGATATAAGGATTTTCTTATGTGCCGCTGGGGAAAGAATAATGATTATATGTATTCTGTTCCAATTGGTACAGGTGATTTTAAGGATGCTGTTGAACAAATTATTATTGATGCAAAAGCTTTCGGATTAACACCAACAATTTATGGTGTCACTGAAAATTATAAGAAACTTATTGATAAAAATTTCTCCGGTCAGTTCTCTTACAAAGGTGATGACGGATATAATGATTATATCTATTCAGTTGAAAAGATGGCGGAGCTTAGAGGTAAAAAATATCACGGTAAGCGAAATCATATAACTAATTTCAAGAAGAATAATCCTGATTGGTCGTTTGAAATTTTAAATAAGGATAATATAAATGAATGCATAACTCTTCATACTGAATGGATAAAAGACCACGAGGATGATGAAGATTATTCATATGAATTTGAAGCTGTTCTGACTGCATTTGAGAATTATGAGGACCTCGGCTTTGTTGGTGGACTTATCAGAGTAGACGGTAAGGTTATTGCCTACACGATGGGTGAAAGACATTCGGACAGACTCTTTGTTACACACTTTGAAAAGGCTCCGGCAGATGTTCAGGGGGCTTATCCTATAATTAATCAGGAGTTCACTAAGAACTGTTTGATGAGTTATGAATACGTAAACCGAGAAGAGGACCTAGGCTTGGAAGGTTTAAGAAAAGCCAAACAATCCTACAATCCCGAAATTATTTTAGAAAAATACGTGGCATCATATAATGGTTAATATTATTGAAACAAAAGAATATAATGACGAGCATATTGCACTTTGGCAGCAAGCATTTGGTGACAGCAGAGATGATGTTTTGTTTTTTCTTGAAAATACAGAACATTTGAGTTGTCTTTGTCTATACGACAATAATCTTTGCTCAATGCTGTTTTTTGTTGACTGTAAGGTAGCAGAAAATAATTATAAGTACATTTACGCTGCTTGCACCGATAAGTCTTGCCGAGCTAACGGTTATATGTCAATGCTTTTGAATTATGCTAAGATGCACTACAATAATTTAGTATTGATACCTGCTGATGCTTCGCTTGTAAATTATTATTTTGAAAGAAACTTTGATTATAAAGTAGATATTAATAACATTTCATTTAATGAGTGCAATGAAATTGAGGAGTATTTGTTTGAAGGATGCTCATTGGAAAATCCGTTTGCACTTGCATATATAGGAGACTGAAGTATGATTTTTTTATTTTTAGCAAATGGCTTTGAAATCATTGAGGCTCTTGCGCCTGTCGATATGCTCAGACGTGCTCAGCTTAATATTAAAACAGTTGGTGTAACAGGTAAAACAGTTACATCATCTTGTGGTATTGACGTAACTGCTGATATTACAATTGACGAATTTGAGTATAGCAATGTTGATGCAATAATTCTTCCGGGAGGCTCAGACGGTGTTGTTAATCTTGAGAAAGATAACAGGGTTCAGCAAATTATTGATAAGGCGGTAAGAGATAATATATATATTTGTGCAATTTGTGCAGCCCCTTCAATTCTCGGAAATAAGGGACTTTTGAAGAATGTTGAGTCAACTGCATTCCCTACGTTTATGAAATACTTAGATGGCGCGGTTTTATCAGACAAATATGTTGTTACTGACGGAAAATACATTACTGCGCGCGGGGCAGGTGTTTCAGTCGATTTTGGTCTTGAAATTGTAAAATGCCTTGCAGGTGAAGCAACTGCTGAAAATATAAGAAAAACAATCCAATGTCAATGAAAAAAGAATTAAGAAAAGAATTAAAAGTACAGCGCAGAAGTATGAGTAATAAGGCGGCTGCTAACACCAAGATTAGTAATTATCTTATTGAATCAAGCATATATAAAAATGCTGATACAATATTATTTTATGCAGCTCTTGAGGATGAAATTAATATTGATGAATGTATTAATATTGCTTTGTCACAGGGTAAAAAAGCAGCTTTGCCCGTCTGTCTTGATGATAAGGGCAGTATGAAATTCTATTACATAAATTCTCTGAAGGATATCAAAACAGGTTTTTTTGGAGTTAGAGAGCCTGATACTGATATTTGCTGTGAGGTAGCGGATTTTAATGATTCAATCTGCATAGTGCCGGCAATTGCTTATGATAAAAAAGGATACAGGCTCGGTTACGGAAAAGGATATTATGATAGATTTTTGGAAAATTTTTCTTTCATTTCCGTCGGACTATGTTATAATGAACTAATAATGGATGTTTTGCCAATAGGGGAGTATGATATCCCTGTTGATTATATTATTACTCAGGATGGTATACTAACCATCTGATTCGACGATTAAAAGGAGGATATTATGGATAATAACGACTTTAATCTTGAAGAAACAGGTATCAATCCTGTTGATACTGCTGGAAACAATAATGATGTGTATTTTTCTAATGTTGCAGCTTCAAAGCCTGAAAAACCTAAAGCTGCAGCCGCAGTGAAAAAAGTGCCGCCTAAGAATAAAAAAGGACAAAGTGTTGCAGGTACCTATGTTTTCTTTATTGTTGTAATCGTTCTTTCTATGATTTTGTCTGTATATGCTGTTATGTGCATGAATGATATTCTGGCTATTACTAAAACAAATTCAACAGTCACTGTAAGTTATACAGAACAGATTAATGATATAGATACAGCAATTGATTTGCTTGCCGATAATGGTCTTATTAAGTGTAAGAATTTCTGCAAGCTTTTTGCAAAATTTAGAGAGAGTCAGATTGGTCCTCAATACAGAAACGGTGTATACAACGAAGAAATGGGATATGAACCGGGTGTATATTATTTGTCCGGAAAAATGGGGCTTGAGGGAATGCTGCAGGCAATGCATGGTAATACAACTTCTGCTGAGACTGTACACTTAACTTTCCCTGAGGGACTTACTGTTCCTGAAATTGTAGACAAGCTTGTTGCAAACGAAGTATGTGACAAGGCTGCATTGCTGTCTGTTATAGAAACAGTAAATTTCACTTATTCACTTGTCAGTGATTTGCAGGCTGATGAGAAAGTACCTTATAGGCTTGAAGGCTATATGTTCCCAGATACCTACGATTTCTATGTTGGCGAGAGTGCTTCATCAGTAGTCAAAAAATTCCTCTCAAATGGTGATGCTCGTATTACGGAAGAACACAGGAAAAAGGCGCAGGAGCTTGGCTACTCAATGGAGGAAATCATCATTATTGCATCCATTATCCAGATGGAAGCGGGTGATGATGATCAGATGGAAGAGGTATCTGCAATTCTGCATAACCGTCTTTCAGATACTGTCAACTATACATCTCTTGGATGTGATTCAACCAGTGATTATATTAAGAATAAGGTTGGTCCGTCACTTTCATCAACATCGTCTCACACAGCTGACTACTATTTAAGTTACTATAACACTAGTAACTCTTCAAAGGTTGTAGGCTTGCCGGAGGGTCCTATCTGTAATCCCGGTCTTGCTGCTATTGAGGCTGCACTGAATCCGGCCGACAGTGATGCTTACTTCTTCTTCCACGATAGAGATGGTAATATTTACACAGCAAAAACTAATTCTGAATTTAATGAAAAGATTGCAACTTATGCACCATATCTTTTAGCGTAATTATGAGAAATATTGAATTACTTTCACCTGCGGGTGATTTTGAAAGACTGAAACTTGCACTTAAATTTGGTGCGGATGCTGTTTACCTTGCAGGCGAGCAGTTTGGTATGCGTACCAATCCGTCAAATTTTAATGCAGACGAGCTCAAGGCCGCAGCTGAGCTTGTTCACTCACTTGGTAAAAAAATTTATTTAACTTGTAATACTTTGCCAAGAAATAATGAAATTGAATATTTACCGGCTTTTCTGAAGTATGCTGCTGAAATTGGTATAGATGCCTTTATAATTGCCGATGTCGGTGTAATGATGCTTGCAAAAAAGTATGCACCTGACGTTGAAATTCATATGTCAACACAGGTTGGTATAGTGAATTACCAGACAGCAAACTCGTTTTATGAGCTTGGTGCAAAACGAATTGTTACTGCACGTGAACTGTCACTTGATGATATAAAAGCAATCAGGGATAAAACACCTGATGATTTGCAGATTGAAGTATTTGTTCATGGTGCAATGTGCATGAGCTTTTCAGGCCGATGCATATTATCTGACTATATGGTTGGTAGAGATGCAAATAGAGGTGATTGTGCACAGCCTTGCAGATGGAAATATCATTTGGTTGAGGAAACCAGACCGGGGCAGTATTTTCCGGTAAATCAAGATGATAAAGGCACCTATATTTTTAATTCTCGTGATCTTTGTATGATTGAGCATATTCCTGAACTCGTTGCAGCCGGTATTGATTCTTTTAAAATTGAGGGCAGAGCAAAAAGTGAGTATTACACTGCAATTGTGACTTATGCCTATAGAAATGCAATTGATGAATACCTTAAAAATCCGTCACCTGATTTTAAGGTTCCGCAGTGGATACTTGATGAAATGGAAAAAATGAGTCATCGTGAATATACTACCGGCTTTAACTTTGGTCCTATGAAAAACGGACAGGTACTTGATACTGGTGGTTATATCCGCAATTGGGATGTCTGTGCATTGTTTAATTCATATGAGAATGGCAGACTCGTTGTTGATCAGCGCAATCGTTTTTATCAGGGCGATGAACTTGAAGTTGTTGAGCCAAATAAAAAGCCTTACAGAATTGTTGTTGAAGATTTGTATAATCTAACTGCAGATGAAAAGGTTGAGGTGGCTAACAAGGCAACGAATACTTATTCATTTAAGTGTGATGTTCCTGTGTCATGCGATGCTATTTTCCGCAGACAAAGAACTGAATAAAATTAAACCCCTTGTGAAAACTACACAGGGGGTTGTTTTTATGGGCAAAAGATTTATTTCACTTGTGTGTGCTTTTTCATTGATTTTTGCAGGACTTGCAGGTAGATGTGCATATATTGCGCTTGGAAGAACATATCAGATTTCTGACAGTTATAACAGCTATACATTAAATATCGGCAAGCTTACTACAAATATTTATGGCCGCTCAGGCATTAAAATCAATAATAATTCTAAAACATATGTGGCAGTCATCCGCCCGAATGAAAAATGTCTTAGTGAGCTGGATAAGCTTTTTACACCACAGGAGGCAGCTGATATAACAGAAGAGCTTTCAAAAGGCTATCCTGTTCTGAAAACTGTCTCTAAAAAAGTAAATACCAAGTATATAAAAATTTATGAAAAAATACTTAATGAAGAGAGCTCAACATGTTCACCATATATGATTAGCAAAAAGTATGGAGGTCTTGAACAGTATGTCAGTGAGGAAATAGGTTCTCTTAGTGTTAATTTTTCAGTCGATGCTCTTGGCAGACTTCTTACAGGTGATGACGGCACAATTGTTGATGATGATTATGATAGTAATGACGGCATAATTATTTCTCTTGATAACCAAATTCAAAAAATTGCTGAGGAATCAGCTCAGAATTTCAAATATGGTGCAGTTGTTATAATGGATGTTGATTCATCGCAAGTGCTTGCATCTGTCAGTAAGGGGAATGATTATATCAACCGCGCCTTATCACCATATGCAGTAGGCTCGGTATTCAAACTTATTGTTGCAGCCTGTGCTGTTGAAAATAATGTTGATGTCTTATATAATTGTACAAGCAGTATTAAGGTTGCTGATACTGAATTTCATTGTCAGAACGAGCATTCGCATGGTATACAGACAACTAAGCAGGCGCTTGCTAATTCATGCAATTGTTATTTTGTTAACCTTGCATTAAAACTTGGTGCCGCCAGATTGTATGAAACGGCAAAAGCGTTTGGTTTTGGTGATAGCTTTGAGCTTTATCCGAATTGGAATGTAAGTGCAGGTGTTTTCCCGGATAATGACGAGCTGGAGTCACTTGGTCAGCTTGCATTAATTGGTTTTGGCCAGGGCAGACTGACTGACAGTCCTGTCCATTTTGGCGCTGCAATTTCCTGTATAGCTAATGGTGGCAATTATTCATCACCTACACTTGATTTGCAGGATGTTGAAGAAAATCAAATTATATCATCCGAATCGGCTGAAAAGTTAAGAGAATATATGCGTTATGTAGTCACAAACGGTACCGGATCTGCTGCTGAGTATGATAAAAACTCTGCCGGTAAAACAGCAACTGCACAGAGCGGTATATATACAAATGGTGTCGAAGTGCTTAATACGTGGTTTGCAGGATTTTATCCATACAATAACCCTCAATACGCTATTGTTGTGATGCGTGAGAATGGCGAAAGCGGAGCAGGGGATTGCTGTCCGATATTTCGTAGTATTGTTGAAAAACTTGACGAAATATGATATAATTTAATAAATAAATATTGAGGATATTAAATATGCCTAACAAAAAAATAAGAACATTGCTTATATATCAGCTGCTTGAAAAATACAGTGACGAAAATCATCCGCTATGCGGAGCAAGATTAATAGAGCTTCTGGCTGAGAAGGGAATTGATTGTGATCGCAAGTCAATTTACAGGGATATTGATGCACTTAAAGAAATCGGATTTGATATACTGTTTGTAAAAGGGCGAGGCAGCAATGGTGGATATTTTTTAGCATCACGTAAATTTCAGCTTCCTGAAGTTGTTTTGCTGATTGATGCTGTAACAAGTGCCGGATTTATTACACCGAAAAAAACAGCGGCACTTGTTGACAAACTTAAATCACTTGTTTCAGAAGAACAGGCCAAGTCCCTTGTGAGTCAGGTTTATGTAAATCCAACAGCATCAAAATGTGATAATGAGGAGATATATATTATTATTGATAGTCTTCACGATGCAATCATCCAAAGACACAAGGTTTCATTTACATATAGAAGACGCAATGTTGATTTCAGAAAAAACAGGAAATTCACAGATAAAAGCTTTAAGGTTTCGCCATATGCGCTGATATGGAAGGATGATCACTATTATCTTGTATGTAATAACGAAAAATATGATAATCTGATGAATCTTCGTATTGATCGTATGAAAAAGCTGCATATTTTAAATGAAAGTGCGCGTCACATATCAGAGGTCAGTGCTTATACAAGTGAATTTGATACGCAGGATTACAGCTCTAAGATGTTCAATATGTTTTCAGGTGAGGATTGTGAGGTTTCATTGATTTGTGATTATAATCTGCTTGAAGAAATGCTTGATCGTTTTGGTGTTTCAATACCTCTCAGTTACCATGACACCGAACATTTTAAAACAACGGTCAATGCAACACTTAGTGATGGTTTTGTATCGTGGTTGATGCAGTACGGCTCTGCAGTATGTGTTCTATCACCACCTGAACTTGTTGATATGATAAAACAAAAGGCTCAGTCCATTACTGATGTATATAAGTAGCGAAAAAGAGATGCGTATTGTCATCTCTTTTTACTTTATTATAGGTTCTGCACAGGAACAACGTTAATTCGTTTGTATTGGTATTTAAATGAAATAATTTGCATTTTATTTTAAATTAAAGTATAATAGAAAAAAATTACAGAGAGTGAAAAGTATGGCTGATTATATAAAACAAAATGTACAGTGGTTCCCGGGTCATATGGCTAAAACCAGACGAATTATTAAAGAAAGCTTAAGGCTTGTAGATGGTGTTGTTGAACTTGTTGATGCACGTATACCGTACAGTTCTTCAAACCCTGAATTAAATCAAATAATAAAAAATAAGCCAAGAATTATTCTTCTTAACAAATGCGATATTGCCGATTCAAATGCTACGAAAATGTGGATTGATTATTATAAGTCAAAGGGAATGTATGCACTGCCTGTTGATTGCAGAACAGGTAAGGGCTTGAATAATTTCATTCCTACGGTTCAAAAGGCATTATCAAAAACCATTGAACGAAATAATGATAAAGGAATGAACGGCAAATCTCTTCGACTTATGGTTGTTGGCATACCAAACACAGGAAAATCTTCTTTTATAAATCGTATGGCAGGTAATGCAAAAGCTAAGGTTGCTGACAAGGCCGGAGTTACGCGTCAACAGCAGTGGTTTGTGGTTGGAAAGGGAATAGAACTGCTTGACACTCCCGGTGTTCTGTGGCCTAAGTTTGATGACCCTGAAGTAGGAGATAAGCTTGCTTTTACAGGTGCTGTTAAGGATGAGGTGACAGACATTGAGGCTTTATCCTGCAGATTACTTGAGGTACTTGCTAAAACACGTCCACAGTCGATTTTGGAACGCTATAAGCTTGATAGCATTGACAGTTTGCAAGGATGGGAAATTCTTGAGCTTATCGGTAAAAAGCGTGGATTTCTCATTAAGGGCGGAGAAATTGACTATGAGCGTACAGCTGTAATGCTGTGTGATGAATTCAGAGGAGGAAGGCTCGGCAAAATTACGCTTGAGCTGCCATGATTATGGATTGGCTTGAATACGAAAACAAGGCACTTGAAAGCGGATATGAAATAATATGCGGCGTCGATGAAGCCGGAAGAGGTCCGCTTGCAGGTCCTGTCTATGCGGCAGCAGTTATACTGCCGAAAGGTCATATTGTTGAGGGTGTAAATGATTCAAAAAAAATTTCTGAAAAGAAAAGAGATATGCTGTTTGACAAAATAATTGACGAATGTATTTGTTTCAATGTCGGAATAGCTACTGAAAGTGAAGTTGACAAAATAAATATTTTGCAGGCTACCTTTCTTGCAATGCGCAGAGCTGTTGACGGATTATCTGTCAAGCCTGATATGGCACTTATTGACGGTAATAAAAGACTGGGACTTGATATTGCTGAACAGGAAATAATAAAAGGTGATGCTAAAAGCGCTAATATCGCAGCGGCATCAATTATAGCTAAAGTAAGCCGTGACAGATATATGCTTGAAATGGCAGAAAAATATCCGCAATATCAGTTTGAGAAGCATAAGGGCTACGGCACAAAGCTGCATTATGAAATGATTGAAAAATATGGTGTTTCACCAATTCATAGAAAAACTTTTTTAAAGAAGTTTTTTCAAAAATAAATTTGATTTGTGAGGTAAAAATCATGCGACTCAATGAATACTTAATGAGTCCGTGTTCAAAATCATCTATTCCTTACTGGAAGATCAATACAATAAATATTCCGGCAGATATGAAAATTGTTCATAATGATGATTTTAATGATAGCTTTTTTACAGAATATCATGATGAAAGCTATTTCCGACTTATTCATTATTTGAATAACATTGATAATAAAATTGTGAACGGTTTTTCCGTAAAAACAGCAGATGTGACAGATATCCATTTAATAGTCGAGATAATAAATAAATCTTATACCGACTTGTCTGTAAATTATGATCAAATTATTTCTTATACCAAAACTCCGGTATATGATGAAAATTTATGGATCTTAGTGTACGAAAGCAAAACAAATCATGTTGTTGGCTGCGGTATTGCTGACTTTGACAGTGAGGTTAAGGAAGGAATATTGGAGTGGATACAGGTTTTGCCTGAATACAGAGGCAGAAAATTAGGGCAGTTGATTGTAAAACAATTGCTCTGCAGAATGAACAAAGCAAATTTTGCAACAGTGTCAGGAAAAGTTGATAACTTAACAAATCCTGAAAGAGTCTATCGGAAATGCGGTTTTGTGGGAAATGATATTTGGCATGTTATGCACAAAAAATATTAATAAACAAAATTAACTATGTAATGAAGAGTAGAAAATGAACAACAAAGGAAAATTGTGGGAGATTGAGGCAGCAAATTACCTCAGAAAGAAAAAATATAAACTTCTTTTTGCAAACTATCACTCCCGATTTGGCGAGATTGATTTGATTGTGTGTAATAAAAAATATATATGTTTTGTTGAGGTCAAGCAGCGAGATTCAAATTCGATTGCTCAGCCGCGTGAATTTGTGACTGCCCAAAAGCAGAGAAGGATTATATCTACTGCACAGCTTTATTTGTCGCAAAATCAAACAAATTTGCAGCCGAGATTTGATGTAATCGAAATTATTACTAAAGATAATAAAATTATTTCTGCAAAACATCTTGAAAATGCTTTTTAGTTATTATAAAATAGATACGATTTTTATATAGCAGTTACTGCTTATTAAGGAGAAGGATTATGCTTTATACATCTACAAGAGATAAATCAATAAAAGTTACAGCTGCCCAGGCAATTGCACAGGGCATCAGCGAGGAGGGGGGACTTTTCGTTCCTGTTGAACTCCCTCAGTTTTCAATTGAAAAAATTTCATCAATGATTCCTATGTCATATATTGACAGAGCAAAGACCGTGTTAAAAGAATTTCTTACTGATTTTACAGAAGAGGAGCTTGACTACTGCGTGAGCGGGGCGTATGCTGCTGAAAAATTCTCATCGCCTAAAATTGCTCCTACCGTGAATGTTTGCGGCAATAAGAATATTCTTGAGCTGTGGCACGGTCCTACATGTGCATTTAAGGACATGGCTCTCCAGCTTCTGCCATATCTTATGACTGTTTCTGCAAAGAAAACTGCTGATGGTAAAACGATTGTTATTCTTGTTGCAACCTCAGGCGATACCGGTAAGGCTGCACTTGAAGGCTTTAAGGATGTTGAGAATACTAAAATCCTTGTATTCTATCCTGTTGATGGTGTTTCACCAATGCAAAAGCTTCAGATGACAACACAGGAGGGTGAGAATGTAGCTGTTTGTGCTATCAACGGTAATTTCGATGATGCTCAAAGTGCCGTTAAATCTATCTTTACAAATGCAGATATCAAGGCACAGCTTGCTGAGAAGAATATGATGTTCTCATCCGCAAACTCAATCAACTGGGGCAGACTTGTTCCGCAGATTGTTTACTATTTTTCAACTTATTGTGATATGATTGATATGGGCAAAATCGAAGCAGGTGAGGAGATTAACGTTGTTGTACCTACAGGTAATTTTGGTAATATTCTTGCCGGCTATTATGCAAAGCAAATGGGCTTGCCGATTAAAATGCTTGTTTGTGCATCGAACAATAATAATGTTCTGACTGATTTCCTAAAAACAGGAACCTATGACAGGAACAGAGATTTCTTTGCAACAACATCACCGTCTATGGATATACTTATTTCATCAAACCTTGAAAGACTTCTGTATCATATGAGTGGTGAGGATGATAAGCTTATTGCTGATTTGATGAACAAACTGTCGTCAGATGGTAAGTATACTGTTTCAGATGACCTTATCAATAAAATTCAAAGCATTTTTGACGCAGGATATACTACAGAAGAAAGTGTAGATTCTACAATCAAGTCACACTTTGATGATTACGGCTATCTTTGTGATACACACACAGCTGTTGCTGTTAAGGTTTATGATGAATATGTTAAGGCAACCGGTGATGATATCCCAACTGTTATTGACTCCACAGCTTCACCATACAAATTCTCTGCAAGTGTTCTTAATGCAGTTCTTGATGGTAAAACACCTGAGCTGGATGAATTTGAAATGGTTGACGAGCTTAATAAGACTACAGGTACAGCAGTACCAAAGCCACTTGCGTCACTTAAAGATAAGCAGGTAAGATTTACAAATGTTTGTAACAAAGAAGATATGAGTCAGATGGTATTTAAGCTCTTGAATTTATAATACTATAATTTTATACAAAAAAATACGGCTCTGCAAAGGAGCCGTATTTTACTTTGAAAAATAATTATCTGCATTCGCAGCCTTCACAGCATTCAAATGTTTCGCAAGCTGTGTCGGAAATGCTTGTTGCAGTTCGGTCGCCAACACTGATTGTGCCTGCGTGACAGTTGTTTGTTTCACCATGGTATTTACAGTTTTTTACGTGGCAGGTAATTCCTTTAATTTCCTTATCCATTTTGTTTCACTCCCTTCAACATTATTATTTGTTGACTTATAGTTTTTATACAAGGAGAAAATATGTCACTATTTGCAATTGCCGATACCCATTTATCCTTTGGCACAAATAAACCTATGGACACATTTGAGGGTTGGCAGAATTATACTCAAAGACTTGCGAAAAATTGGAATAATTTGGTAGAAGATAATGACTTTGTCATTATAGCCGGTGATATTAGCTGGGCAATGAGTTTTGAACAGCTGCATGCCGATTTTGATTTTATTAATAAATTAAAAGGTAAAAAGATAATTCTTAAAGGTAATCATGATTACTGGTGGAATACGCTAAAAAAAATGAATGAATTTGTTGTGAAAAATAATTTTGACACAATTTCTTTTTTACACAATAATTCATATGAGTTTGAAGGCTTTTCAGTATGCGGCAGCAGAGGCTGGCTTTTCGATTCCAGTGAAAAGCAGGATGAAAAAGTGCTCAACCGTGAGGTTTTACGATTAAAAATGTCTCTTGACAGTTCAAAATCTGATGAAAAAATAGTTTTTCTTCACTATCCGCCGATTACTACAAATGAAAAATGCGAAGAAATTTTGAATTTACTTAATAATTATGGTATAAAAAAATGTTATTACGGGCATCTTCACGGTGTGGCAGCAAAATATGCCATTGATGATAAGATTGACGAAATTGATTTTAAATTAATATCTGCCGATAGATTAAATTTTACTCCGTATTTGATTAAGAAATTTTAAAATTGCTTGATATTACCTATAATATATGGTATAATGCCACTTTGATGATTAGAAAAATTTGTTAGGAGGTCATAATTATGGCACTTAAATCATCTAATAAAATTGATACAAATACTTATGAAATTGAAGTTACAGTTACACCTGAGGTTTTCACTGAGGCTTGTAAGTCTGCATATATGAAACAGAGAAAATCTATTCAGCTGCCTGGATTCCGCAAGGGTAAGGCTACTCAGGGTATGATTGAAAAGGTTTACGGTGAAGGTGCTTTCTATGAAGAGGCTCTTGAAATCGTGTATCCACAGGCTGTTACAGCTGCTATCAGCGAGGCTGAGCTCAGAACTGTTGATCAGCCATATGACCTTGAGGTACCTGTTATGAGCAAGTCTGAAGGTGTTGAAATGAAAATGAAGGTCACTGTATATCCTGAGGTTAAACTCGGCGATTACAAGGGTCTTAAGGCAGCTATGCTTCCTACAGAGGCAACAGACGAGGATGTTGATAAGGAAATTGAGACAATGCGTGACAGAAATTCACGTCTTGTATCAGTTGAGGACAGAGCAGCAGAAATTGGTGACACAGCTGAAATTGATTTTGAAGGCTTTGTTGATGGTGTTGCTTTTGAAGGCGGTAAAGGTGAAAATTATCCTCTTGAGCTCGGCTCAGGTTCATTCATCCCCGGCTTTGAAGAGCAGGTTGCAGGTCATAAGATTGACGAGGAATTTGACGTAAACGTTACATTCCCAGAAGAATATGCTGCTGAGCTTGCAGGTAAGGACGCTGTATTCAAGTGTAAAATCCACGAAATCAAGACAAAAGAAATGCCAGAGCTTGATGATGAATTTGTAAAGGATGTATCTGAATTTGATACACTTGATGAGCTCAAGGCTGATATTAGAAAGCAGATTTCTGAAAAGAAGGAAGCTGAAGCAAAAAGAGATTTTGAGAACCAGCTTATCGAGCAAGTAGTTGAAAATATGGAATGTGAAGTTCCTGAGTGTATGTTTGCACAGAGAACTGATGAGATGATTCAGGATTACAGCTACAGACTTCAGATGCAGGGTATTGACCTTAATACATATCTTACTTACCTTGGTCAGGATATGGATTCATTTAAGGAATCATTCAGAGCAGGTGCAGAGAATCAGGTTAAAGCATCAATCGCTCTTGAAGCAATTGTAGATGCTGAAAAGCTTGAGGCTACTGAGGAAGAAATTGAAGCTGAAATTGCAAAGCTTGCTGATCAGTATCAGATGGAAGCAGAGCAGATTAAGAATGCTGTTCCTGCTGACCAGATTGCAGCTGATATTAAAACAAAGAAGGCAGTTGACCTTATTGTTGATTCAGCTGAGAAAGCATAAAATTTTTAAAGGATAGTGATTAATAATGGCATTAGTACCTTATGTTCTTGAACAGACAAGTGCCGGCGAAAGATCAATGGATATTTACTCAAGACTTTTGAGTGACAGAATTATTGTTCTTTCAGATGAGGTTAATTCAACAACAGCGTCACTTGTTGTTGCGCAGCTTTTGTTCTTAGAGGGACAGGACAGTGAAAAGGATATCAGCCTTTATATTAACAGCCCGGGTGGCTCTGTTACCGATGGTATGGCTATTTATGATACAATGCAGTATATAAAATGTGATGTATCGACAATCTGTATTGGTATGGCCGCATCTATGGGTGCATTCCTTCTTTCAAGCGGTGCAAAGGGTAAGAGAATTTGCTTGCCTAATGCAGAGGTTATGATTCATCAGCCGCTCGGCAGAACTGAAGGTCAGGCAACTGAAATTGAGATTGCCGCTCAGCATATCTTACGTACTAAGAAAAAACTCAATTCTATTATGGCTGAAAACTGCGGAAGAACTCTTGAAGAGCTTACAGAAGCTACTGACAGAGACAATTGGCTTTCAGCTCAGGAAGCGCTTGAGTTTGGCTTAGTTGATAAAGTAATAGATAAGAGATAATTGAGGTAGATTCTATGGCACGTGACGATTCACGAAGCAATATTGCAAGGTGTTCCTTTTGCGGAAAATCTGAAGCAATGGTTCACAAATTAATAGAAGGTCCCGGAGTTTATATTTGTGACGAATGTGTAGGCTTATGCCATGACTTGATTGTTGAAACAGGTGCACCGAACATTCCTCATACTTCTTCTGAGGCAAATAACGACACGGCGCTCCCAAAGCCTGAGGAAATCAAAGCTAAGCTTGATGAATATGTTATCGGACAGGATGATGCTAAAAAAGCCCTTTCTGTTGCTGTGTATAATCATTACAAAAGGATTTACAGCAGTGCATCAAGCTGTGATGTGGAATTACAGAAGAGCAACATTATGCTTTTGGGTCCTACAGGTGTAGGTAAAACAATGCTTGCTCAGACACTCGCAAAAATACTCAACGTTCCATTCGCAATTGCAGATGCTACTACATTGACCGAAGCTGGTTATGTTGGTGAGGACGTTGAAAATATTTTGCTCCGTCTAATTCAGGCTGCCGATTTTGACATTGAAAAGGCAGAACATGGAATTATATATGTTGACGAAATTGATAAGATTTCACGTAAGAGTGAAAATCGTTCAATAACACGTGATGTAAGCGGTGAAGGAGTTCAGCAGGCACTTTTAAAGATTCTTGAGGGTACTGTGTCAAATGTACCTCCGGGAGGCGGAAGAAAGCATCCGCAGCAGGAGTTTATTCAGATTGACACCAGTAATATCCTCTTTATTTGCGGTGGTGCTTTTGATGGAATTGAAAAGCTGATTAGTAAGCGTATCGGCGGCAAATCACTTGGCTTTGGTGCAGATATAGAGTCAACTAAAGCACAAGAGACAGATCTTATGAAAAATGCTACTCAGCATGATTTAGTTAAATATGGTTTAATCCCTGAGCTTATTGGTCGTATTCCTGTTATTGCAGTACTTGAGCATCTTGACAGAGATGCTTTAATT
>CAMWPJ010000017.1 GCA_947176035.1 uncultured Clostridia bacterium | reverse complement strand
ATTTTGTATCAAGTGATTATTGGCTGTCGCAGTATCCGCTGGTACAAGAGCAGATCTTACAGGCAGGTATTTATGTGTATGAACAGAATAAGGAAATACAAGGATTCGTAGGAATGATGAATGATTATCTTGCCGGGATTTTTGTTGATAAAAAATTCCGTTCTATGGGAATCGGAAAAGAGCTTTTGGAGTGTGTCAAAAAAATTCATCCTGCATTTTCGTTGAATGTTTATCAAAAAAATCAGCGTGCAGTGGACTTCTACTTGAGAGAAGGCTTGTCTCTTGTGTCAAAAGGAATTGATGAGGATACAGAGGAACCGGACTATACAATGATGTGGAATCAAAAGTAAGAAAATGATATGCTGTTTTCTGACCCTTTAAGCTGCTGTACTAAACCTAAGCTATCGTAATAATAATTTAACATATTTATTATTGCATTTTGAAAGATTTGTGGTATCATAATACTGGATAATAAGGGTTACAATTATTGGCATTTTATTGCGGATTAATTTGCCGATATATCGTTTTTACTTATTCAATTTTTACTATGGAGATTATTATGAATAAAGCTACAAGAAAAACTAAAATTATTTGCACACTCGGTCCGGCAACCGATGATGAAAAGGTGCTTGAGAAAATGATACTTGCAGGTCTTGATGTTGCAAGATTCAATTTCAGTCACGGTAATTATGATGACCATACAAAAAGACTTGAGGAGCTTGTATCACTTCGTGAAAAGCTCGGCAAGCCAATTGCAACCCTGCTTGACACAAAAGGACCTGAAATCCGTCTCGGAGATTTTGAAAATCCTGCAGGTGTAGAAATCAAACCCGGTGATAAGTATACGCTTACAACCAAGGAGTGTCTTGGTACAAGTGAAAAATGCTATATCAACTATGATGGTCTTGCAGGAGACGTTTCAAAGGGTACAACCATACTTATCAATGACGGTCTTGTTTCAATGATTGTTGACAGTATCACAGGTTCAGATATCAATTGTACTGTTGTTGATGGCGGACTTTTAACGAACCACAAGGGTGTTAATGTGCCCGGTGTTGATCTTAATATGCCTTATCTTTCTGCAAGGGATATGGCTGATTTACAGTATGGAAAGGATCATGATTTTGATTTTGTTGCG
Organism: uncultured Clostridia bacterium; assembly: GCA_947176035.1. Taxonomy (GTDB): domain Bacteria; phylum Bacillota; class Clostridia; order Oscillospirales; family Acutalibacteraceae; genus Eubacterium_R. The sequence goes on along the minus strand of CAMWPJ010000017.1, from coordinate 23,346 downwards.
GCATCCTTTGTACGTAATGCGACAGATGTAACAATTCTTCGTAACTATACTGATGCTATTGGCTGGAAAAATGTTAAAATAATCGCTAAAATTGAAAATGCACAGGGTGTTGATAATATCGACGATATCATTGCTGCATCGGATGGAATAATGGTAGCACGCGGTGATATGGGTGTTGAAATTCATTTTGAGCGTATTCCATCAATACAGAAAATGATTATCAAAAAGGTATATGAGGCCGGTAAGATTGTTGTTACTGCAACACAGATGCTCGAGTCGATGATTAATAATCCACGTCCTACAAGGGCAGAGATTACAGACGTTGCAAATGCTATCTATGATGGCACAAGTGCTATTATGCTTTCAGGTGAATCTGCAGTCGGCAAGCATCCTGTTGAGGCTGTTGAGACTATGGCAACTATCGCTGTTACAACTGAGCAGGATATTGATTATGTTAAGCGTTTTAACAAGTTTTATCCTGACAGCGGTGCTAAAGATATTACCTCGGCAATAAGCCACGCAACTGTTACAACCGCACATGATTTAAATGCTTCGGCAATTATTACCGTTACAAAGAGCGGCACAACTGCACGTATGATTTCAAAATTCAGACCTTTTATTAATATCGTTGGTGCAACGATTGATGATAAGGTATGGCGTCAGCTTAATCTAAGCTGGGGTGTTACGCCTGTTAAATGTGAAATTAAGAATAATACCGATGAACTCTTTGACCATGCTGTTGAGGTTTCATACAAAGCAGGTATAATTAAAAATAGTGAAAAGGTTGTTATCACGGCAGGTATCCCGCTTGGTATTTCAGGTACAACGAATATGCTCAAGGTGCAAGAGGTAAATGTATAATATTAAATTTATCAAATCAAGTGATAATGAATTTGAATTTGTAAAGCGTATTCGCACAGCTGTTTTCACAAATGAGCAGGGTGCAAATGCCTTGACGGAATTTGACGATTATGACAATAAGGCAGACTTTGCACTGCTTTTCGACTCGGACAAGCCTGTAGGTACTGCAAGAGTAGTTAGGCTTGATAAAGGCTTTAAAATCGGCAGAATTGCTGTTTTAAAGGAGTATAGAGGTAAAGGCTATGGTGTTGTAATTGTCCGTGCTGTGCTTGAAAAAGCTTTTGAAAAGGGGACAGATGCAGTGTATGTTGATGCACAGAATTATGCTGTGCCGTTTTATGAAAAAATCGGATTCAAGGTGATTGGTGATGAAATCACAGACAGGGGATTGCCTCACATTCCAATGATGATTGAAAAGGAAAACGATTATGTCAAAAAAGAAAAATAAGAGCTATACCGCAGTTATCGTATTGCTTGTTGCTGTGCTTGCTGCTGTTGTAGGGTATTTTGGCTATACTTATGTGAACAATGATATAAGTGGTAACAGAAACAGAAAGTCAGAAAATGTGATTTATATTGCAGACGGCTCATCACAATATGATGTAGGTCAGAAGCTTCTGACCGGTGAGATTATAAACAGTGAGACTATTTGGGATTATTGGATGAATAAGCATTATCCTGATTTTAAATATCTCGGTGGTGAATATTATCTGAATTCAGGTATGAGCTATGATGAAATAGCCAAGGCACTCGTTGAGCCTGATGTATCACATAAGACTATTTCTGTGTGTATTCCCGAGGGATATAATATCTTTGATATAGCAAGCACTATGGAGGATAACAGTATCTGCACAAGAGAGGATTTCCTCAATGCCTGCAAGGATAAAACACAATATGATTATTCTTTCATCTCTGAAATTCCTGACAGTGAGACTGTTGCCTATCCGCTTGAGGGCTTTTTGTTCCCTGCAACCTATGATTTTGAAGAAAATATGGATGCAAAAGATGTTGTTAATCAAATGCTCAGAGCATTTGCAGACCGAATTTCAGATAGCTGGCGAACATATTGTGCCGATAATTATATGACAATGTATGAGCTTATCACTCTTGCATCTGTTGTTGAAAAAGAGACGCTTGGTGATGGTGTGGCAGAGAATATTGCTTCTGTTTTTCTTAATCGTCTTGATGCGTCACAACAGCTGCAGTCTGATGTAACAATTGACTATGGCAATGCACTTCGTGCCAATGGCTTTGACGATAATGTTGTTACTTCGTATAATACCTATAAATGTGCAGCTCTCCCGAGCGGACCTATCTGTAACCCGGGTGTTGCCAATATTGATGCCGTGGTGAATCATACGGATACGGATTATTTTTATTTCTTCTCATATAACAATGGTGCAAATTTCTATTTCACCGACAGCTATTCTGATTTCTCAAAGAAATGGGAAGAGGTTAAGCATACAAATACGAATTAACATTATAGATTATTAAGAAGAATTATGGATAAGAAAAAGCAGCGAGGACAGCAGCGCAAGTTAAAGAGGATGTTTGGTTATATTGATGACTTTACTCCTTTTGCCGATATAGAGTGCGGTTATGAGCATTTTCATGTTCCGAGCAGTCAGTTTATTGACAGCAGGCAAACAAGCGGAAAAATTAAGACAGCTTTTTGTCGTAAATGGCTTGAAGCAGCGGGAAAATTCATTTCACAAAAACCTATTGATTTACAGTTTTGTAAGGTGGTTGCTGTCATAGATACAGCCGGCTATTGGAATTCGCAAATCATAATTTTCTATGATGAGGAATATTATAAATCTTTTTGGCAAAGAACAGGTCCCGAACAGTTCTGGATACCTATTGAAAAATCAAAATCATTTTGTAAAATTCGTAACATTACAACAACACTTCCTGAAATCGGATACGTTGAAAAAATTGCAGAAGATAATAACATAATACAAAGTGAATTATGGTTTTACGGTGACGTGGAAGGATAAATATATTATTTAATTGCTTATATGTAGTTGGGCGATTGGTGCGATGTATTTATTCGTGTTTTTATTTTGTGTGCGGTTATGGGTGATTTATCGCACTCTGAACTATAATTTACAATAAAATCCTTGACAATTGCTTTTGGGTATGGTAATATATTGCCACAACAAAGAAGAACGCAGCCGTTCTCCCCATCAGCGTACAGTTAAATGGGCAATAATTATTTTAGCTAATTATTGAAGTGCGGGCGTTTTGCGTTCGCACTTTATTTGTTATTAATTTTTAAGAGGTGTTTTTTATCAGCAAGGAAGCTCAGCAAATTAATGATGAAATCAGAGACAAGGAATTACGTGTAATTTCCGCTGACGGTGAACAGCTTGGCATTATGAGTGCTAAAGAGGCACGTGCAATTGCCGAGGAGAATGATCTTGACTTAGTTAAGATTGCACCACAGGCTAAGCCGCCTGTCTGCAAAATTATGGACTATTCAAAGTACCGCTATGAGCAGGCAAAGCGTGAAAAGGAAAATCGTAAGAATCAAAAGCAGGTTGAGACAAAGGAAATTCGTCTTTCTGTTACAATTGATGTCGGCGATTTCAATACTAAGGTTAATCAAGCTAAAAAGTTTCTTGCCTCAGGTCATAAGCTCAAGGTCTCTATCCGACTTAAGGGCAGAATGATGGTTCATTCCGATTTAGGTGTAGAGAATATGAAGCGCTTTGCAGCAGCAGTTGAGGAAGAGGCTAATGTTGATAAGGCACCAAAGCTTGAGGGCAGACAGATTCTTATGTTCCTGTCACCTAAACAAGGCAAGTAATTAAATAGACGGAGGAATAATTATGCCAAAGATTAAGACACACAGTGGCGCTAAAAAGCGTTTCAAGACAACAAAAAGCGGCAAGGTTAAGCGTGCTCATGCTTATACCTCACACATTCTTACAAAGAAGTCAACAAAGCGTAAGAGAAATCTTCGCAAGACAGCTGTTGCTGATGTAACAAACCAGAAGCAGTGCAAGAGACTTATTCCTTACAAATAAGAAATTTGGCTTGCTTACTGCAGGTCAGAGTCTTATTGTCACTTGGTAAACGATAAGAATAACGAGAATATTTTGCTTATATTTATAAGCTGAACTATAACACGGAGGTATACTATCATGGCAAGAATTAAAGGCGCTATGGCAACTCGTAAGAGAAGAAAGAAAGTTTTAAAAGCAGCTAAAGGTTATTATGGCGGAAAGCATCGCCTTTTCAAAACAGCTAAGCAGGCTGTAATGAAGAGCGGTCAGTATGCATATATCGGCAGAAAGCAGAAGAAGAGAGATTTCAGAAGAGTTTGGATTACTCGTATTTCTGCGGCTTGCAAGCTTAATGGCACTAACTATTCAACATTTATGAATGGTCTTAAGAAGGCAGGTATCGACCTTAATAGAAAGATGCTTTCTGAAATCGCTATTTCAGATCCTGCAGCTTTCACAACATTGGTTGAGACTGCAAAGGCTGCATTATAATTTTATATTATAATAAACAGGACTTGATTTATCAGGTCCTGTGTTTTTTTATTTTTTTGATTTTACCTATTGAAAAAATTTTCTATATAATGTAATATATTAATAATTTAAATATGAATTTAAATATTTAAGTAAATATTAGTCAGTGATTTCTTTAAACGAATGTAAATTATTGGCACGCCTTTTTGGAGTTGTGTATGGAAAAAATCACAGGTAAAAATAATGATTTAATTAAGAACGTGAAAAAATTACTTTCATCCTCAAAGGAGCGCAGGGTACAAGGCTTGTTTGTGCTTGAGGGTGCAAGGCTTGTTTTTGACGTTCTTAATTCTTTTTATAAGATAAAAAATTTTCTTATCACTCCTGCTGCGTATGAAAAATATAGAGAACAGGCTGATGAGTTGATTGAGCTTTCGCAGTGTGCGCATTTTATTTCCGAAGATGTGGCTGAAAAGCTTAGTGACACTAAAAGTTCACAGGGCGTATTTGCTGTATGTACTGTTGATTGCTCAAATGAGCTTATCAATAAAGATAATGCAAAGCTTATTGCTCTTGACAATGTTCAGGATCCCGGCAATCTTGGTACAATAGTTCGCACGGCTGAGGCTCTTGGGCTTGATGGTGTTATTGTTGGCGGTGGCTGTGATATTTATAATCCTAAGGTGCTTAGGGCTTCAATGGGCTCAATGCTCAGAATTAATATTGCGCAGACTGATAATCTTGCAGATAGCCTGAAAGGTTTAAAGCAAAAAGGGCTTACCATTTATGGCACATCACCCGATAGTAATGCGAAAAATATAACAGAACTTGATTTTTCGAATGGCGGTGTGTGTATTATCGGCAATGAGGCTAATGGTATCAGTGATGAAATAAAAAATATATGCGATATGCTTATTACAATACCAATGCTTGGCAGAGCTGAAAGTCTTAATGCAGCTGTTGCGGCATCAATAACTATGTGGGAGATGCTTAGATGAGTACCGGTGATAATAACAGTAATTTGCGTTATTGGCTCTGGCTGCAGAAGGCCTTAGGTGAGGGTGCTTATATTAAAAATATTTTAGATGATTTTGGCTCGGTAAAAAAGCTATATGATTCAAATATTATCGAATGGCGAATGAGTACTGCTCTTACCTCAAAGCAGATTAATAAGCTTGAGCAGACAGATATTAATTCTGTTGAAGAAATAATTTATACCTGTGAAAATAACGGTTGGACGATTATTGATTATGATGATAAGCGTTATCCAAGCAGGCTCAAGGAAATATATAATCCGCCTTGCGTGCTGTATGTTGACGGCGAGCTGCCTGATATTGACAATCTTGCGGCTATAGGTATTGTCGGTACACGAAAGGCGAGTGAATATGCCGTCAAGGTTGCCCATATTATGAGCCGTGGTGTTACCGAATGCGGTGCACTTGTAGTCAGCGGCGGAGCGTTGGGTGTTGATACAGCTGCACATAAGGGTGCATTAACGGCAGGCGGAAAAACGATTGCTGTGCTTGGCTGCGGACTCGGCACAAGCTATCTTAATGAAAATAAGCCGCTTAGGGATGTTATTAAAAATAATGGTGCTCTGGTTACGGAATATCCTCCGTTTACAAAGGCCGGCAAAACAACATTCCCTATGAGAAATCGAATAATCAGCGGTTTGTCTGTTGGTGTTCTTGTTGTTGAGGCTGGTGTGAAAAGCGGAAGTCTAATCACATCAAATTATGCACTTGAACAGGGCAGAGATGTTTTTGCTGTACCTGCATCTGTGCTTTCAGTAGACTTTTCCGGGACAAATAAGCTTATTGATGACGGTGCAATTGTTGCAACAAAGCCGGAACAGATAATTTCGGTTTATGCTGAAAGGTTTGATACGATAGATATTTCAAAATCACGTACTGTAAGCGAGCTTATGAATGATGATGCGGATAACAGTGCGAATGTAAAAAAGGCTGACGATAAGCTGTCTTTTGATACAATTGAGGAAAATCGCTCAAAACGTCTTGAAAACGAAAAGCTTGCTTTCACCTTGAGCGGGAACACCAAAACAGTTTATCAATGTTTAAATGACAGTTTTTTGCATATTGATACTATTATTGAGAAAACAGGGCTTGCGAGTTCCAAGGTAATATCATCAATTACACAGCTTGAGGTTATGGGACTAGTTCAGAGTACCTCAGGCAAACGATACAAACTTGCGTGATCAGCGTTAATCTAAGCTGTCACTTAACTGAAAGGATAAAAATATGTCAAAATTAGTTATAGTTGAGTCGCCTGCAAAGGCTAAAAATATTAAGGGCTACCTTGGCAGAGGTTATGATGTTGTTGCATCTATGGGTCATGTAAGGGATTTGCCTGCAGCACGTCTCAGTGTTGATATAAAAAATGACTTTGAGCCAAAGTATGCAGTTATTAAAGGCAAAGAAAATTTTGTTAAGGACCTTAAGAAGAAGGCTGACGCTGCCGATTATGTTTACCTTGCAACTGACCCCGACCGTGAGGGTGAGGCAATATCATGGCACCTAGCCACTCTTCTTGGACTGGATATGAACGAGCAGAACCGTGTGACCTTTAACGAGATTACAAAAAACGGTGTTAAACACGGTATGTCACAGCCAAGAGCAATTGACATTGATTTTGTTAATGCTCAGCAGGCAAGACGTATTCTTGACAGACTCATAGGTTATAAGCTGTCACCGTTTATTTCCCAGAAAATAAGACGCGGACTTTCGGCAGGCCGTGTACAGTCTGTAGCACTCAGATTGGTAGTTGACAGGGAAGAGGAAATCAGAGCCTTTAAGGCTGAGGAGTATTGGTCAATTGATGCTAAATTCACGAATCCTCCCGAACGTAAGGTATTTGCCGCTGCATTATATGGCAAGGATAACGAAAAGATAAAGATTGAAAATAAGGCGCAGAGTGATAAAATTCTGTCAGACCTTGAAAATGCTGAGTATATTGTTACAGGTGTTAAAAAGGGAAGCAGAAAGAAAAATCCAACTCCTCCTTTCACAACTTCAACACTCCAGCAGGAGGCATCACGCAGACTTTCATTCCAGGCAAGAAGAACGATGAAGGCTGCACAGGAGCTTTATGAAGGTGTTGATGCAGGTGAACTCGGCACGGTTGGTCTTATCACATATATGAGAACGGACTCTCTTCGAATTTCAGATGATGCCAGAGCAGAGGGTAATGCTTATATTACCGAAACCTATGGTGAAAAATATCTCCCTAAAAAACCGAGATATTATAAATCCAAGAGCAATATTCAGGATGGTCACGAGGCAATCAGACCATCAATGCCAAAGGTTACACCGGAGCAGGTTAAGCCTTATCTTACAACAGATCAGTTTAAAATTTATAAGCTGATATGGGATAGATTTATTGCTTCTCTTATGGAGGCTTGTCTGCAGGAAACAATGAAGATTGAAATAACTGCAAATGGTTATGTATTTAATGCGACAGGCTATACTGTTAAGTTTGATGGTTTTACAGTTCTTTACGAAGAGAAGGGTGATGAAGAAAAGTCAGATTCAGCGGCACCGCTGCCTGTTATGCAGGAAGGCGATGTGCTCAAGCTAAAAAGTATTCTTGGTAATCAGCATTTCACTCAGCCACCTGCAAGATATACTGAGGCGTCACTTACTAAAGCACTTGAGGAAAATGGTGTCGGCCGTCCTTCAACCTATGTTACCATCACATCAACAATTCTCAACCGTGAGTATGTTAAGCGTGAGGGTAAGCAGTTTGTTCCTACAGAGCTTGGTGAAACCGTTACAAAGCTTCTAAAGGAAAGAATGCCGAACATAGTTAATGTTAAGTATACCTCAAAAATGGAAACTGATCTTGATAAGATTGACAGCGGCGATAAGGACTATAAAGAAATGATCAGACTCTATTATGATGAGTTTGAAGAACCGCTTGAAAAGGCCAAGGCAGAAATGCAGGGTGTTAAGCTTAAGCTTAAGGAAGAGGAAACAGATGTTGTCTGCGAAAAGTGTGGACGTAATATGATAATCAAGGTCGGCAGATTCGGCAAGTTCCTTGCTTGTCCGGGTTATCCCGATTGTAAAAATACAAAACCGCTTGTGTATAAAACCTCGGCTAAATGTCCTGAATGCGGCGGTGATGTAATAGAAAAGAAAACAAAGAAGGGTACTTCCTTCTTCGGTTGTTCAAATTATCCTAACTGCAATTTTATGACATGGGATGCTCCGTCAGAGGAGGTTTGCCCAAAATGCGGCAAGTCGCTCTTTAAGCGCAGAGGCAATGTTCTCTATTGCCCTGACACAGAGGGCTGTGGCTTTACAAAGCCTGTTCCGAGAAAAAAGAAAACTGAAGAAGAATAAAAACTTATAACTATATGAAATTTAAAGTAATAGGCGCAGGACTGGCAGGTGTTGAGGCTGCGTGGCAGATTGCTCAGGCGGGGTGTACTGTAGAACTGTATGAAATGAAGGGCATTAAACGTTCACCTGCACATAAAACAGATTTGTTTGCTGAGCTTGTGTGCTCAAATTCACTTAAAGCATCAAGGCTTGAAAGTGCAGCGGGCTTGCTCAAGGAGGAAATGTTTCTTTTAGGCTCGCTCACTGTTCCGGTAGCACGTGAATGTGCTGTTCCTGCAGGTGGTGCACTTGCAGTTGACAGGGATATTTTTGCTCAGCAGATAACAGAAAAAATTAAATCGCATAAAAATATTAAGGTTATTAATAAAATAGTTGATACTCTTGATTCTGACGATGATACAATTACAATTGTTGCAACAGGTCCGCTTACCGACGGTGTGCTTGCTGAAAACATTAGCTCACTTGTCGGTGAGTATCTTTCGTTCTATGACGCTGCTGCTCCGATTGTTACGGCAGAAAGTGTGGATATGTCAAAGGCATTTGGTGCATCACGTTATGAGCGCGGCGGTGAGGATGATTATATCAATTGTCCCTTTAATAAGGCAGAATATGAAAGCTTTATAAACGAGCTTATTCATGCCGAGGGTGCAGTTGTTCATGATTTTGATGTATATGAGGGTTGTATGCCGATTGAAAAGCTTGCAAAAAGAGGACTTGATGCGCCTCGCTTCGGTCCTATGAAGCCTGTCGGATTGATAGACCCAAATACAAATCACAGACCTTGGGCATGTGTTCAGCTCAGACGTGAAAATTCCAAGGGTACAATGTTCAATCTTGTCGGCTTTCAGACAAATCTCAAATTCGGTGAGCAGAAAAGAGTATTTTCAATGATACCGGGGCTTGAGAATGCAGAGTTTGTCCGCTGTGGTGTTATGCACAGGAATTCGTTTCTTGATTCACCAAGACTGCTTAACTCTGATTTCAGCCTGAGAAAAAATAAAAATATATTCTTTGCAGGTCAGATTACAGGTGTTGAGGGTTATATGGAGTCAGCCGCAAGCGGTATTATTGCAGGTATAAATGCTGTAAGATATGCACAGGGTAAGTCGGAATTTGTACCGGATACAGATACAATGATTGGTGCACTTTGCGATTATATCAGTGATGAAAGTGTTAAAAATTTTCAGCCTATGGGTGCTAACTTCGGTGTACTGCCGCCTATTGAGCCGAAAATAAGAGATAAAAAGGAGAGATATAAGGCACTCGCAGACAGAGCACTTGCGTCTCTCGAAAATTCAGTTAAGACCAAGGATTAATTTATTAAATAATCAGTGAAAAGGTCGTGAGAATATGAAAATAATTGTTGATGCAATGGGCGGAGATCATGCTCCTTCAGAAATAATAAAAGGCTCAATGCTTGCAGTGGACAAATATGGCATAGATGTTATATTGGTTGGTAATGAAAAGCAGATAAAAAACTGTGCAGCAGATAACAACATTACACTCAAAAACTGTGAAATTGTAAATGCAGATGATATTATTACAATGCACGATGATGCCCGAACTGTTATAAAATCAAAACCAAACTCGTCAATGGCGGTTGGCTTCAACCTGCTTAATGAAGGCAGAGGCGATGCTTTTGTCAGTGCAGGCAATACAGGTGCAATAACCATTGGTGCAACCTTCATTACAAAAAGAATTAAAGGAGTAAAGCGTCCTGCAATTGCGTCGGTTATGCCAAGTGCGCAAAAGCCTATTCTGCTAATGGACTGTGGTGCAAATGCGGAATGCAGAGCGGAATTTCTTTATCAGTTCGGATTGATGGGCAGCCTTTATATGCAGCATATTTTAAAATATGACAATCCTAAGATTGCACTTGCCAATAACGGCGAGGAGGAGACTAAGGGCAATACGCTTGTAAAGGAAGCCTATGCCCTTATGAAAAATGCACCGTATAATTTTGTCGGCAATATTGAGGGGAGACAGATTCCGTTTGGTGATGCTGATGTTATCGTAGCAGATGGCTTTACCGGCAATCTTATACTAAAAACCTATGAGGGTGTTGCTAAGGTGCTTATGAACGGCATTAAGGCGGCATTTATGAAAAATACAATGTCAAAGCTTTCCTATCTCGGTGTTAAAAGCGGCATTGATGATATGAAAAAGCAGTTTGATTATAAGGAATACGGCGGTGCGGTTTTGCTCGGTGTTAAAAAGCCTGTTATTAAGGCTCACGGTTCGGCAGATGCACGTACCTTTAAAAATGCAGTTAAGCAGGCTGTATGGTTTTTGGAAAACAGCCTGATTGAAGAAATAGAAAAAGCACTTGATACTGACTCACAGTCTAAGTAGCTTGTCAGCTTAAAGGAAGTACGGATATGGAAACTCTTGAAAAGAGAATTAATTACAGATTTAATAACAGGTCATATCTTATGGAGGCACTGACTCATTCCTCCTTTGCAAATGAGAGAGGCAACGGAATAAAAAGCAATGAGCGTATGGAATTTTTGGGTGATTCTGTTTTGTCTCTTGTATCCAGTCAGTATTTGTTTGAGACGTATCCCGATATGCCTGAGGGGGAGCTTACAAGGCTGAAGGCATCACTTGTTTGTACTGAAAGTCTGTCAGGCTTTGCAAGACAGGTGCATTTGGGTGATTATTTGTTCCTTGGCAAGGGTGAAACGCATATGGGCGGTGCTGAAAGACCCTCTATTTTAGAGGATGCGTTCGAGTCACTTATTGCTGCTGTTTATCTTGATGGAGGTCTTGAGACTGCAAGGGATTTCATTTTGCACTTTCTTAAGCCGGCTATTGATAATCGAAAGAGTAATTTTAAGGACTATAAAACAATTTTGCAGGAGGTTATCCAGCAAAATCCCGATCAGAGCATTAACTATGTTTTTGTCGGCTCATCAGGTCCCGATCATAACAAAGTGTTTGAGGCTGAAGTAAGGCTTAATTCAAATGTTATCGGAACAGGCAAAGGCAAAAGCAAAAAGAGTGCCGAGCAGGCTGCTGCGAAAGAGGCTCTCACCTTAATGGGCTTGATAGATAAAGAGTAGCATAAACAGTTGACTTAATAATATTTTTTACCGGCTATACTAATTAAAGGAATTAATTATGAAAAAAGGCAATATAAGTATTTTTGTACCGCATCAGGGCTGCCCGTGTGCATGCTCCTTCTGTAATCAGAAAACAATTACAGGGCAGGAAAAATTACCTGATGCAGAAGATGTAATACGAGCTGTTCAGACAGCACTGAATAAAAAAGGATATGATTACGAGATTGCCTTTTTCGGCGGTTCGTTTACTGCGATTGACAGAGATTATATGCTGACCCTTTTAATGGCAGCCCATCCCTATGTTAAAAGCGGACAGGTTAAGGGCATAAGAATTTCGACCCGTCCTGATTGTGTTGATGAAGCAGTTCTCGATATACTAAAAAAATACGGTGTCACAAGCATTGAACTTGGTGCACAGAGTATGGATGACGAGGTTCTTGCGGCAAACAGACGCGGTCATACGGCACAGGATGTTATCCGTGCATCAAAGCTTATTAAGGCATATGGCTTTGAACTTGGTTTGCAGATGATGACAGGTCTTTATAAAGACACTGAGCAAAAGGCTGTCAGCACAGCGAAAAAAATTATTGAGCTTGCTCCTGATACCGTCAGAATTTACCCCACAGTTGTATTAAAGGGTACATATCTTGCTGAGCTATATCTAAAAGAGGAATATTCACCCCTTAATGCAGATGATTCTGCTGAGCTTTGCGCACAGCTTGTGCCGATGTTTGAAAAAGCAAATATTAAAATTATCCGTCTTGGACTTCATTCAAGCAAGGATATCAAGGATAATATGCTCGCAGGCGGTTTTCATGATAGCTTTGGTGAGCTTGTAAAGTCACGTATTATGGTTAACAAAATTCTTGCTCTGCCGCCGGCAGATTATCAGGTATATGTTAATCCACGCTCACTATCTAAGTTAAAGGGCAATAACAAAAGCAATATCTATCTCCTGATTGAAAGGGGATATAACATAAAAATTATTACCGACAACGCTCTTAATGTTGACGAATTGAGGATTAAATAATGGTTTTAAGAACACTTGAAATGCAGGGCTTTAAATCTTTCCCTGACAGGACAGAACTGAATTTCGGCAAGGGTATTACTGCTGTTGTAGGACCTAACGGTTCCGGAAAAAGTAATATTTCCGATGCTGTACGCTGGGTGCTCGGTGAAACAAGCACAAAGTCGCTTCGTGGTTCAAAAATGGAGGATGTTATCTTCGGCGGTACATCTTCACGTAAAGCACTCGGTTTTGCACAGGTTCAGCTGACACTTGATAATTCGGATTATGCCCTTAAGGATAAGGGAGAGATTGTAACTGTTACAAGACGTTATTACCGCTCAGGTGAAAGCGAATATAAAATTGATGGTGAGAATGTCCGCCGCCGTGATATACATGAGCTGTTTATGGATACAGGTCTTGGCTCAGACGGCTATTCCATGGTTGGTCAGGGTAAAATTGACTCTATTATTTCTCAGAAAAACGAGGACAGACGTGAGCTGTTTGAAGAGGCAGCAGGTATTTCACTTTTCCGTCATAAGAGAACTGATGCTACACGCAGACTTGATCAGGCACAGGAAAATCTCATAAGACTTCTTGATATTTTAGGTGAGCTTGAAAACCGTGTAGGTCCGCTAAAAAAACAAAGCGAAAAGGCAGCACAGTTTTTAGAACTTTCAGAGGAGAAAAAAACGCTCGAAATCGGCGTATGGATTAATAAAATCAACCGATTTACAAATGACCTTCGTGAGCAGGAGCATAAAATAGATGCTACCAATGCGTCATATGAGGTTTGTGAAAAAGAGCTTAAAAATATTGAAAACGAAATCGAGGAAATACTTGAAAAGACCGCATTAATTAATACTGAAATTGAGCAGATACGCATAGGCTCAAAGGCTTATGAGGAGGAGGCACTGCGCAGAGAATCAGACGCATCTGTGCTTGGTGCAACACTTAATCATAATAATGAAACAATTGACAGACTGAAAAACGATATCGGTCTCGCTGATGATACAAACACTTCAATTGATGCACAGGTTGAAGAAAGAAAACAGACTATCGCTGATAACGAAAAAGCATCACAGCTTAAAAGAGCTGAGCTTGAGCAGGTTACGCAGGAGATGAATAATCTCATTTCTTCCAACGAAAAATTCTCAAAGCTGTCTGTTGAGCTTAATCAGAAAATTACTGCACTTACTCTTGAGCTTTCCGATTGCAGGGTAAAATGCTCAAAGGCAATTTCATCAATTGATGAAATTAAGTCACGTCAGAATGTGGTTGACGATGCTATTGCTGAATATAAAAATGAGCTTGAAATTGCAAGGGCTAAGAAGAGCGAGAGCGAGGAAAATATAAAATTCCTGCAGGAGAGAATTGATGAGAATAATAACTCACTTGCAGGCTTCAGACTTAAGCTTGAAAATAAAACAAAAAGAGCAGATAAAATTAAGTCTGATTTAGAGAAGGCGAATCTTGAACTTTCTCAAAAGCTGTCAAAGGCAAAAATGCTTTCTGACCTTGAGAAGAATATGGAGGGATTTTCCGGTGCTGTTAAGGCTGTTATGAAGCAGGCACAGAATAAGGCACTCTCAGGTATTCACGGTCCGCTTTCACAGCTCATTACTGTTGATAATGAATATTCTGTCGCTGTTGAGGTTGCACTCGGTGCAGCTATGCAGAATATTATAACGACGAATGAGGCTGATGCTAAGCGTGCAATTTACTATCTTAAAAATAACCGAATAGGCAGAGCAACATTTTTGCCTATTTCAAATATTAAGCCAAGAAATTTGGATGAAAGAAACCTTGACGATAATCTTGGTTTTGTTGCAATCGCAAGTGAGCTTGTTGATTGTAAAGCAGAGTATAAGGATATTATTGCAAATCTGCTCGGCAGAGTTGTTATTGTTGAGGATATGGACTGTGCAATCGGTATTGCCAAAAGATATTCCAACCGATTTAAGCTTGTTACCCTTGATGGTCAGGTTATTAACCCCGGTGGTTCAATGACCGGCGGTTCACAGTCAAAGGGTGCCGGTATTCTTTCTCGTGGTAATATGATTGACGAGCTTAATGCACAGGCAAAATCAATTGAAGCTGATGTAGAAAAGCTTAAGGCTGAATTCAAAACAGCACTTGAGGAGGCAAACTATGCAGGTGCAAAGCTGCAGGGTGCCGAGGTTGATTTGCAGCAGGCTAAGGAGGAGCTTATCCGCGCTCAGGGTGAGTACAGGCTTATCTGTGAAAAGCTTGATTCAAGCGAAGCGAGGATGAATTCCCTTGCAGACGAAAAAAATAATGCACAGGAAAGAATTGCCTTTTTTGAAAAGGAAAATACTGATGGCGAAAAGCAGGCCGCCAATGTTGAAAAGCAAATCAGTGATGCTGAAGAGGCGCTTGCCAAAGCAACAGGCAATGCTCAGGAAATTATTGAAAAGCGAGAGAAATACAGGCAGAGGAGTGAGCAGATTAATCTGGAGCTGGTAACGATTGCCAAGGATACAGAGGCTGCTAAGCTGTCAATTGAGGAACTTGAAATCAGACGTAGTACGCAATCTGACAGAGTTAGATCAATCGAGCAGGAAATTGCAGCGATTGAGGAACGAAACAGTACTCTTTTAAAACAGATTGCAGATGTAAATGCACAGGCTCAGGCACTTCGTCAGAAGGCTAAAGAGTCAGATGATAATGTCGCATTACAGATTGAACAGCGTAATGTCTGCGAAAAACGTTCGGGCGAACTGAGAGTTTTAGAACGTAATAAAGGGCAGGAGAGAGAAAAGCTTTCGGGAGAGCTTGTCCGCCTTGATGAACGCAAGATAGCAATGCGCAAGGAATATGATGAGCTTAATGATATGCTCTTTGAGCAATATGAGCTTACAAAACGTGAGGCTGAGGCACTCAATATTCAGATTGAAAATATGTCTGATGCTAAAAAGCGACTGCACGAAATCAAGGTTGCAATCAAGCATTTAGGCTCAATCAATGTCGGTGCTATTGAGGAATATAAAGAGGTATCTGAAAGATATGAATTCCTCAAAGAGCAGATTGACGATGTTGAAAAATCAAAATCAGAGCTTTTAAAAATTATTGAGGATTTAACCGCATCAATGAGTGAAAAATTCCTTGACAAGTTTAACAAAATCAATGAAGAATTCAAGATAAGCTTTGCCGATTTCTTCGGCGGCGGTAAGGGTGAGATTGTACTTGAAAATCCGGATAATTGTCTTGAATCACCGATTGAAATTAAAATTCAGCCACCGGGAAAATCAGTACAAAATATCAATCTTTTCTCAGGTGGTGAAAAGTCGCTTGCAGCTATGGCACTTTTGTTCAGTGTTCTTAAGGTACAGCCTGCACCATTCTGTATTTATGATGAGGTTGAGGCTGCACTTGATGATGTTAACGTTGAACGCTTTGCAAAATATATGCGCAAAATGACAGATAAAACACAGTTTATTTCCATTACCCACAGACGCGGTACTATGGAGGAAGCCGATGTTCTCTATGGTGTAACCATGCAGGAAAAGGGTGTGTCAAAGCTCATTGAACTGCAGACAGCTGAGCTTGCCGCTAAAATGGGACTTGAGGAATAATTGACTATTGCTGTAAAGGAGTGTATCAAATGGGCATTTTTTCAATGTTTAAAAAGGGTTTGAAAAAAACCAGAGATGAGGGTATTACTGCTCAGATGGACGAGGTTATGGAGTCCTATGAGGAGATTACCGATGAGCTTTTTGATGAGCTTGAGGAAATACTTATTATGGGTGACGTTGGTATGCCGACAGCACAGCGTATCATCCGTGATTTGAAAAATAAAATTGAAAACGATAAAATCAAAGACGTTAAGCAGGTAAGAGAAACCATGAAGGATATCGTATCCGGTGTTGTTTGGGGTGGTAGTTATCTTCGTCTGCGTTCAAAGCCGTCAATAATTTTAATGATTGGTGTTAACGGTGTAGGTAAAACTACTACGATCGGCAAGCTTGCTCTGCGTCTAAAGGAACAGAACAGAAAGGTTATTCTCGGTGCTGCCGATACCTTCCGTGCCGCTGCAATTGAGCAGCTGCAGGTATGGGCTGACAGGGCAGAGGTTGACCTTATCAGGCACGGCGAGGGTGCAGATCCGGCTGCAGTTGTTTATGACACAATTCAGGCCGGTAAGGCAAGAAATTGTGATGTTATCATCATTGATACTGCCGGCAGACTTCATAACAAGAAAAATCTTATGGATGAGCTTAACAAAATCTCACGTGTGATTGAAAGGGAGCTCCCAGATGCATCAAAAGAAATACTCCTTGTTCTTGATGCCACAACAGGTCAGAATGCTGTTAATCAGGCGAAGGACTTTAAAGAGGCTGCAGGTATTACAGGTATTGTTCTTACGAAGCTTGACGGAACAGCTAAGGGCGGCGTGGTGCTTGCTATCAATAACGAGCTTGATGTGCCTGTTAAATTTGTCGGTGTGGGTGAGCAGATTGCTGATTTACAGCCGTTTGATGCGGATGCTTTTGCTTCAGCATTGTTTGATGCAAAGATACCTGATGACGATAAGGATATTACAGATTTTATTACAAATGACAATAATGAGGAAAAATAATGGATTTTATTCTTGCAACTAATAATATGAAAAAGCTTGCAGAAATGCAGCGTATACTTTCACCGCTCGGCATCAATGTAGTAACAGCTAAGATGCTTGGCATTACTCTTGAGGATGTTGAGGAGGACGGTGAAACCTTTGAGGATAACGCAAAGCTCAAAGCACATGCGGCTTGTAAGGAAACCAATATGCCTGCAATTGCTGATGATTCCGGACTTTGTGTTGATTACCTTGATGGTGCACCGGGTATCTTCTCAGCACGCTTTGCAGGTGAGCACGGCAATGATGAAAAAAATAACGATTTGCTTCTTGAAAAGCTTGACGGAGTACCGCTTGAAGAGCGTACAGCACATTATGTATGTGCTATCTGTTGTACCTTCCCCGATGGTAAAGAAATTGTTGTTCGCGGTGAATGCAACGGTGTAATCGGCTTTGAGCGTGACGGTCACGAGGGCTTTGGATATGATCCTTTATTCCTTGTAGGCGGTAAGGCCTTCGGCAGATATACTGCTGAAGAGAAGGACAAAATCAGTCACAGAGGTAACGCACTGAGATTACTTACAAAAGAATTGGAGAAAATTATATGACATCAAAAGAAAGAGCGCAGTGGAGAGCCAAGGCGAACGGTCTTGAGCCGATTATTCAGATTGGCAAGGAGGGTATCAGCGATAATCTTTTAACACAGATTGATGATACACTTGATGCACGTGAGCTTATTAAAATTCGTGTACATCTTGAAACTGCACCAAAAACACCAAAGGAGCTTGCAAATGAGCTTGCGCAGCCGCTTGGTGCTGACGTAATACAGGTTATCGGCGGAATAATTGTTCTTTATCGTGAGGCCGATGAGGAAAGAATTTCCGAGAAAAAGAAAAAGCGCGGCTCAGGTACAGCTAAAGCTACTGCTAAGAAAAAGGTTAAAATCAAGGGGAAGAGACAGCGTCAGAGAGAAAAAGAGGCTAAAAATCCGTATGCTGTTTATGAACGTCCTAAATTCAGAGGCAGATAAGAGGAAAGCACAATGAAAATAGGAATTTTCGGCGGAGCGTTCAATCCTATCCATAATGGTCATCTGGCACTTGCGAAATGCTATTGCGACAGTCTTAAGCTTGATAAGGTGCTGTTTATACCAACCGCAGTTCCGCCTCATAAGACTGCCGATTATCTTGTGTCACCGGCAGACAGAATCAATATGGTGCATCTTGCAGTTGACAATAATCCTGTCTTCGAGGTGTCGGATATTGAATTTAAAAGGCAGGGCAAGTCATATACCTATGATACCTTAACCGAGCTTAAAGCTATTTATCCTGAAAGTGAGTTTTATCTGATAATTGGTGCTGATCAGTTTTTAACCTTTCATTATTGGTATGAATATGAGGCAATACTGGATATGGTAACCGTATGCACCTCGGCACGTGAGGATGAGCAGGAAAAGCAGGTTCTTCTTGAATATGCAAAAAATAATGCTGAAATGCAGGGCAAATATTTTATTGCCGATTATCCTGTCATCAGGCTGAGCTCAAGTGAAATCAGGGACAAGATAAAAAGAGGTGAAGATATTTCTGCCTTAGTGCCCAAAAGGGTTTTTGAATATATTGTTGAAAAGAGACTTTACAGTGTATAATATTAATGAGTATACTAAAATTATAAGAGAACGTTTATCTGATTACCGCTTCTATCATTCCCTTTGTGTTGCCGAAAGTGCAAAACAGCTTGCACATAGATATGGTGCTGACGAGGAAAAGGCAGAGGTTGCAGGCATACTTCACGATATTATGAAGGAAAGCAGCTTGGAAGAACAGCTTGAGATTATTGAAAAAGCGGGAATGATGATAACTGAATTGGAAAAAAACAGTAAAAAGTTTTATCATCAGATTTCAGGTGCAGCCTATGCGAAAGTGATGCTCGGTATTGAGGATGGAGAAATACTTGACGCAATCCGCTATCATACAACAGGCAGAGCAGATATGACACTTATGGACGAAATTGTATATCTTGCAGATTTTATTTCAGCTGACAGAGATTACAAGGATGTCGATATTATGCGCAAAAAGGTTGACGAAAGTAAGGAAGAGGGGTTATTATATGCAACAGGGTATACAATAAAGTCTGTTGTTAAAAAGGGAAAAGTTCTTCATCCCGATACTGTCAACGCATATAATTGGTTAATAAATAAGTATTTTAATAAATGATAATTTAACTAAAAGGACTGTGAAAATGGAAACAAAAGATATAGTTAAAACAGCTGTCAAGGCAATTGACAGCAAAAAAGGTGAAAATATTCAGGTAATCGGTATTACGGATTTGACAATCATTGCAGATTATTTTGTTATTGCAACAGGCACAAGCTCAACTCAGGTCAAAGCAATTGCTGAGGAGGTTGAGTATAAGCTTGAGCAGCAAGGCATAACCGCTCATCATATCGAGGGCAGAAATACACCTTGGGTTTGCCTTGATTATAACTCGGTAGTTATTCACATCTTCTATAAGGATCAGCGTGATTTTTATCAGCTTGAGCGACTTTGGGAGGATGGCGAAAAAATAGATATTACAAACTTTTTGGAGGATTAACATATATGGATTACAATTTTAAACAGATTGAAACCAAATGGCAGAATGTCTGGTATACCCAGAACACCTTTGCCGCAAAGAACGATTATGCGTTGCCTAAATTCTACTGTCTTGTTGAATTCCCTTATCCGTCAGGTCAGGGTCTTCATGTAGGTCATCCTCGTTCTTACACTGCTCTTGATATTGTTGCACGCAAGAAGAGATTGCAGGGTTACAATGTTCTTTATCCTATGGGCTGGGATGCTTTCGGTCTTCCTACGGAGAACTTTGCTATCAAAAATCATATTCACCCTGAAGAGGTAACTAAGAATAATGTTGCTCATTTCAAGCAGCAGCTTCAGTCTCTTGGCTTCTCTTTTGACTGGACAAGAGAAATTAACACTACCGATCCGTCTTATTATAAATGGACACAGTGGATATTCCTTCAGCTTTTCAAAAAAGGACTTGCCTACAAAAAGGAGATGGCTGTTAACTGGTGTACCTCATGTAAGTGCGTGCTTGCTAACGAAGAGGTTGTAAACGGTGTTTGTGAGCGTTGCGGCAGCGAGGTCATCAGAAAAAATCAGAGCCAGTGGATGCTCAAAATTACAGAATATGCTCAAAGACTTGTTGACGATTTGGATGAACTTGAATTTATTGACCGAGTTAAGGTTCAGCAGAAAAATTGGATTGGCCGTTCAACAGGTGCTGAGGTTGATTTCAGTACAACACTTGGTGATACACTGACAGTTTACACAACAAGACCTGACACACTTTTCGGTGCTACATATATGGTTATTTCACCTGAGCACCCATTGATTGAAAAGTGGGCAGATAAGCTTGCTAATCTTGATGAGGTCCGCAAATATCAGGATGAGGCTGCTCATAAGTCAGACTTTGAGCGTACTGAGCTTAACAAGGATAAGACCGGTGTTATGCTTGATGGTGTAAAGGGTATTAATCCTGTAAATGATACGGAAATACCAATCTTTATATCTGATTATGTTCTTACATCTTATGGCACAGGTGCAATTATGGCTGTACCTGCCCACGATACACGTGACTGGGAGTTTGCAAAGAAATTCGGTTTACCTATTATAGAGGTGGTATCGGGTTCAACAGTTGGTGTTGAAAATGAAGTATTCACGGATTCAATATCAGGAAAGCTGGTGAACTCTTCTTTCCTTAATGGTATGTCAGTTACTGAAGCTAAAGAAACTATGATTGAATGGCTTACCAAAGAGGGTAAAGGGCATAAGAAGGTTAACTTCAAACTGCGTGACTGGGTATTCTCACGTCAGAGATATTGGGGTGAGCCTATCCCGATTATCAAGTGTGATGATTGCGGATATGTTCCTGTTCCCGAAAATGAGCTGCCATTAAAACTGCCGATGGTAGATTCTTATGAGCCGACAGATACAGGTGAATCACCGCTTGCAAAAATAACAGATTGGGTGAATACAACCTGTCCTTGCTGCGGCAAACCTGCTAAAAGAGAGACAGATACAATGCCACAGTGGGCCGGCTCTTCATGGTATTTCTTAAGATATATGGATCCTCATAATAATGAGGCACTTGTATCACCTGAGGCTGTTAATTATTGGGGTCCTGTTGATTGGTATAACGGTGGTATGGAGCATACAACTCTCCACCTGCTCTATTCACGCTTCTGGCATAAGTTCCTCTATGATATCGGTGTTGTGCCAACAAAAGAGCCTTATGCAAAACGTACCTCACACGGTATGATTTTGGGAGAGAACGGCGAAAAGATGTCAAAGTCAAGAGGCAATGTTGTTAACCCTGATGAGATTGTTGATCAGTATGGTGCTGATACAATGCGTCTTTATGAGATGTTCATCGGTGACTTTGAAAAGGCTGCTCCTTGGAACAGTGATTCAATCAAAGGATGTAAGCGTTTTCTTGAACGTTTTTGGAATTTACAGGAGTCTGTAAAGGATGGTGACGAGTATTCAGCAGAACTTGAAGCACTTATGCACAAGACAATCAAAAAGGTGACTGAGGATATTGATAATCTTAAGTGCAACACAGCTATTGCTGCAATGATGAGTCTTGTAAATGAAATGTCATCAAAGGGTGTGAATAAGGCTGAACTCAAAACCTTAACAATCCTTCTCAATCCGTTTGCACCTCATATTACCGAGGAAATGTGGCAGGTAATGGATTTCGGCGGTATGGTTAATGAGGCGCAGTGGCCTGCGTATGACGAAGAAAAGACCAAGGAAAACTCAGTTGAAATCGTACTTCAGATTATGGGAAAGGTGCGTTCACGTATTACAGTTCCTGTTGATATTTCAAAAGAGGATGCGCTTGCTCTTGCAAAGGCAGATGAAAAAATCGCCGCTGCAATCGAGGGCAAAACAATTAAAAAGGAAATTTATGTTCCCGGAAAGCTTGTTAATATCGTAGCAGTTTGATAAAAAAGCAGTCTCAATTTTGAGACTGCTTTTTTGACTATTATAATTTATTTTCTTTCTCTATACTTTTTCGGTGTTACATTATATTTATTCTTAAATGCTGAAATAAATGATGATGCAGAGGCATATCCACACCTTGCAGCACACTCTTCAATCGAAATGCTATTTTGTTCAAGCAGGGTTGCCGCCATTGCCATTCGTGATTCATATTTCAGGTTTTTGAACGAAGAACCGTAATGTTCTTTGATAATTCTTTCTGCCTGTCTTGGGCATACACCCATTCTCTTTGCAAAATTGTCAAGCGTTGCATTAGCATCATCATCAAGATCAAGTACAAGCTGATCAAGTATCCAAGAACGGCTCTCATTCAAATCATTGTCGTTTTGTGTTGAATTTGATGATGCATTTTCGGGTGAATAAAGTCTTGATATTTCGGCAATCAGCTTTATACAAAGTGCAGATAAAATGCTTTCACTCCATGGCCCATTCTTTTCATGCTCTTCAATCATCTGTTTGAAAATTGTGCGTATTTCACTGTTGCTTTTTCCAATCCAAAATGGTTGTGAGGTGAAATAGTTAATTGTATTGTCTTTGCTGCCGGAGGAGATTTTTAAATAAATGCAAAGCTCGTGCATCGGACTTTGTTTGTCGGGAATCTGCTTATGAAATACATTTGGTCCTGTAATATAGAGTGAATTTTTAGAAAGCTTATATTGTCCTTCAGGTGTTTCAAGTATACCCTTACCATTGTAAATAAGGTGAATTTCGTATCCGTTTTTTGCGTGAGAGTGCATCTGAATAACATTTTCAAGCATATCTGAAATTATTTTAAAAATCTGTATTTTGCTGTTATTATAATAAAAGGTTATAGCCATATTTTATCATCCCGATTTTTATTTATATTTATTGTAGCAGTAATATTTTTTTATTTCAAGAAAAAATTTATTTTAAGCGACATGAAAATCGTTATTATGTCGCTTAAATATCTTTTC
>CAMWPJ010000016.1 GCA_947176035.1 uncultured Clostridia bacterium | reverse complement strand
TCCCTTTCTTTTTTAACATATTAAAATTATAGCATAGATTAATATTCAGGTAAATAGTTTTTAATTAAATAACAAAACAACATTTCCATAAATAACCAAGCTGATTTCTGTTCATTAAAACCTATTTATTGGTTATCGCTTCCTGTTTCACAGAATCAATAGCATCAAAAAGAGATTTTTCATTATCAGACGGAACGTCACAGGAATAATGCCAAACCATCATTCCGCCTATTCCGTTTTCAATCGCCATCTCAGTTTTTTCTTTTATAACATCATATGTATTAAATGAGAATACAAGCCCTGTTGCTGAATCATTATAAAGGCCATTTTCATCCAAATCATCGCAGTATGACTTATAATCATACCAATAAGCATCCCCTGTTGTAGGTCTGGCATAAAACGGAACACCCAAATCAAGTTTTGCTTTGTCATAGCCCTTTTTCTCAAATTGCTTAATATCGTCCTGAGCAATGTCGATTGTTGCATGATTTCCCTCTTTGTCCCAGAGATCATAGCTCATAATCTCAAAGAAATCAGTTGCATCCATAGCTTCTTTTGACTGCTTAAGATTCCAGCCTACCATAGACATACCGATTTTATAATCATCGCCAAGTACAGAATCAAGACTGATAATAAATTTATCAAATGACTTCCAATCTTTTTTTCTTAAAGGGAATTCATAATCAAATACAATACCGTCAAAATCGTATTTATCAAGTACATTTTTTATTTCTGCTTCAAGCACTCCGCTTTCAAAAGCAGCTGTATTTCGATCTGCCATATCATACATCTGTTCATTCCAATCATCTGACTGCGATTGTGATGACGGTCCAAGAATATTTAAATAAAATCTTTGATTTGTAATAAGATTTCTTAAAAATTCCACATCTGATTCGAAGCTATCTGAAAGATTCACCTTTCCTTGCTCATCATATGTTGCATTTCCGAAAAGAATAATATCAGTTACCCTGTCAAGATTTGAGGCATCAAATGTCTCATCAAGTCTGTCTGAAACAATGTATGCTGTAACTCTGAAATTTTGTGGTTCAACAGAAGTTGAATCCGTTTTATGTGAACAACCAAATAATCCTGTTATAATTAAACATAAACATAATACCAATGACAATATTTTTACTGAAGTCTTCATAATCTTCTCCCCTTGTTTGTCTTCAGAATGTATTTATACATATATTTTAACATTAAAAATAAAGAAGTTCAATACAAAAACAGAATATTCAAACAGCATAATAAAAACAACCAAAATTTTTCATAACAAAAAACGAGCTGTTTGGAGTTAAACAGCTCGTTTTTTGTTATGAAAGTTATTTTAGAGTGCTTTAGTCTCAATCTCCTCAAGAATTCTTGCGAGGAACTCATCCATTGTTGCTGCGCCCTCATCACCATTCTTGCGTGAACGGATTGAAATTGTATTGTTTTCGATATCCTTATCACCGGCAAGAATCATATATGGAACCTTTTCAAGCTGAGCAGAACGAATCTTGAAGCCGATTTTTTCCGATCTGTCATCAATCTCACAGCGGATACCCTTCGACTCAAGTACCTTTTTAACATCATAGAGATAATCAAG
Organism: uncultured Clostridia bacterium; assembly: GCA_947176035.1. GTDB lineage: Bacteria > Bacillota > Clostridia > Oscillospirales > Acutalibacteraceae > Eubacterium_R. Next base: position 23,687 of record CAMWPJ010000016.1, on the reverse strand, counting down.
ATGTCTGTCAGCAATCGGGAGAAGCTTAACCTGAACAGGAGCAAGCCATGTAGGGAATGCACCGGCATATTTCTCAATCAAATAAGCCAGAGTACGCTCATAACAGCCTATAGAGGTTCTATGAATAATATAAGGATTTTTCTTTATACCATCCTTATCAACATATTCCATACCAAATTGCTCTGCAAGCATCTGGTCAATCTGAATTGTGATAAGTGTATCCTCTTTGCCGAATACATTTTTAATCTGAATATCAAGCTTAGGACCATAGAAAGCAGCCTCGCCGATTCCGATTTTGTAATCAACATTAAGGTCGTCAAGAATATTCTTCATCTTGCTCTGAGCCTCATCCCACTGCTCTTCAGTACCAATATACTTTTCACGGTTATCAGGATCCCACTGTGAAAATCTGAAACTTGCATCCTCATAAAGACCAAGGGTTTTAAGCATATATTCACAAAGCTCAAAACAGCCTCTGAACTCGTCCTCAAGCTGGTCAGGTGTACACATTAAATGCCCCTCGGAAATTGTAAACTGACGAACACGAATAAGACCGTGCATCTCGCCGCTTGCTTCATTTCTGAAAAGAGTTGAGGTCTCATCATATCTGAGCGGTAAATCCCTGTAAGAACGAGGCTTATTCAAATATGCCTGATACTGGAATGGGCATGTCATAGGACGAAGTGCAAATACTTCCTTATCCTTTTCCTCATCCCCAAGAACAAACATACCATCCTTATAGTGATCCCAATGTCCCGAAATCTTATATAAATCAGATTTTGCCATAAGAGGTGTTTTGGTTAACTGCCAGCCTCTCTTCGCCTCTTCATCCTCAACAAACCTCTGTAAAATCTGAATGATTTTGGTGCCCTTCGGCAAGAGAATAGGCAGACCCTGACCAACATAGTCAACTGTTGTGAAAAGCTCCAGCTCTCTGCCAAGCTTATTATGGTCACGCTTTTTTGCCTCTTCAAGCATCTGAAGATGCTCTTCAAGCATGGATGCCTTAGGGAATGCCGTACCGTAAACACGGCAGAGCATCTTATTTTTAGCATCACCGCGCCAATATGCACCTGTGCAGTTTGTCAGCTTGAATGCCTTAACAACCTTCATATCCATAAGATGAGGACCTGCACAAAGCTCGGTAAACTCACCCTGCTTGTAAAAACTGATTGGCTCACCCTTTTCTGCATGCTCATTGATAAGCTCAATCTTATAAGGCTCATCCTTTTCTTCCATCATTTTGATTGCATCTGCAGGAGCAAGCTCGAACTTTTCAATCTCAAGTCCTTCTTTTACAATATTTTTCATTTCCTTCTCAATCTTCTCTAAATCCTCAGGAGAAAACGGAGTTTCAGTATCAAAATCATAATAAAAACCACTGTCGATAGCAGGACCGATTGTGAGCTTTACATTAGGATAAAGTCTCTTAACAGCCTGAGCCATAATATGTGATGCAGTATGATTAAAGGTCTTTTTGCCATCCTCGTCATCAAAGGTGAGCACCTCAAAGGTACAGTCGGTATCAACAACTGTTCTAAGGTCCTTAACCTCACCGTTGATTTTGCAGGAGCATGCATTCCTGTAAAGTCCCATTGAAATTTCTTTGGTGATGTCGGCAGCAGACATTGGTACTTCATACTCATTAACTGTGCCGTCTTTTAAAGTAATTTTTATCATTTTACTACCTCCGTAAAATATTTTTGTTTATAATTGATTGAATCTAATGAAAAATAAAAGCACCCTGAAAAATCAGGGTGCAATAAATTCACACGGTTCCACCTGAATTATACTGAAAAAACAACAGCATCACTCAAAGCCCTTAACGCAGGCATACGTCCTGTCATTTCCTACAGGCACTCAAAGGCGGTAATTTATCCCCTCGCTGTGTACTCACACCAACCGTACACTCTCTTAAAACCATAGAAATAAATCATATCCTTATCAAAGCTTTAACATCTGTATTATTTTATCACTTGCAAAATAAATTGTCAACATTATTTTAGACGTAAAATTTGATTTGTACAAGGCAAAATAAGTAAATATTGGAAAAATAATTATGCCATCCCAACAACTAACTGTTGATGCAAAACAATGAAATGCTTGACAGATACAAGATATAGGTGTATATTATTATAGAGGTTTTACATATAGTTATGCTTTTTATGACAAACCTTGATAATAATTTGCATTTAAACTGTACCTTTTCTGAATGGTAAATTTCGAGAATTTTAAACAGAAGGAGGTGCTGTTGACGTATGAGTAGTATAATCATTCCGATTATTGTCGGCGTAGTATGCGCTGTTATTTTTGGTATAATAGGCTTTGTTCTTGGCGGTGAGCATCGCAGAAGAACAAGTGAAAAGGAAATAGGCTCCGCTACACAGGAGGCTACAAAAATAATTAATAATGCTTTGTCAGAGGCTGAGGCTACAAAAAAAGCCCGTCTTGTTGAAGCAAAGGATGAAATCCACAAGCTTCGCTCAGATGCGGATAAAGAAATCCGTGAAAGAAGAAGTGAGGTTCAAAGACAGGAAACACGTTTGAATCAGAGAGAAGAATATCTTGACAAGCGTGCTGATTCACTTGAACAAAAAACTGAAGCTTTAATCGAAAAGCAAAAGCAGCTTGATGATAAGCTACTCGAAATTGACGGCATTAAGAAAAGCCAGTTTGATATGCTGGAGCGCATATCAGGACTTACACAGGAGCAGGCTAAGGAACAGCTCCTTGCAAATCTTGGAGAAGAGCTTGACACTGAAAAGAGCAGGCGTATTCTTGAGCATGAACAGATGATTCGTGACCAGAGCGATATTCTGGCAAGAGAAATCATCGGCACTGCAATCCAGCGTTGTGCAGCAGACCACACAGCAGAAACCACCGTATCTGTTGTGGCACTACCTAACGATGAAATGAAAGGTAGAATTATCGGCCGAGAGGGCAGAAATATCCGCTCTATCGAAACAATCACAGGTGTTGAATTAATTATCGATGACACACCGGAGGCTATTACAATCAGCTCATTTGATCCTGTCAGAAGAGAGATTGCAAGACTCACACTTGAAAGACTTATTCAAGACGGACGTATCCATCCAACCAAAATCGAGGAATGCTTTGAAAAGAGCACCCGTGAGGTTAATGCTACTATTAAGCAGGAGGGTGAAAAGGCTGTGCTTTCCGCTAACTGCGGTCAGATTCATCCCGAACTTGTAAAGCTTCTTGGTAAGCTTAAATACCGTACATCCTATGGTCAGAGTGTACTTAAACACAGTTTGGAAGTATCATACATAGCCGGTCTCATGGCCGCTGAGCTTGGTGCTGATGAAAGACTTGCAAGACGTGCAGGACTTTTACACGATATCGGTAAGGCTCTTGACCATGAAATGGAAGGCTCTCATATTTCACTTGGTGTTGAATATGCAAGAAAGTACAAGGAAAACGAGGGCGTTGTACATGCTATTGCCGCTCATCATGGCGAAATAGAGTGCAAAACTGTTGTTGCATGCCTTGTTCAGGCAGCCGATGCAGTATCAGCTGCAAGGCCCGGTGCAAGAAGAGAAAATATTGAGAATTACATCAAACGTCTTCAGCAGCTTGAGGAAATCTCAACAAGCTTTGATGGTGTTGAAAGAGCATATGCAATTCAGGCAGGCCGTGAGGTAAGAGTTATGGTTAAGCCAAACATTATCGACGACAGCAAAATGCCTTATATTGCACGTGAAATTGCTAAAAAAATTGAAAGCGAGATGGAATATCCGGGTCAAATCAAGGTTAATATCATCCGCGAATCAAGGGCAAGCGATATCGCAAAATAACAATTTAAAACAAAAACTTAAAATGCCGACAAATGTCGGCATTTTTCACAATACGCAATAAATAAAATAATGGAGAAATATTATGATTAAGCACGTTGTATGCTTCAAGCTAAAGGACAACAGTAAGGAAAGCTGTGAAAAAGCAGCAGAAATATTCAAATCAATGGAGGGCAATGTACCTCAGCTGAAAAGCATTCAGGTTGGAATTGATTTTCTGCACTCGCCTCGCTCATATGACATAATTCTGGAAACCACCTTTGAAACCAAAGATGCACTTGACGATTATCAGAATGACCCATATCATTGTGATGTTGTAAAAAAATATATTCACAGTGTACAGGAAACATCAATTGCAATTGATTATGAAATATAAGCAGGCAATCTCATATTAAAATGCAATAATCAAAGTATTTATGAGATTAATAAGCAGCTGTCCGCATTTTTCAGTGCGTGACAGCTGTCATTTTTTATATAGATTTCAATTATATCGTTATCAAAAGTTGACAATTGTACCAAATAATAATCAGAAATGTAAAATGTGAACCATAAAATACCATCGTCTATTATTTTGATGATTTTGTACAAATATACTGCTTTCATTTTCCTTTGCAATTTGACTGATAATATGTTATCATTATAATATTAATAAATAATATAGTAGTTTATACTTATTTAATAGTTATGCTAGTTGACATATTATGCACTAATTGGTATAATATTTTTGTGTAATTTTACTATAAATTTCGGAGGGAATTATGGAAGAAAACAGAGAAATCACCATAGACTTAAGAAAAATATTTTCTATGTTAAGAAAAAAAATGATATTCATAGTAATCATTGCTTTAATTGGCTCTGTATTGGCAGGCTGTATCACTAACTTTTTTATTGAACCAAAATACACTGCAACAATAAAAATGCATGTTTACAGCAGCAGTGACAATCGTATTGGTGCAAACAGTTCAATTTCATCAAGTGAAATTGATGCATCACAAAAGCTTGTAAACACATATCTTGTTGTTGTAAAAAGTAAAACCTTTACCGAAAAGGTTGCCGATAAAATCGGAGGTAATATCACCGCAAGACAAATCAGTTCCATGATGAGCTGTGCACAGATACCTGATACACTGGCATTTCAGGTTAATGTTACAAGTACAAGCCCTCAGCAGGCTATGGAAATTGCCAATGCAATTGCAGACACTTGTCCTGACGAAATAGTAAGAATACTCAAGGTCGGCGGTGTCGAGGTTATCGACTATGCAACAGTTCCTGAATCACCCTCCTCACCTAATTTAAAGAAAAATGTTCTTATAGGCTTTTTGGCAGGCTTTGCACTTTCATTCATCATCTTCTTCATCAAAGAGCTGTTTGATACAAGCATTACGGATGAAAAGGATTTAGAGAGAGAATTTGACATTCCAATTCTCGGAACCGTACCAAGGCTTGTTCCTTCAACCGAAAAGCCAAAAAACGAGATAAAAGCGTCGGCTGACCTGTCAAAACCTTCGTTTGACATAGTAAATACAACAAAGGGGGATGCAAACAATGGCTAAGCTTGGATTAAAGAAAAAGAAGAAAGACTCAAAAACAGCTGCTTTTTCAAGAGAAGACCAGAAAAAAATTCTTTGCGCAGATTCCCCATTTGTTGTAAAAGAGGCTTATAACTCAATCAGAACAAATTTGCTTTTCACTCAGCAGGGTGAAAAGTGCCCGATTTTCGTTATATCAAGCCCTACAGCAAACAACGGTAAATCAATTAACACAATCAATATGGCTATTTCCTTTGCTCAGATGGGCAAAAGAACCTTATTAATTGATGCTGATATGCGTAACCCAACTGTACACCGTTTGTTTTCTATTCCTGTTAAGAATGGACTTTCAGAAATTCTTGCAGGTCTGACAGACAGCATAACAGTTACTAAAACAGATATTGAAAATCTGTCTGTGCTTACAGCAGGTAAAATTCCGCCAAACCCGGCAGAGCTTTTATCCTCCTCACGTATGGACAAACTGCTGGAATTCGTTAAGGCACATTATGACTGTGTACTGATTGACACACCACCTGTAAATCTTGTTACAGACTCAACTGCTTTTGCAACCAAAGCAACAGGCTATATCATAATTGTTAAGCTTGCAACCACTGATATGCAGGAAGTTAAAATGACTGTTAACTCACTCAGGCATATAAATGCACCTATTGTGGGCTTTATCGCAAACGATGCCAATGCTTCAGGCAAACGCTATTCCTCATACTATAAAAAAAGCTATTCACGTTCAAAATATGGCTACAATTACAGCTACGACTATAGCTATAACTACAGATATAAATAAGCAGGTGTTATAAATGAATAAACGCAATAAAATGCAAAGATATTTTGAATTTTCAGGAGATTTACTTGCGTTAATTCTATCAAACTTAACAGGTTATTTCATTTTCACAGTTATCTTCCCGAAAATTCTTGATTATAGCCGTGAAACATGGTCAGAATATGTTGTTGTCATTCTTCTCTCATATATAACAATATTCTTCTGTTTTTCGTCACCGATTAATCTTACTAAGCGCAGCAGACCTATGGAGGCAGCATCAACATTCAAAAACTGCTTTCTTACATATTCTCTGTTCTCAGTATTACTACTGCTTACAAAAAATGACATTATTCATTCAAGATATCTTTGGATAAGTTCACTCTTCACTTATTGTTTATTGTCATTAATTATGAGATTCCTTCTCAAAAGAATACTGCTTAAATACATGCCATCAAGTAAACTAGCTACAATGACCGGTGTTATCACAACAATTGACAGGGCTGAAGAATTTATAGCAGATCTCAAGCACGACTGGTCAAAAAATATTAAAGCAGTTGCACTTGTTGATGCATCATTTGAAAATGGTGTTTACAAAAAACACAGATCAACAGCATCAAAAAACGGAAATATTCTGATAGATATTGAGGATACAGATATTCTCACTGAAATTGACGGAGTTCCGGTAGTTGCAAATGTTGATAATCTAATGGGATGGATTCGCACCTCTGCACTTGACGAGATTTATATTAATCTTTCTTCGACAAATAACTCTGATTATGAAGATTTGATTACCGAATATGTTGAAGAGCTTGAGGATATGGGTATTACTGTTAATGTAAATATATCTACTCTTGAAAAAATAATTAAAGAAAGCAAGTTCGACAACCTTAAATGTGAAATCAAAGCAGAACGCCCTATGGCAGTTTTTGCACCTTCTGTTCATAATCAGTCAGAATTATTTATCAAACGAATTATGGATATCATCGGCGGACTTATAGGTTCTATTATATCACTGCCGATAATCCTTATTACTGCAATTCCTCTGCTGCTTGAATCTCCCGGTCCGCTTATTTTCAAACAGCAGCGTATCGGTAAAAATGGCAGAGTATTCAACATATACAAGCTGCGTTCAATGTATACCGATGCGGAGGAACGAAAAAAAGCTCTTATGGAGCAAAATAAAATGGACGGCTTTATGTTCAAAATGGACAATGACCCCAGAATCACAAAGGTAGGCAAATTCATACGCAAAACAAGTATTGATGAGCTGCCACAGTTTTGGAATGTGCTTAAAGGTGATATGAGCCTTGTCGGTACTCGTCCGCCTACTGTTGATGAATTTGAACAATATGAGAGCCATCATAAAAGAAGATTATCTCTTAAGCCCGGAATTACAGGTCTTTGGCAGGTGTCCGGCAGGTCTAATATTCAGGACTTTGAAGAGGTTGTTAAATTAGATTGCAAATATATTGATAACTGGTCAATATTCCTTGATATAGAAATATTATTTAAAACAATCGGCGTTGTATTAACCCATAAGGGTGCAGAATAAATCATAGCTGAATACGTTGGTGATGAAAAATGAAAATTGCAATGATTGGTCACAAAAGAATACCCTCACGCGAAGGCGGAATTGAAATTGTTGTTGATAAAATTTCCACCGAGCTCGTAAAAAGAGGAAATACTGTTGTTGCATATAACCGCAAGGGTCACCACGTATCTGGTAAAAATTTTGAAAGTACTGAAAATTTGAAAGAATATAACGGTATCAGGCTGAAAACCGTTTTCACATTTCAAAGCAGTAAGCTCAATGCAATTGTTTACAGTGCAATTGCAGCAATCAGAGCAAGCTTTTCACGCTTTGATGTTGTCCATTTTCATGCTGAAGGTCCTGCTGCAATGTGCGTTTTGCCTAAACTTTTTGGAAAAAGAGTAATTGTAACAATCCATGGACTTGACTGGCAAAGGTCAAAATGGGGCGGCTTTGCAACTAAATTTTTAAAATTCGGTGAAAAAACAGCGGCAAAATATGCAGATGAAGTCATTGTGCTTTCAGAAAATGTACAAAACTACTTTCTTGATACATATAACAGAGAAACAGTCTATATTCCAAACGGAATTGAAAGAGCTGAAATAAAAAAGCCCTCACTTATCACCGAAAAGTATAATTTATCAAAAGACAGCTATATCCTTTTTCTGGGAAGAATTGTTCCAGAAAAGGGTGTGCATTATCTGATTAATGCATTCAAAAACATTTATACTGACAAAAAGCTTGTGATTGCAGGCGGTTCAAGTCATACAAGTGAATATATGAATGAGGTTAAAACGCTTGCAAAAGATGATAACCGAATAGTTTTTACTGACTTTGTTCAGGGTCAGTTACTTGAGGAGCTTTATTCAAATGCATATGTTTACTGCCTTCCAAGCGATTTGGAGGGAATGCCCTTAAGTCTTCTTGAGGCAATGAGCTATGATAACTGCTGTCTTACTTCTGATATACCGGAATGTACGGAAGTATGTGAGGACAAAGCGGTCTATTTTGAAAAAGGTAATGAACATGCTTTACAGCAAAAGCTGCAGATGCTGTTAAAAGATTCAGATTTAACAGCAAAATATAAAAATGGTGCTGCTGATTTTATATGCAGCAAATTCAATTGGCAGGATATTGTAAGCAAGACACTCAGTCTTTACAAAGGTGAATAAATGAAGATTTTAATGGTTAACAAGTTTTTGTATCCGGCAGGCGGAGCGGAAACATATATGCTTGGTCTTGGTGAATACCTGAAAAAATCGGGTCATCAGGTAGAATACTTTGGTATGGACAGCGAAAACAGATGTGCTTCAAATTCTATTGACTGCTATACAAAAAATGTTGATTTAAGAAATGCAGATATTGTAACAAAACTCAAATCTTCAATAAAAACGATTTACTCAAAAGAATCTGCAAAAAAAATCGGCAAGGTTATCGAAAACTTTAAACCGGATATTGTTCACCTAAACAATATTAACTTTCAGCTGACACCCGCCATTATTTATGAAATAAAAAAGCACAACATACCAATTGTGCAAACAGTGCACGATGTTCAGATGGCTTGTCCCAATCACAGAATGTATATTGAGGAAGAAAGCCGCATTTGTCAAAAGTGCATTGACGGCAAATACATAAACTGTGTAAAAAATAAATGCTTGCATAACTCAACAATGAAAAGTGCTATTGCTGCGGTTGAATCATATTACTACCACGGCAGAAACACATACAATTCAGTTAACTGCTATATTTGCCCCAGTAAATTTATGGCAGACACAATAACAAATGCCGGCGTGGATAAATCCAAAATTTGTGTTCTTCATAATTTTTGCGAAAAGCATCAGAATATTCCAAATAAACAAACAGACAAAAAATACGCTCTTTATTTCGGACGTTTAAGTGTTGAAAAAGGAATTAAAACACTTATTGAGGTTTGTAAAGAACTGCCTGATATTCATTTTATTTTTGCCGGTACAGGTCCGCTTATGGATGAATGCCGTGGGATTGACAATATAGAAGCAGTCGGCTTTAAAACGGGTGATGAATTAAAAGCACTTATAAGAAATGCGGCATTTTCAATCACACCATCTGAATGCTATGAAAACTGCCCAATGTCTATTTTAGAGTCACTTTCTCTCGGAACACCTGTTATCAGCTCTGATTTGGGCGGCTCTCCGGAGCTGATTAAAGAAAACGTAACCGGAAATTTTTTCAGAGCATATGATAAGAACGATTTAAAGAATAAAATTCAGCAGCTTTACAGCGATAGTGAATTACTGAACCAAATGGAAAATAATTGCCTTGAGGAAAGTAAAAATCATACGATTGACAAATACTGCGACAAATTACTAAAAATTTATAATAGCCTAATATAAGCTTAATTCAGGGGACAAAAATGGTAAAACTCGTATCCAAACTCATCAGCAAAATAAAACACAGAGAATATACAGTCGATGAAAGTATAACGTCATCAGACCTTTTAGGTATTCTTTTTACACGTATGCATATGCTCGTAAGAGGATTTTTTAATCGAATCAGATTCAAAAAATCAGGAAAAATGACATTTATAGGCAAAAATGTTAAAATACGTTCAAAAAAACATATTATCAGCGGATCGGGGCTGACGATTGAAGATGGCTGCTTCATCAATGCACTTTGCAAAAACGGAGTAAATATCGGCAAAAACTTTTCACTCGGAAGAAACAGCATTATTGAATGTACAGGTGTAATCCGTGAGCTGGGTGACAGCCTTGAAATCGGTGACGATGTCGGAATTGCTGCAAATGCTTTCATCTCAGTAAGAGGTAGGGTAAAAATCGGAAGTTCAACGATTTTTGGCCCCGGTGTAAAGCTGTTTTCTGAAAATCATATTTTTACTGACAGAAATACCCCGATTTATCTGCAGGGGGCTTCAAGGCAGGGAATTGAAATCGGAAAGGATTGCTGGATTGGGGCAAATGCCGTTGTGCTTGACGGAGTAAAAATCGGCAAAGGCTGTATAGTAGCGGCGGGTGCTGTAGTAAATAAAGATGTGCCTGATTATTCAGTTGTAGGCGGTGTTCCTGCAAAAATAATCAGTACAAGATAATTGGGGATTCGGATATGAAAAAATTAAATGGAACAGTCATTGTTACATATCGCTGCAATGCACGCTGTAATATGTGCAACAGATATAAAAAACCATCAAAGCCCGAAGAGGAAATTACAATTGAAACAATAAAAAAATTACCACCTATGTATTTTACGAACATAACAGGCGGTGAGCCATTTATCCGTGAGGATTTAAATGATATTGTTCGCGAGCTTTACAAAAAAAGTGAAAGAATTGTTATTTCAACAAATGGCTTTTTTACTGACAGAATAATAGATTTATGTAAAGAGTTCCCTAACGTAGGTATCAGAATATCAATTGAAGGTCTCGAGCAGACAAACAATGCTATACGTGGTCTTGACGACGGCTTTAACAAAGGCTGCACAACATTAAAAAAGCTTGTGGAAATGAATCATCCTGATGTTGGATTCGGTATGACTGTTCAAGATGCAAACGCAAAAGATTTAGTTGACCTTTATAAACTCAGCGATGAAATGAATATGGAATTTGCCACAGCATCACTCCATAATTCCTTCTATTTTGTTGAGGCAAAAAATATTATTAAGGACAGACCAATGGTTGCCAAGGAATTTGAAAGGCTTGTCAATGAGCTGCTCAAATCAAATTCACCAAAAAAATGGTTCAGAGCTTATTTCAACCATGGTCTGATTAATTACATTTATGGTCAGGAGAGACTTCTCCCCTGTGATATGGCTTTTGATACCTTCTTTATTGACCCGTATGGTGATGTAATGCCTTGTAACGGAACGAAAGAAAAAGAGGTTATGGGCAATCTTAATGACACAGATTGGGATACTTTGTGGAACAGCGAGCAGGCAAATAGAGTTCGTGAAAAGGTTCGCCACTGTGACAGACAGTGCTGGATGATTGGCTCCGTATCCCCTGCTATGCATAAATATATTCAAAAGCCTGCTATGTGGGTCATCAAGCACAAATTCCTCCGCTTCTTTAAAGAACAAAAATACTCTATGTATGAAAACAAAATCTGCCGTGATTTGCGAGACGGCAAAATCACAAAGGAAGAGCTTGATAAGCTTTCAACCTGTGATGTAAATGCAGTTGTAAACGACGGACTTTCTGATATATCAAGAGAGCAGCTCAAAAATAAAACAGGTGAGGAAATCGTTGACGCAGATATTGCTGCACAAATAAAAAAATAATTTTATAAACACTTATCATTAGCTTATTATTTGAAAGAATAAAAATACCTGAGGAGTAAAAATTCTTTATGTCTGATAACACAAAAAAAGTTGCAATCATAACACGTCATGCAGTGTCAAACTACGGCTCTGTGTTACAGGCATACGCACTCCAGAAAGCAATAGGTTCATTCGGTTTTGAAAGTGAAATAATTGACTATATAAGATTTGATGAGGATTATAAAAACATCGCTGACACATTGGTAAAAAAATCTTCATGGAATAAGAACATTGCAACCAGGCTTGTATATAAATCTATTCAGTCACCTGAATATATAAAAATGGGCAGAGCTTTTGAAAAATACAGAAAAAATCTTTTAATCGAAAGCAGCACAAGATACTGCTCAATTGACGAACTAAAGAAAAATCCACCCAAAGCAGATATATACTGCACAGGCTCTGATCAGGTGTGGGGGGCTATAGGCAATGATGAAATTGATGGTGCATACTTCCTCGATTTTGTACCTGATAGTAAGAAAAAAATTGCCTATGCCGCAAGCTTTGGAAAAACAGAAGCATCTCATAAAAGCAGTAAAAAGCTCAGAAAATATCTGAGTTCATATGACTATATCACCGTGCGTGAAAAAAGTGCAGTCGAAATTATAAACAAGCTTGGACTGAACAATGTAACACAGGTGCTTGACCCTACTCTTTTGCTTGATAAAAATGAGTGGAGCAAGCTTATTGACAACGATATTAATGACAAATATGTGCTTTTATATCAGCTTCACAGCAATCCGGAAATGGACTGTTATGCAGATGAATTTGCAAAAAAAGCAGGACTTAAACTAATCAGACTTACTCCCCTTTTTCACAGAACATTCAAATCGGGCAAGGCAGTATATCTGCCTGATATCAGCACATTTTTATCATATATAAAAAATGCAGAATATATGATTACTGATTCCTTTCACGGTACTGCATTTGCAATAAATTTTAATACTCAGTTTATTGACATTTTACCGGGAGAGACAAAAACAAGAAATCAAAGTATATTAGAGCTTGCAGAACTTTCAGAGCGTATACTGAATGATTACAACGATTTCAGCTTTATAGATAACAAAATCGATTTCACAAATTCTAACGAAAAAATAGCACAGTCTCGTGTTCAATCGTTGGAATTATTATATAAAATGCTTACAACAGTGTCAGACAAAAACTGAGGTTAAAAAATGAAAAACGCATCACCGATACTTGTTGAAAATAAAATAAATTGCTGCGGCTGTGCTGCCTGTCAGGCTACCTGCCCTGTCAATGCAATAAATATGGTATGTGATGAATGCGGCTTCGAATACCCTGCTATTGATGAAAAGCTGTGTATCGGCTGCAATAAATGCAAAAATGTATGTGCATACATCGGCGGTGACTATAAAAACAGCCCAAAGCAATCATTTGCGGCAGTATCAATAACTACAGATATTATGAATTCCGCATCCGGCGGTGTTTTTGCCTCCTTAGCTACGGAATTTATAAATCAGGGCGGAACTGTTATCGGCTGTGCAATTGAAAATATCAACAAAAAAATCACACCGCATCATATTGCAGTTGATAATCTTAATAACTTGCAAAAATTGATGGGTTCAAAATATGTTCACAGTGATACCGCTGAGATTTTTGAAAAAACAAAAGTATTATTGAATGATGGAAAAAAAGTTCTTTTCTCAGGCACTCCCTGCCAGATAGCAGCACTGTATGCTTATTTAGGTAATAAATACGATAATCTGTTTACGATTGACCTGATATGCCATGGTGTACCAAGCAGAAAAATGTTTTGGGATTACCTTGATTTGGTGTCCGGCAAATACGGAGCAGTCAAGGATTTCGTATTTCGGGATAAAAGAAGAGGACTAACCTTTGTTGCTCGTGCTTTGTGCAATAAAAACGGAAAAGAATATAACAAATATATTCAATATGGTGAAAGCTCATATTATTCCTATTTTCTTCAGGGCGATACATACAGAGATTGCTGCTACAGCTGCAAATATGCTTGTGATAAAAGAGTCGGCGATATAACAATCGGCGATTTTTGGGGAATCAAAGAGCAGCATCCTGAGCTTTTTGATGGTAAGCACAAGGAATTTGATGCTGAAAAAGGCATCAGCTGCTTGATTCAAAACACCGGAAATGGTAAAAAGCTTGTTGAAACATACGGAAAAGGACTCAGCCTTCATCCGACAGAATTTGAGAAAATTGCTGAGGAAAATAAACAGCTTTTACAGCCAAGTATTGCAAATGGAAATCATGACAAAATAATGGAAATTTATAAGTCAAATGGCTATAAGGCACTTGACGATTATTTTTTAAAGCAAGCAGGAAGCTCTGTTATGATTTCAAAATTAAAAGCCAGAGTTCCGCTGTGGATGAAAAAAATGATAAAGAATTAAGATTGGATTGCTGATTATATGAAAATATTATTCTCTGCCTTTACAGCTAATCCTTATGCCGGCTCAGAGGCGCAATGCGGATGGTCTTGGGCTTATGCAATGCGAAATTACAACGAAGTATATCTTCTGACACGCAACGAGCATAAAAAAGCTGTTGAAAATTACATAAAACAAAATAACATCACCAACATAAAGGTTTTTTATCATGACATTCCTGAGTGGATGAATCTTTACAATAAAACGCATAAAAACTTTTTCTATTTTTGTTACTACTATTTATGGCAGAAGACTGTTTTGAAAACAGTTAAAAAGCTTAATGACAAATATCATTTTGATTATATACAGCATGTTACTCTGGGTGATTTTAGAATCGCCGCCCCACTTTGGAAAACAAACACAAAATTCATATTCGGTCCTGTAGGTGGTGCTCAGACTACTCCGGATGTATTTATGCCCTATATAAAAGGGCATGAAAAAAGCGAAAAGATACGTGAAATTATTAACAGCCTTGCAAAATTAAATCCTTGCTACAAACGCACACTTAATAAAGCAAGCCTTATACTTTGTGCAAACAAGGAAACGCAGGCATATCTGTGTGATATAATCAAGGATAAAAGCAAGTGCCGACTGCTGACTGAAAACGGGATAATTTCATCCAAAATCAATGAGCCGATTTTCAACAAAAAAAATGAAAACGACACTGTTAATATCCTTTGGGCAGGACGTTTTCTTTACCGAAAGGGACTGCAATTTCTGCTTGAAGCATTGCGCTTAGTTGAAACCGACAGAAAGTTTCGGTTGCTTTTGGTTGGCGACGGTTCCGAAAGTAATAATCTAAAAAGACTTAGCGAGGAGCTCAAGATTGACGATAAAGTAACCTTTCTCGGCCAAATACAATACACAGAAATGAAAGAGGTATACTTAATAAGTGACTTTTTCGTTTTCCCGAGTCTAAGAGAGACAACGGGAACGGTTTTATTTGAGGCAATGAGCAACGGATTGCCTGTTCTTACTTTTAACCAGAATGGTGCTGATTTGCTGATCGACGAAAACTGCGGAATAAAGGTTAATATCAATCAGAATCTAGATAATATAAAAAACGACTTTGCCAAAGGAATTAAAACACTCATAGAAAACGATGAGCTGCGCTATAGCTTAGGCAAAGCAGCATATACAAAAATATTAAATGAATACACTTGGGAAAGCAAGTGCAAAACATTTGAAAGTAAATTTTTAAAGGATATACAATGAACAAAACTATTTTCTTCATAACAAATGAGCTGTCCGGCGGCGGTGCAGAGCGCGTAATGAGCAATCTGGCAAACTATTTAATCAAAAGGGATTACAATATAAAATTTATACTTTTAAATGGTAACAAAATAGTTTATCCCCTTGATAAAGCAATCGAAATCATCATCAGACCTGATATTCAGGCAAGAGATACACTTGCACAGATTCAATTCATTCGCAAATATATGAAGAAAAATGAAAATGCACTTTTTGTATCCTTCTTTACGCACCAGAATCTTTATACAATACTCGCCTCTGTGGCAACAAAGGCAAAGGTGCTTGTATCAGAAAGAAATGACCCGGCAAACACATTTACACGCAAATTACAGAAAATAGGCGATTTTTCAAGAAAACTATTATACAAAAACAGTCATTGCAAAAAAATAGTCTTTCAGACACAGGGTGCATCCGATTATTTTGAAGAAAAAATTGCCAAAAAAGGTATTGTTATTCCAAACCCTTTGAAAAACGGTCTGCCGCAGCCTTATACAGGTCAGCGAAAAAAAACAGTTGTCGCTGTTGGCAGAATCAGTCCGCAAAAGAATTATAGGCTTTTGTTTGATGCCTTTGCTAAATTTTCCGAGATACACCCGAATTATAAGCTTGAAATTTATGGAGACGGAGAATCAAAAGACGCAGTAAAAAACTATATTGCTAAGCTCGGTTTAGCAGATAAAGTTGAGCTTTGCGGCTTTTGCAAAAATGTTCACGAACGAATACTTGATGCAGGTATGTATGTTATGTCTTCAGACTTTGAAGGTCTTTCAAATGCAATGCTTGAAGCACTTGCAATCGGTCTGCCTGTAATTTCAACAGACCATCCGCCCGGTGGAGCAAGAGCATACATAACAAGCTATGAAAATGGTATTTTAACTCCGGTACGTGATGTTGATGCAATGACAAAAGCAATGTGTTATATGGCAGAAAACGCTGAAAAAGCACAGGAAATGGGACAGAAAGCAGCCTTGGTGCGTGAAGCCCTTTCGGAAGATACCATCTGTAAAAAATGGCAGACTGTGTTTGAAGATATATTAAAATAATCAGAGGGATAACCATGCAGAAATTCAACAAAATGAATCCTGATAAAAAATATTTTATAACAGGAGCGGCAGGCTTTATCGGCTTTCATCTTTCAAAAAAGCTGCTTGAGCAGGGTGCACAAATCGTAGGCATTGACAATATGAATGACTACTATGATGTTAAGCTTAAAGAAGCCCGCCTTGAAATACTGAATACCTTTGAAAAGTTCACCTTTATAAAGGGCAGTATTTCCGATAAAGAACTTGTTACCAATACCTTTAAAAAGCATCAGCCTGATATCGTTATAAATCTTGCAGCACAGGCAGGTGTAAGATATTCCATAACAAATCCGGACGCTTATATTGATTCAAATATTATAGGCTTCTTTAATATACTTGAGGCATGCAGGCATAATCCTGTTGAGCATCTGCTCTACGCATCATCATCATCAGTTTACGGAATGCAGCAGAAAACACCGTTTTCCGTAACTGACGATGTGTCGCACCCAATCAGCCTTTACGCTGCTACAAAAAAATCTAACGAGCTTATGGCATTTACATATTCGCATCTTTATAATATACCTACAACAGGTCTTCGCTTTTTTACTGTTTACGGTCCTTTCGGAAGACCGGATATGGCATATTTCGGCTTCACAAACAAAATGATTAAAGGTGAAACCATACAGATATTCAATAACGGCGACATGAAAAGGGATTTTACATATATTGATGATATTGTATTGGGTATTGAAAATATGCTTTGCAATCCGCCGCAGGGCAATGATCCTGCCAAGGTTTATAATATCGGCAACAATGAGCCGGAAGATCTTATGACCTATATTGAAACACTTGAAAAAGCACTTATTAGGGAGGGTATTATCACCAAACCGGCTAAAAAAGAATTTTTGCCTATGCAGCCCGGTGATGTTTACCAGACCTATGCTGATGTAACGGAGCTTATGAATGATTTTGATTTTAAGCCAAACACATCTATTGAAAAGGGACTCGGCGAATTTGCAAAATGGTACAAGTCCTTTTATATGCAGGGAGGCAAAAATTAATGAAAATAGCAGTTGCAGGCACAGGATATGTTGGACTTTCAATCTCTGTTTTACTGGCACAAAAAAATGAGGTAACCGCTGTTGATATCATTCAGGAAAAGGTTGATATGATTAATAATGGCATATCCCCTATTGTTGACAGTGAAATTAAATACTATTTAAAAAACAAAAAATTAAATCTTAAAGCAACAACCGATGCCAAAAACGCATATAAGGATGCCGATTTTGTTGTTATTTCAACACCTACAAACTATGATCCAAAACTCAATTTTTTCGATACTACTTCTGTTGAAGCCGTTATTGAACTTGTTATGAAGGTAAATCCTAATGCGGTTATGGTAATAAAATCAACTGTTCCCGTAGGCTATACCGAAAGCATTAAGGAAAAATACAGCTGTGACAAAATCATATTTTCGCCTGAATTCCTGCGTGAAGGACATGCACTTTATGACAACCTTTATCCATCAAGAATTATTGTTGGCGCTGATAATAATTTAAAAAACGAATCGCAGATTTTTGCAAAATTACTTGAAGAAAATGCTATAAAAAAAGATGTTCCTGTTCTATTCACAAAGCCAACAGAGGCTGAGGCTGTAAAGCTGTTTGCAAATACATATTTGGCTTTGCGTGTAGCATATTTTAATGAGCTTGACACATACGCAGAGCTTAGAAAGCTTGATACAAAACAGATTATCGAGGGAGTTTGCCTCGATCCGAGAATCGGTGATCATTACAATAACCCGAGTTTTGGCTACGGCGGATACTGTCTTCCGAAAGACACAAAACAGCTGCGTGCAAATTTCGCAGATGTACCAAGCAATCTTATCGGTGCAATTGTTGATGCTAATACTACAAGAAAGGATTTCATAGCAGACAGAATTATTGAGAGAAATCCTAAAACTGTAGGGATTTATCGCCTGACAATGAAATCAAATTCCGATAATTTCCGTCAATCCTCAATCCAAGGGGTAATGAAAAGAATCAAAGCAAAGGGCATTGAGGTTGTTGTTTATGAGCCTGCACTCAGGGAAAAACTTTTTTTCAACAGCCGTGTAATCCGTGATTTGAATGAATTCAAAAAAATTTCGGATATAATTGTTGCCAATCGTTTTGACAACGAAATTGAAGATGTGAAAGATAAAATTTATACAAGAGATCTATTTTGCAGGGACTAAGTGTGAATATAATGAATATTTTAAAAAAAGGATTTATGTTTTTATCAAACAGAGGTTTTTTTGACAGTATGTCAGACGAAAAATATCTCAAGCTTCGCTATAAGTGTATTTTAGGTAAAAAACTGAATCTTAACAATCCGATTACATATAACGAAAAGCTGCAATGGCTTAAGCTCTATGACAGAAAATCTGAATATACAAAAATGGTTGACAAATATGAAGTCAAAAAATATGTATCAGATATAATCGGAGATGAACATATAATCCCAACGCTTGGAGTATGGGATAATGCAGATGATATTAATTTTGATGCTTTGCCGAACGAATTTGTGTTAAAATGTACCCATGATTCAGGTGGAATTGTAATCTGTAATGATAAATCACAGCTTGACATTCAAAATACAAAGACAATATTAAATCATTTTCTAAACAGAAATTTTTACAGTCTTCACAGAGAATGGCCATATAAAAATGTAAAGCCACGAATAATCGCAGAAAAATATATGGTTGATGAGTCGGGATATGAACTCAAGGATTACAAATTTTTCTGCTTTGACGGTAAAGTTAATGCAATGTTTATTGCAACTGACAGAAATGAAAAAACAGAAACCTGCTTTGATTTTTTCGACAGAGATTTTAATCATATGCCTGTTATAAACGGACATCCCAATACAAAAAAGACACTAATTAAACCGCAAGGCTTTGAAAAAATGATTGAGCTTGCTGAAAAGCTCAGCATTGGCATACCACAGGTGCGTATTGATTTTTACGATATCAATGGAAAAGTATATTTTGGTGAAATGACATTTTTCCACTGGAGCGGATTAAAGAAATTTGAGCCTGAAAAATACGATAAAATTTTCGGTGATTGGATAGCACTTCCAAATAAGACTGTTCAGGAGTAATATATGGAGAACTCTATACCCACAACTAAATACAGCAATGTACGTCCTGACTGGGCTTTCTTTCTTTACTTTACAGGAATGTTCTGTCTTTATACGCATACAATTATACAGCTTTTACTGCAGGTATTCATTATTGGTTATGTTCTTATAAAAAAATTAGGTCTCACAGGCACAACATTTCGTATAAAAACAAACACAATAAAAAACATCTTTTTCTTACTGATATGGTTCGGTGCACTGACGGTATTATTGTTCCTATCAACTAAATTCTGGGCATACAGTCATATTACAGGTTCAAGAACAATGATGGGTGTATTCCGATGCTTTGGTATCGGTCTTGCAATGTTCTTATATATTGATACATCTGAAAAGGCTTTATCTGTAATGCAATCATTCGTATATGCCTCAGCAATAATGGGTGTTGCTGCATTGGTTACCACCCCGACATCACAGTACTTTCAGGCCGGTGATGACGGATTTGGTGTAGCTTTAGGTCAACAGCGCAACGGAATCGGTGCTATTGCCGCTGGTATGTCTGTAGTCAGTGTATATCTGAGACGATATACCGACTTTAAATACGGCAATTACCTATCCGTCTTCTTCGTATTGCTTACTATTATTACAGGTTCAAGAGGTTCACTTGTTCAGCTTTTAATTCTATTTGTACTTATTGTTATTATTGATAAGGATTTATTTAAAATGATGACAAAAATAATCATTTTTGTCATTGCTGCAGTAATAATTATACTAATGCTCAGAAATATACCGATTTTATATGAAAATATATGGCTGAGATTTGAAGATATGTTTGCAACCATTACCGGTGAAAAGATTGAGGATGCCAGCACAAAGGGCCGTGAATTCTATAAGGAAATAGCATTTAATATGTTCCTGAAAAAACCGTTCCTCGGTTGGGGGCTTGACGGCTTCACCTGCTATCTCAGAGATAATCCATACTATAAAGGATATTATATTGAGGCGGTTTACAGCCATTGTAATTTCTCAGAGCTTATGGCGGACCTTGGTGTAGTCGGATTACTTGTATGGTACGTTCCTACAGCCTCCATTCTGATTAAGAGCTTTAAATATAGAGAGTATCATCCATTGATTAAAATTATGTTTTTCTGGCTGCTTTCTATGATAATACTTGACTATGCAAGAATTCCGTGGATGACACATCCTTCATCATATCAATATTTCCTCGCCTTTTTAATAATAATCTTTTTAACCAATGAAGCTAAAATAATCAAACGTAATATAAAGCAAAATAGTGAAAATGCTTTAGAAACAACAGAAGGACATAATAATGGGCAAAGTTCATAATTTTCTTGAAAAGCTTGATAATTTATATACACATTATAATGCCGTAAAGGCCGAGAAAACTAAATTGTCAAATCCTGTTCGCAAACAAATTGCTGATAAAATTTCATTATCACAGGAACAAAAGGATAAAATTGATAAGCTTTATATCGAAAATTACGGAAAAAAAATATCATATGACTGGCATAAATATTATTCAGCATATACCGGTAATTTCGATGAAAATTATATACCTGAATTACTTTTTATTCCTGAAATAGAGCGTAAATTTGTCCCACGTGAATATGCCCATGTATTTGAAAACAAAAATCTTTTGCCTATTTTAGTAAATGGAATTGATAATGTAAGGACTGCAGATATAATCATATCCTGCGAAAACGGGATATTTAGAAACTGCAATATGGATTTTATTAACCGCGAGCAGGCTGAAGAAATCCTATTTGATATCGGTAAGGCATTTCTGAAGCCTACAAGAGACAGTAACTCCGGTAAAGGATGCTGTTTACTTGATATAAAAAACGGAATTGACCAAAACAGCGGGCTTTCTGTTGGTGAAATACTAAAAAAGCAAGGCAGCTATTACAATATTCAGGAGCATTTAATAAATTGCGATGGTTTGCGTGCCTTACATAGTGAAAGTATTAATACGTTCAGAATTACTACATATATATGGAACGGAAAAATATATCATTTCCCTGTATTTCTCAGAATTGCACAAGGCAGCAATAAACTTGATAATGTACATCAGGGCGGTGTATTTATAGGCGTAGATGATAACGGAACATTTAACAAAAATGCATTTAATGAGCTGCAGGAACGCTTTGACAAACATCCTGACTCAAAAATCAAATTTGAAGGATATAAAATCCCGCAAATTTCAGAAATGATAAAGGCTGTTGAAACCCTGCACAAGCGCATTCCTCAGGTAGGAATGATTGCATGGGACGCTACTATTGACAATAATAACAAAATCGTTATTATTGAATTGAATTTACAAGGGCAGTCAATACGTGCAGCACAAATTGCTCATGGTAAAGGTGCATTTGGCGAGAATACCGCTGATATATTAAAATGGATTAGTAAAAAATAAGGGTTTATTCAAATGAGAAGTAAAAAAGCGTTGTACAATATGATTTCATCTATCAGCTATGAAGTTGTTGCTGTTATTTGCGGACTTATTCTTCCAAGACTGATACTCAGTCGCTTCGGATCAAGCTATAACGGAATTACATCATCAATAACACAGTTTTTATCCTGTGTTGCTTTGCTTAAAGGTGGAGTAGATGCGGTCACGAGAGCAGCATTGTATAAACCCCTGGCTGAAAAAAACACCAATGATATAAGTTCTATTGTTAATGCTACCTCAAAATTCAT
Source organism: uncultured Clostridia bacterium (assembly GCA_947176035.1). Lineage (GTDB taxonomy): Bacteria > Bacillota > Clostridia > Oscillospirales > Acutalibacteraceae > Eubacterium_R. The sequence continues at coordinate 1,201 of CAMWPJ010000016.1, read as the reverse complement.
GAGAAAAATTGCACTTATATTTTTAGGTGCACTTTTCATTTTTGCTGCTGTATATCCACTGCTTGTAAAGGAAGAATTTGAATGGCTGTTCTCCTTTACTCTTGTACTGATTCTCGGAATAAGCACCTTTACAGAATACTTTTTTGGTATAGCATATAATCGTCTTTTAGAATCGGATCAAAGACAATATATTATTACAATAACGAGAATTTTCTCAACACTTTTAAATACTGTTTTAGCAGCAGTTCTCATCAAGTCAGGCTTTGGAATCCATTCGGTTAAGCTTGTCAGTGCAATTGCGTTTTCACTTAATCCAATAATAACTTGTACATATGCAAAAAAGAAATATAAAATCAATAAAAAAATCAAACCTGATAATACTGCAATATCCCAACGCTGGGATGCTTTTGCTCAGTCTGTAGCCTTTTTTGTTCATAACAACACAGATATTATTCTTCTTACATTTTTTACAGACACAAAAAATGTTTCTGTATACACAGTATACAATTATGTCGTTTTAAATATCAGAAATGTTGTTTTGACATTCATAACAGGATTTGGTGCAGCATTTGGAAATATGCTCGCCAAAGGAGAGAAAGAGCTTATTAAAGCTAATCTGAAGATATATGAACTCATAATCTTTGGTTCAACCTCTATAATTTACACAACTATGGGCATTATGATTGTGCCGTTTGCACTTTTGTATACATCCGGTGTAAACGACGTCAGCTATGACAGACCGATTTTTGCACTCATTATTACAGTTGCCGGTGCATTCAGTTGCTTCAGAATACCATATCAGACAATAGTTGAGGCTGCCGGTCATTTTAAACAAATGAGAAATGGTGCAATAATCGAGGCCGGACTGAATATCATTATATCTTTAATCTTAATTGCGAAATTTGGCTTGATAGGCGTTGCAATCGGAACACTTGTTGCAACTGTTTTCCGTTCAGTACAATATGCAATATACCTGTCAAAGCATATAGTTAAAAGGAATATCATGATATTTATTTTCCATATCATAATTAATGCCATTATTGCCCTATTAACATATGCGGTATCAGAATATCTGTTGACATTTGATATAGCCAATTGGGGCTGGTGGATTCTTAAGGCTGTTTTGGTTGCTGTTACCTCGGCACTCATATCATTAATACTTCATTTCATCTTTTTTCGAAAAGATATTATTGCATTAATA
>CAMWPJ010000015.1 GCA_947176035.1 uncultured Clostridia bacterium | reverse complement strand
ATATAAATTTTACTGTTATAAAAGTTATAGCGTATTTTTTATTTAAAAATATGACTTTTTGTCATTTCCGATTTACTTTCATTATTATATCATTGCAAAAATAGGAATAAATTATATATCTCATTTTGTGATGATATAAATTTATAAATGCACCTTTGGTATGAAGGTGCATTTTGTTTTAGGTTCAGGTTGATTTTAACGATTTATTGTGCTAAAATATTCCACGAGGTAATGACTATGGAAAAATTATGGAGAAAAAATTTAAGAGATATTGAGCCCTATGTTCCCGGTGAGCAGAGCAGTGAAAAGGATATTGTAAAAATCAATGCAAATGAAAATCCTTATCCTCCGTCACCAAAGGTTTTTGAGGCGATTGAACAGTTCGATTCATCAGCACTGCGATTTTATCCCAATGCAAATGCAACACCGCTCAAGCAGGCGCTTGCAGACTATTATGATGTTGATATAAAAAATGTATTTGTCGGCAACGGCTCGGATGATGTGATTGCAATTGCATTTCAGGCACTGTTTAACAGCGATTTGCCGATTGTTTATCCCGATTTAACCTACAGCTTCTATCCTGTTTGGTGCTCGCTGTTTAAGATTCCTTATAAAAATTATCCTGTTGATTCTGATTTCAGAATCAATGTTGAGGATTATAAGGAGCAAAACGGAGGTGTCATTATTCCTAATCCCAATGCACCTACATCACTTGGAGAGGGCAGGGAATTTGTTGAAAAGCTGATGGAATATAATCACGACAGTATTGTTATTATTGACGAGGCTTATGTCGATTTCGGCGGTGTGTCCTCAGTCCCGCTTACAAAAAAATATGATAATCTGCTTGTAACGGGCACATTTTCAAAGTCACGTTCTCTTGCCGGTTTGAGAATCGGTTTTGCAATTGGCTGTGAGGAGTTAATTTCAGTTCTGGAAGCAGTTAAAAATTCATATAATTCTTATACAATAGATTCCATATCTATCGAGGCGGGCAGAGCAAGCGTTCTTGATGATGAATATTTCAGAGATACTTGTAATAAAATTATTAAGACAAGAGCACGTGTTACTAATGAGATGCGGTCAATGGGCTTTAAGGTGCTTGATTCTCAGACTAATTTCATTTTTGCCACAAAAGACGATATGTCAATGAAGGATATGTTTAAATATCTCAAGACAAAAAAGGTGTTTATTCGTTATTTTTCTGTGCCGAGAATTAATAATTATGTTCGTATAACAATCGGCACGGATGAGGAAATGGATATCCTTTTAAAAGAACTAAAGGAGTACGTTAAATGAGTATGCCAAAAAGAACGGCAATGATTTTTTTAGCTGCAATCAATTTGATGAATATTATTGCCGGCTTTGTTACCGAGCTTAAAATTGCACGCGGCAGTGATGTAATGTCAATCATACCTATCACAGTTGAGCTGACGGTTAATCAGGTGTTGATTTTAAATTTTATTGTGGTTGTCGCTATCATATTTTTAATCAGCATCGTTACAGCATATCTTGCAACTGATGTGCCGTATTCACCTATTGAAATCATAAAAAATTGCCCGGGTGTATTTATGCTTGTGCCGATAATAATTTTCGGTATCGCAGTGTTTAATGTGATTCATGCACAGATATCGGCAGATAAGCTGTGGATTATTTTAAGTGCATCTTTTTATGTTCTTGCCAGTGCGGTGAATTTCGGCTGTGCTATGACTATTAAAGAGGATTAAAAAAACAGAGTATCTCTTCAATTGAGATACTCTGTTTTTATGTTCTGTATTTTATTATTATGAAAGGATTGAGATGATTGCATCAAGCTGTTCACTCGGTACACCGAAATCAGCAAGGCAATTATAGGTCTTTTCGCTCAGTGAATTTCCCTGAGCCTCAGATACAGCCTTGTAATATCCGCTTTCTTTAAGCTGGTCAATGCTTCGTGTTCCGCCGATATTGCCGAAATTGGAAAATACATAATCCTTATAAAGCTCTTCTTCTGGCACACCGAGTAGTGCATTTACAAGATATGCTATCATTCCCGTTCTGTCCGTGCCTATATTGCAATGGAAAATAATCGGATAATTTTCCTGCTTTGACAGGATTTCAAACACCCTCAAAAGTTCGTCGTGATTATCAACAAAGGTGTTTCCCTCCCATTCCATAGGGCAGCTGAAATAGGTAACCGTGTCACCAAGCGGGCTTGATGTGATTGCACCTGTTTCACCGTCATAAACCTTGCGCACGTCAATTTCCGATTTAATGCCAAGCTCATTAAGCATAGTTCTTTTGCCGTCATCGGTGATTTCAATGTTAGGGGTTTCGGCACTGCTTTCATTTAATCTGCCGCATCTGTAAATAAGTCCCTGCTTTGTTCTTGTGCCGTTTTCGGTCATTCTGCCGCCAAGATCACGCACATTGGTAATTCCGTCAACATGAATATTTCTTGGCGGAATATCACTTGTTGTGAATGTAAAAATACCACTTGTGTTGCCGTCACCACTTACTGTCCAATAATAATCTGTGGCAATTTTAAGGTTATACACCTCAAGGCTTTCAGACGTGGTAGTATATGTAACCGCATCTGACATATCTGCATTCTCGCTGATGCTCAGCACATACTGTGTGCCGTCAGCTGCATTATTGCAGTCCCATACAAATTCTACAGGCTTTGGTGCACTGTTGTTTTTCTTGCCGTTGGCATAACCCTTTGTTGAAAGGGTTGAGCTGCTCAAAAATGCTGCTTGTTTTTCCGTATGCAAATCAACCACGGTGTCAATTGGATAGGCAGATGAAATGATTTCATCATTTGTGCTGATAAGTGCAGGTGCACTGCCTTGAGCGCTGCATCCTGCAAACATTGTAATGATGAGCAACAGGGATAATAAAACACTTGATATTTTTTTCATAATGATTCCTCCGAATTATTAATAATGCAGGGTATCGCTGTGGTGGATAGTATATGATATGGTTTTATTTTAGCTTTTCCGTCCATTCCTTTTCTCTAAAGCCGGTAAGGATGACATTGTCTGATATGATAATCGGCCTTTTAACAAGCATACCGTCTGTTGCAAGCAGCTTTAATTGCTCCTCCTCGCTCATTGTCGGCAGCTTATCCTTTAATCCCATTGATTTATAAATCAATCCGCTTGTATTAAAGAATTTTTTAAGCGGCATACCGCTTTGCTCATACCATTCCTTAAGCTCATCGAAAGATGGGTTTTCTTCTTTAATGTGCCTGCTTTCATACGCAAAGCCGTTTTCATCAAGCCATTTTTTCGCTTTCTGGCAGGTTGAGCATTTTGGATATTCAATAAATAACATAGTTTTTCTCCTTAATATTTATCATTCCGTTTCTATTTTAAATACGATTTTTCTTACATTAACATCCTTATCAGCACTCAGTCCCGGCAGATGTGCATCTGTTGGGTAAAGCAGTAAAAAGGTGTTTTTAGTCAGTGTGAAATCAAACATTGCATCACCCTCATAAAAAGCAATGTCACCGCCTGATGAATATTTCTCTTCCACAAGGTCAACCTTGTCAAGCTTTGCCCATCGTATTTTTTCAATGCCGCTTACAATATACTGCAAATCAATATATTTTTTATGCGCCTCAAACATCATATCCTCTGTCTGCTGCTTGGTGCGGTATGATTGTATCATAGCATATACTCGCTTGCCGTCAATTTCATATGTGCCGTCAGCCGGCTTATTCTTGTTGAAATCATCAACAAATTCCTTAACCTTTGTCAGCAGGGGCAGCTCGTCATAATAGTCGGATATGTTATCCATTTTATCAAAAATCATTTTTTACTCCATAAGATTATTTTTTGTATATTCTTTCAATGCGGCAATATCTCTTGCCTGCAGAAATTTCCTTTGAAGATTATTATAAACAGGCAGAGATATAAATTTTATTGTCTTATCAAGTGTGTGCCAATCAACACTTGTTTGGTGTTTTTTTATCATCCGTGAAATCAGGCTTCAATTCGGTTCTGTTTGTGACTATAATAAATATTAACTGTTATCATAATATCACAAAAAACAGCGGTTAGCAACATTTGTTGCTAACCGCCATTTGCGTTATTGTTTTTGCTTGTTGACAAAGAACCTGTAAAATGATACATTTGTTATATGATTAGAATTATGTTTGTATGCCACGGCAATATATGCCGTTCACCAATGGCTGAATTCATTTTCGGGGATATGATCAAAAAGCAAGGGCTTGAAAAAGAATTTACTATTTCGTCATCAGCAACAAGCACAGAAGAAATATGGAATGGCATAGGCAATCCTGTTTATCCACCTGCAAAGGCAGAGCTTGCAAAGCATGGCTTGTCCAGCGATGGTAAAAGGGCAGTTCAGCTGAAAAAGAGAGACTATGAAAAATACGATTATTTCATAGGTATGGACAATGCCAATATACGTAATATGATGAGAGTTTTTGATGGCGACAGTGCCAACAAAATAAGCAAGCTGATGGATTATACAGACCGTGGCGGAGATGTTGCCGATCCATGGTATTCAAGGCGTTTTGATATTGCCTACCGCGATATCCATGACGGTTGTGAGGCACTTTTGAAAAAGCTTTTGGGTCATGAATATGGATAAAAGATTAACCTTTAATGAGGATGAAATCAATTACGATAAATACAGACCAACCTATCCAAGTGAATTGTATGAAAAAATATTTGCATATTGCAAGCTTAATTCGGACAGCAGACTGCTTGAAATCGGTATAGGAACAGGGCAGGCGACAGCACCGTTTTTGAAGTGTGGCTGTAATGTTACAGCAATTGAGCTTGGGAACAGACTGAGTGCTTTTGTTGGTGATAAATTTAATGAGTATAGTAATTTCAAAATTATTAATGCTGATTTTGTCAATCATTCTCTGAATGCAGATACTTATGATTTGATTTACAGTGCGACTGCATTCCATTGGCTGCCCACTCCTGAAAAGTATAATAAGGTTATGAGTTGCTTGAAATCAGGCGGAGTATTGGCTTTGTTCTGGAATCATCCGTTCCCTAATCGTGACAATGATAAAACAAATATTGCAAGCAAGGCTGTATATGCCAAATACCGTCCATCAAATGAAAAGCAGATTGAATTTTGTGAGGATGAGTGTGTACAATATGCAGACGAACTGAAAGCTTATGGCTTTACGGATGTGGAATATCATCTTTTTCACAGGGTGCGTACCTTATCAACAGATGAATATCTGCACCTTATTAATACATATTCTGACCACAGAATACTTGCTGCTTCAATAAAAACTGGTTTTGAAAATGAAATGAGACAGGCGATTGATAGCGTCGGCGGTAAGATAAATATTTATGATACGATAGATTTGTATTTAGCTAAAAAGCCATAATGATAAATAAAAAAGGAGAACGGTTATGGATGGAAAGACTACAGTAAAATATCTGCAGAATTACATAAAGGCGAAGGATTACAACCCGAAACTAAAAAAGGATTATTTTTTGAAATTGTCTGAGGAGGTTGGTGAGCTTTCAAGGGCGATGAGAAAGGACATTTTGTTTAAAGACAGTGACAGTATTAAGGGTACTGTTGATGAAGAGCTTTGGGACATAATTTATTATGTGTTAGCAATTGCTAACTGTTATGATATTGATATAGAAGAGGTTATAAAAATTAAGGAAGAAATTAACAATAAAAAGTATAATTCCGATATTCATTTCGAAACAAATCGTTAATACAGGAATATGCTGAATTAATATATGTTTTTTAGGACTTTGTGTTTGAAAGGAGAAATAAATATGTCATCATTCGGCAATTTTTTATGGTTTATATTCGGCGGTGTATTCAGCGGACTTAGCTGGCTTTTGGCAGGCTGTATCTGGTGTATAACTATTGTAGGCATACCTATCGGTAAGCAGTGCTTTAAGCTGGCCTCCGTAAGCTTTTTTCCTTTTAAAAAAGAGGTTGAATATGGCGGTGGTGCTGTATCGCTGCTGCTGAATATTATATGGATACTTATTTCAGGCATACCGCTCGCACTTGAGCATTTGCTGTTGGGTATTCTGTTGTGTATTACGATAATAGGAATACCTTTCGGTAAACAGCAATTCAAGCTGGCTAAGCTCGCCTTAATGCCGTTTGGTGCACAGATAATTGAAAAATAAAATTTCATTTTAAAATAAAAAGGTAATGATTCATAATATCAAGTGAATCGTTACCTTTTTATTGATTTAGTTAAATTATTTCCTCCTGAACAGATGCAAAATATTGCTTTGGTGTGCAACCGTAAACCTCTTTAAATACTCTGTAAAACGTTCGTTGTGTAGGGAATCCGACCTCAGAAGCTATGGCGGTGATGCATTTATCGGGATTTTGCGTTTTTTTCTCTACCAGAGCCTCAAGACGTCTTAAATTGATATAGCTGTTAAGATTACAGTTAAATGTATTGTTGAAAATTCGTGAAATATAGTATTGATTATAATTACAGTGTTCCGCAATGTTTTTCAGCGTCAGAGGATTGCAGTAATTCTCATTAATATAATTTAAAATTGTTTGTATAAGGTTTTGCGATTTTATACTGTTTTGTAATTCAATACCTACAGATTCAAAAAGAAGACCTAAAAGCTGATTTACCAAGCCGAAATTGTACATAAAGGAATGCTGCTTTGCTGAAGAAAAGCTTTTCATTACCTTATATATTTCACTTGTAATTTTACTTTTTTTGATATGGTTTTTTGCAAGTCTGCCTGCGCCTGTATATGAATTGAAATATGTTGTATAGGATGTTGGTATACCGATAAAAAGAATAAATGATGTTGCCATGAAGTAGTATTGATGTATATCATATGGATTGCAATATATTATATCACCCTTCTTCGCTTCAAATGTTCGGCCGTTTATTGTTACAACTTGCGTTCCGGATATAACATAGAATAATTCAATCTGATTGTGGTAGTGCGGTTGGTTCTTTATACCTGCACAATGTTTATATGTAAGCGGACTAAATCGGTCGGTCTTATACTCATAATTTATATCGTTCATACTATCACCTGTAATGAAATATAGCATCTAATTGCCGCAAAGTCAATAATTGTCATTAAATGGGCAATAAATGCTATAGAAATTTCACAAAATTAATGTTAAAAATTAATTGTAAGCATTACAATACCGATAATACCAAGAAAAATTCAGTGGTTAAAAAATACTGATTTTTTTAAACCGGTCTGTTTTTTGTATTTGAAAATACAATAACAAAAATACAGAAAAAATTGCCATTTCTTATTTATGTATTTATATTGCTATATTCTGTATTTTATTATTAAGTGTTTTAAAGTATAATTAAAATGCTGTATAGCGGTATCGTAATGTTAATCTGCATTGAGGGGGATTTATTGTGGATATTAGTCAAATTAAAAAAACAGTTTCAGATGCTAAGGTTTATTGGAAAAGACCTATGCCGGGGCGATATATGCCGTTCAAGGAGATTTTTGCTTATTCTTTCGGTGGTATAGGTATATACTTTTTAATTTATTGTGTTCAGCAGCTTATGCTCAGCACAACAAATGTAATTATCGGTAATGCTATCGGTATTTCACCGACAATAATGTATATAATTTATGTTGTTTCGATAATAATTTCATTTCCTGCAACTGCAATAAGGGCTAATATTATCGACAATGCACGCAGTAAAAAAGGTAAATACAGACCTTATATGCTTTCAATGGCATTGCCGTCATGTCTGCTTGTTGTGGGTATGGTTATGGTGCCGTATGAAAAAATTTCAAATCAGATTATAAAGGCTGTTATAGTTCTTTTGTTTAATATAGGCTTCCAGTTTTTCTATATGTTCTTTTATGATTCTTATGAGAATCTTATTATGGTGCTTTCTCCGGATACTCAGGAGCGTGCAGATGTATTAACTATTAAATCTGTTGTTTACTCACTTGCTCCGTCAATTGCTACTGCAATTCTTCCGCTTGTAGCCCAGGTTGCAACCAACGGTGACCTTTATGATATGAAGCTGTACAGAATTTTATATCCACCTTTTGCAATTATCGGTGTAATCTGTGCTGTATACATTTTCGCAAATACACAGGAGAAAATTGTTCAGGCCAGAACGCATGTTGTACAGATTAAATTTTTTGATGCTATTAGGGCTGTTGCTAAAAATAAGCTTTTCTGGGTTATTTCACTTGCAGGTTGGGTAGGATTTTTAGAGAATACATATGCAAATATGCTCCAATGGTGCTACCAGTATCACAATGAAAACGGAATCAGTGCAGGTGTATACACTATTGTTACTATGGTTGTTGCAAATGCTAACCTTTGGGGTATGCTTGCTGCCCCATTTGCTATCAGAAAATGGGGTAAGAAAAAGGTACTTATTGTTACAAATCTTGTTAATGCAATTTTCCTTGCATTCCTCTATCCTGTTGTTCAGGCAGAGCCTGCAAAGATGATTGTTTATATAGCAATTGTACTTTTCGGCAACTATCTTATGACCTCTTTTGGTGTAATTCTCAGCCCTGCTGTTAATGCTGATATCCGTGATTATCAGCAGTATATAACCGGTGAGCGAATTGATGGTATGTTCTCTACTGTTGGTCTTATAGGTACTGTAATCACAATGGCAACAAGCGGTATTGTTCCTGCAGTTTATGAAAAGCTTGGCATTAATGAAAAAATACTTGCTTCACGCGCTGATGAAATTGTTGCCATTACAGGCAAGTCATTCGAAGATGTTATGAATTCACCGTATAATGTTTTGTATATTAATGATATTTTTAAATCAGTATTTTCAGTAATTGTAATTCTTTCAGTTGTTGGTGCAGTTCTTAATTTTATTCCATATTTCTTCTATGATATGACTGAGCTGCGTCAGCGCAGTATTGTTAAGGTGCTTCAGCTTCGTGCAATGTTTGAGGACTATGGCAACGGTGTTCTGAACGATAAAGATATCGTCTCAACAATCGAAATGATTGAGGAGTCAAGCGAGCTTGCTGCATTACAGCCAAAGGACATTGACTCTATGAAGGCTGCAGTTAAAAAGGCAGGTAATAAAGCGGATAAAAAGGCTGCTAAAAAGGAACTCAAAGAAGCTGTTGAATTTAATGAAAATATTGAAATCTCCAAGATTGTTATGGAGGAGGTTAACAAATTTTCATCACCTCAGTGGCAATATAAGCTGAGCGAAGCAAAAGCACTGTATGCGGCAGGACTCAGTGGTCTGACATCTGATTCTATGGATAAGCTTAACTCTGTTCTTGCTGCTGCAAAGGCAATGCCAAAGTCTAACAAGATAGAAAAGGAAGAGCGCTCTTCTGCAATTGAATCCGCTAAAGCAAGAATATACAGTAAAAAGCAGATTGAAGCTAAGCATAATGGCAAAATAGAAGAATTTGATGTTAAGGTTTTTGAAGCCCTTTTTGAACGTGAGGATAACAACCTTGATGCACGCACTAAGCTTGAAGAAAAGCTCGCATCAGCTAAGAAAGCAAAGAATAAGGCTGAAATTGAATCAATAAAGGCACAGCTTGTAAAGCTTAGGGAAGAGAAAAAATTAATAGATGCCGATATTAAAAAGGCTACTGACGAAAATTCTTATTATAACAGACTTGCAAAGCCTTATATTGATGCCAAAAAGCTTCTGACACAGGCTGAGAACTATGAGCATTACGAGGATATCAAGGCAATGTATGACGAGGCTAAAGCGCGTTATGATGAGGCAATGCGTATTGAGGAGGAAAAGGCTAAGGCCCTTGAAGCTGAACAGAAAGCTATGAAGGAAAAGCTTAAAGCCGAAAAAGCACAGAAAAAAGCAGATAAGAAGAATCAGTAATTTGTGGAGAAATCAAGCAATGACAGAGAAGGAAAGAATTGATTTATATACTTCGATAGTGCCCAATGAACGTCAGCTTATCATTCAGGATATGAAGTATTATGCCTTTGTGCATTACTCCGTAAATACCTTTACGAACAGAGAGTGGGGAAGCGGAAAGGAATCACCGAGTGTATTTAATCCAAAGGCACAGGATACCGACCAATGGTGTGAGGCAATTAAGGCAGCAGGCATGAAAGGGGTTGTGCTTACCTGTAAGCATCATGATGGCTTCTGTCTTTGGCCTACAAAAACAACTGAGCATTGCATACGCAACAGTCCTTATAAAAAAGGTAAGGGCGATGTTGTAAAAGAGGTTGCGCAGTCCTGTAAAAAGTACGGCTTGAAGTTCGGTGTCTATCTTTCACCGTGGGACAGGAACAGTCCGCTTTATGGCACAGATGCCTATAATGATTTTTATATTGAGCAGCTTACAGAGCTTTTGACAAACTATGGTGAAATCTTTATGCTTTGGCTTGATGGTGCCTGTGGTTCAAGTGCTGACGGAAGACCAAAGCAGAAGTATGATTTTGAACGCATATGGTCAACGGCAGTTGAACTGCAGCCGAATATTGTTATGTCAGGCTGTGCACCGGATGTGCGCTGGGTAGGTAACGAGAGCGGCAGAGCAAGAAAGAGCGAGTGGAATGTTGTCCCTAAATTCCAATATGAAGAGCAGAATCTTGCTGTCAACTGCCAGACTGATGACGATATGAAGAAATTTCAAAAGCGTTGTCAGGATGTGATGATTGAGGATATGGGTTCACGTGAATTCCTTGCCGATTATGATGAATTTATGTGGTATCCTGCTGAGGTTGATGTTTCAATAAGATTAGGCTGGTATTATCATCCGGCTCAGATATTGTCGCTTAAATCCTTGCACAGACTTATGCGTATTTACTATGGCTCAGTAGGCAGCAACAGCCTTTTGATTTTAAATATTCCCCCTAACAGAAAGGGGCAGTTTGCAAAGGCAGATGTTCGCCGTCTTAAGCAAATGGGCGAATGGCTCAGAAAAGAGGATGCGTGTGTAATTCCAAGCAGCTATGATGTGTCGGATGATAAAATGACGATTGATATATCTTTAAAAAAGCAGTCGGTTGATCGTATCCGTTTTTCTGAAGATACTACAAAATCTCAGCGCATTGAGCGGTTTAAAATTTATGCAAATGGTGAATGTGTTTATAATGGTACAGTAGTAGGTTTTTCAAAAATTGCAATATTCGATAAGCCTGTTGTAACAGACAGCTTAAAGTTGGTAATCGAACAGTGCAGAAAAGAGCCTTATGTTAAACAGATTGAGGTATGTAAAACAGGTGCATACAGACCATAGAATAATCATAAAAAGGACAAAATAAAACGGCTTGGATAACCAAGCCGTTAATTTGTTGTTTATTAAAATTAAGCTGCTGCCTCTTCGTCCTTTTTCTTTTCCTTGAGGAGTACGAACTTCTCCATAGGGAAGAGAACAACCATCTGAACAAAGCCTGCTGCAAGACCTGCAATTGTTCTTGCAAGACCATTGAGCCATGCCCAAGGAGCCTTTGCAATTACACCAACAAGCCAGCCCTGGAACCATGTTGAGAACAGGATAAGAGCAATCATAAGTACAATGTAAATAGCGAAATTGTACCAAGGTGCATCTGACTTGAATGTTGTTTTCTTGTTCTGATAGAAGCCATAGATATTAGCAATAAGATTTGAGAGGAAGAATGGAAGGAGGTAACCCCAAGTAACAATACCACCTACAACAGTGCCATTTTCAATAGCGCCGCCAATTACATACTTACCAACCTGCTTAACACCTTCTTCTGTTGATGCGTCAAAAATTACGTTTGGATCAAAGATACCCTGTAAGAATGCCGGGAGTGTAGTTGTAACGCTGTCAAAGATAAGCGGAAGCACATTTGCAAGAACAAGCTGGATGATTGTAACAAGACCTGAAACGATAAGGAACTTTACAAGCTGCCATACTGTTTTGATAAATGAGCCCTTTTCCTCAGCTGCATTGTCAAGGCCGCCAAGGCTGATTTTTTTCTTTTCGTCTGCCATAAATTTTTCTCCTTAAAATAAAAGTTTTTTATCAAAGTTATTATATCAGCTATACAGTGCAATTGCAACAATTATTTACAATAAGCCTAAAAAAGCAAAACCGGTGATTGCGTGAATGATGGCGATTACAGCCCATACAATAAGAGCAATCAGACCAACTACAATTGCCAAAAGCAGAATTATAAGCAATATAAGCAGCAAAAGAACAAGTGGTCCTTTTTTGCTTTTCTTTACAGTATCATTAAATCCTTTTTCTTCAAACATCTGTGACGGAGCGGGATTGTCATTATCATAAACAGGATAAATAGGCAGACTTGCCTGAGCATCACAATAGCCTGAATTCCAAAGCAATGGCTCAACTAATGAACGAACACTTTCAGCACCTTTAATGAACTTTCCGATTGAAAGGTGTATTGTATCAAGAAAGCTGTCTACGATATTGAGCAAACCGCAGGTAAGCTTGTATTCTCTTGTGTCAGGACCATAAGGAGAATCACCGCAGTAAAGATTCTGAATAAGCTCAAGAAGGAAATCAATTACCTTATTGTCAGCGATATCTGCAATATCAGATTTTTTGAGCCCACTCTCTTTTTTGCACAAACGCCAGATTTTTTTGAAGGTAAGTTTATCAAGGAATTTTCCTAAAGGTTTAAGAATCCATCCAAGCTTTTTGATTTTTTCTCCGGGTATTGAAAAGGCATCTGACATTTCTGCAAGACGGTTAATATCATAACCCATTGCCCAAAGAACCTCGCGTATCATACCGAAGAAAAAGCCTTTCATATACTCATCAAATGGCTTGCCCTTGGTATCAAGACCGGGTACATCTTTTATTGTAACTGTTTCAACATCAATCTTTGCGTTTTTAGGATCAAATGTAATATTTCGCATTACAGGTGGGCAGCCAATCATTGCACCGACTGCAACATCATAAAATCTATTGCCTTTCTCTGTGGTTATGTAGCTGATATCATGAACGTGAGTATGACCTGTAAGCATGCAGTGAAGTCCTGAATCCGCAAAAATCTCACGCGTTTTCTCGTGATCCTTCTGCATATTGCCGCCGCCGATAATCTTATAAAATGGTGATGGTGAAATCATAGGATGATGCGTCATTGCGATTACATACTGGTCATTTTCCTGCGCATCCTTAAGCTGTTCGAGAATCCACTGCATACATTCATCACTATAGCCTGAGCCTCTGCCCTCTTCCTTGTCATTTGTATCATCATTAAGAGCAAAAAGTCTGTAACCCGGTGCAAGCTGAACAACATAACAGAGTGACTGAGGAAACGTGGCAATCGCCTCGTTTGGACCGAATTCATAATACATATCCCATAAATCATGTCTGTTTTCAACTGCCGGAACTTTAACTTTTTCATCACCGACATAGCCGTCAGCAACACCACCATCACGGAAATCGTGTGTTGCAGTAATAACATATACTCTTTTGCCTTCCTTTTTAAGATCACGGAGCATTTCAATAAATTCCTTGTGTGACTCAATTTCACCATCACGTGTTGTGTCACCTGCAAGAATTACAATATCGGTTGAGTTATCTTCACAAAGCATATCAAAGCCTGCTTTGATAACAAGATCACTGTCTTTAATTACCTTTTGTGATTTTGACTCAGCCTTTTGATATGCTTTGCCTTCCGTGCCGACTTTTCTTGAATAATAATGAACATCTGCAATAAACTGAATTTTAAGCGGGTCATTATTACTGCCATAAATTCTGTTACTCATTTTCTATTCCCCTTCTATATTAAGGTTGACAGGTTATACCCTGACAACCTTAAGAATTCCTGATTTAACACTTTCATCAAATGTGAATTCAAGTGAGCCTTTATTTCTTTCGTTAAACCCAATCTCTTTATCATCAAGATATGCTTTATATTCAGCTGAATCTGAAAGAGTTACAACAATTGTATATTTTTCATTCTCACCGAAATACTTGAAAGAAATTTCAGCACTTGTATCGGTTGTATGCTGGTAATCAGTCCAAATATCAAATCCTGTTGTAACAGTTTGTGGCTTGAAATAAGCATTTGCCCAGATGCATATTGGAGCAGAAAGACCTCCGAAGTTATGGAACCAGCCGCCGCGCTTTGTTGCAATACCGAAGCATTCATAAGTGTTATATGTGAAATCGGTTTCTTCTTTCCACATATCAAGTGCACGCTTTGCAATTTCATATGCAAAATCAGCTTCGCCATTATCAAGCATAGTTTTCCATACAAACCACTGATGGCTCATCCATACATTGCCGTTCCAATAGCCGTCATCGAAATAATATGAAGCTGACATATCAACTGCAGAAATACCTGCCTGTGACCACATTTCATCAGGATTTTTGATATGTGCAAGTATACGTTCTTTTCTTTCACCCTTGACTGCACCTGCAACAATAGGATAGATACCGTCCATTCCCTTGTTCCAGTTTTCGCCGTCATCAGTTCTCATAATACCTGTTACATTGCCCTTTTCGTCATAGAGCGTATAACCGAAATATCCGCTTTCCTCGTCCCAGGCAAGTTCGTTGAGAGCTTTTGTTGAATACGCAATATCTGCATCATAAACCTTGATATCATCAAGTCTGCCGAGTGAGTAAGCGACCATTTTCATAATCTTGCCTGCACGGATAATCTGTGCTGTCGAAAGACAAGGGCAAGTATATTTTTGTGCATATTTTGCCATCATTTCAACCTGAGCCGGGTAATCATCCATACCGCAGTGTGAATACCAGTAGTCATAGGTTGTAAGCAAGCCGTTTTCGAATTTTGCACAGGTTGACGCATGTGTTCTGCCACGTAAAAATTCGTAATAAAGTTTTGCCTTGTCATAAAGGAACGCAAGATTTTCCTTGTTCTCTGTTCTCTTTAAAAGCTCAAGATATTCTACAAACTGAGTAGGAACAAGTGAGCCATGGAGCAGGAAGGCAAAATCCTTGTTGGTATCGTCGCAAAGATACATATCAAGCGCATATTGACAAAGATCCTTTGAGAATTCAAGCAGACCCATACCGATAAAGCCGCTGTCCCATGTATAAAAGCTGTCCCATCTCTTACCGGGTGTATGATGAATAACATTTTCACCGTGGCGGTAAACAGGATATACAACATTTGTAAGAAGCGTTGATTTTAATATCTCAGTGGAAAGGATATATTTTTCACCGGCAGCATTATATCTTGTTACAGCACTGTCCGTTTTGGCATTTTCGTATATTGCTTCATATTCATTATTGCTGAGTGGCTCAAATATATTGTTCGAAAGAACGGCATATTCAATGTGCGATGTGTTCGGCTTTATGAAAATCGATTTGATTAATGTATTGTGGAAAAAGCCTTCATCACTTGTTTTTCGTTGGAAAGAGCCTGAAAATGTCTCTTTCAAATCATCATATGTATGATCACCGTTTGAAAGACGATTGATCAGTGCATCCTCCAGTGAGCCTGATTCAAGCACTCTTTCTCTTGTGTTCTCATTATGCGTAAGAATATAAAATGGAGTCTCAACATCTTCGTAAGTGAGCTGAGTTCTGTGACCATTACCGACTGCTTCTGTGTGAATCTGCGGTCTGTATGGGAATTTCATATTTTTAATTGAAAGCTTATTCTTGTCGCTTTCTTCAATAACAGCAAGAAAGTCGAACTCAACACCTGCTTCACCTAAACTTTCGAGTGTGAAATTCTCAGTATACGGCAGATATGCAAAAGTAAGCTCATCACTGTTTTTCAGGCAAATTTCAATGCCGTTCATATCAAATTTTGCATCACCGTTGGTTACTGTTTTATATCTGAGTGCAATTACAGGATTGTTAAAGCTGCAATTTGCCGTGCTTAGTTTATATGATACCTTATCACCCTTTTCACATCCAAATGGTTTTAAATTAAGAAAATGAACGTGATAATTTTCGCATCTGTCTCCAAGACCCTTGCCTAAATAGAAATTCTTATCGGCAAACATTCCCTTGAACATACCATCGGGATTTTCCTCGTCCCAAGGGCGGGGAACAGCATAACTGTAATTTTCATAATCATTAGCCTTTTTAACTATACATTTATCAGGCTTAACAATATCACAGTATGTCGGATACGGAAATTCGAGTGCTGCAAAGATATTCAGTATACAGTTTTGTGTAAGTGGTGTGTTGTTGAAGAATTCACATCTCATAAGATATGTGTCTTCCTTGATTTTTGAGAAGGAAATATCGGCATATACCTGATCCTTCCACATAAGCTCATATCTGTATGAGTAAAATGTGTAATCACTTTTACAGTTCCATAAGTGATAGTTTGACGGAACTGTTACATTGGGAACAGGTGTTGCACTGTTCCAGAGTGTAGGATGAATGGAGCAATCAAATCTTGCGCCAACAGCTTTGTATGCATCTGTTATTTTTGACAGTCCCATATATTTTTTTGAATAAGGTCCCCATTGGGGCATAGTAAATTTTTCTGAAGTATTTTTATTCATAATCTGTCCTTTTGATAAATTTATTTTAAAAATGCCCAATCAATGTTAGGCTGCAATTATTATCTAACTTTTGATTTGATTTGTCAATAGATATAAACAAGCACATTGACAAAGTTTTTAATAATGTTATAATATACTATAAATATTGCCAAGACGGAGAAATCATATGAACTTAGATCCGAATATACAAAAAATAGTTAAATTACTCTTAAAAAAATGGATGCTGATTGTATCATTTGCAGTAATTGGTGCAGTAATTGCAGGTTTATGCACATCTTATTTTACCACACTGACCTATTCATCAAGTGTTGCATTTTTTTCATATGCACAGGATACAAGACAGGAGCTGACAGACTCTTCATCAACTCAGCAGCAGATAACAAGCAATACCAGCAAAATGAATTATGCACTCAAGATGATGGGCACATATATTGAGCTTTTCAAAACAAATGAATTTAATCAGAATGTTGCAAATGAACTCAATAAAAATTACAATACCGCATACACAGCGGGTCAGATAAGGGGCTCAATATCTTTTGTGACGAAAGAAGATAATGCCGTTTTTAAGGTGGTTGTAACAACAGAAGACCCTGAGCTTTCATACAGAATTGCAAAACAGCTTGAGACGAGCATACCCGAGAAAATGGAGAATACCAATAATGGACTTCTTATGGCATCGGTTGAGGACCCTGCACTTAAAGCATCTTCATCTGAAAGTCTGGGATATGCAAAAAAAACTTTTATTGGATTTATGGCCGGTGCGGTTCTTGCGGCAGCATATATTATTTTGCGTGATCTTCTTGACATACGTGTCAAAGGCAGTGATGATCTTGATGAGCATTATGACATACCGATTTTAGGTACAATACCTGAATTTGAGTTTAAAGCATCCGGGGCTTCAAAATCAAAGAGCAAAGCAACAAAAAATGAGAAAGGAGCAGCGAGAAATGGCTAAAAAGAAAAATGATAAGTTGTCTTCTGCAGCAACCTCTCGTCTGCTGCTTGACAAAGCCCCGATTCAGACTGCACTTAAATTCAGAATTGAAGAAGCATACAAAACTATCCGTGCAAATATTATGTTTTCAGTAATGAAAAAGGGCTGCAAAAGAATTGTTGTTACTTCTTCCGTTCCGGGAGAAGGTAAAACGACAACTACCGTTAATTTGGCAGTCAGCATTTCACAAACAGACCAAAAGGTTCTGCTTATTGATGGTGATTTGAGAAAACCCAAAATTCATCAGTATTTTTCTGTTCCCAATGCTCCCGGACTTACCAATTATCTTGGCGATAAAATTTCAGGAAAAAGAACAGCAGATTTGTTCAGCGTAATTCACCCTACTGAATATGAAAACCTGTGTGTGCTTTGCTCCGGTTCTATTCCTCCTAATCCTGCAGAGCTTTTAGGCTCTGAGCTTATGGCAGATTTTCTGGATGATGTAAGCCAAGACTTTGACTATGTTATTATTGATACACCGCCTGTAAATGTAGTATCAGACTGTCTTCCGTTAATCAGAGAATCTGATGGAGTTTTGGTGGTTGTACGTTCTAACAAATCAACCCATCCCGAGCTGCAAAGGGCACTTTCTGCACTTGAATTTATTGATGCTAAAATTTTAGGCTTTGTTGTTAACTTTGTTGAATCAAAAGCAGGTAAATCAAACAAAGGCACCTATGGTTCTTACGGAGCATATGGTAATTATAACAGTTACAGCAGTTATAGTTATAGCAGTTATAAATATAAATCCTCTTATGAACCAAGGAATTAAGGTGTACCAAAATGCTTATAAATAATCTTGTTGAAACACATTGCCATATTTTACCTGCTGTTGACGATGGGTCACAAAATATTGAAACAAGTCTTAAAATGATAAAAAGACTTCAAGAACAGGGTGCCAAGGCTATAATTCTTACACCGCACTACTATTCAGATTCGATATCGTTGGAGGATTTCCTTGCTAAACGCAACAGGGCATTATATGAATTGCAAACCGCCCTTCCATCAGATGCCCCCAAGCTTATTCCGGCAGCTGAAGTTTATATCACAAAATATTTGTTTAGCAATGATGGCTTGGACAGAATTGCAATAGGTGATTCGGGATATGCTTTGATTGAGCATCCTTTTTCAGATTCATTTTCGCACAAAACTTATGAAAGATTAATGAATCTGAATTATGAATATGGTATAAAGCCGATTCTTGCTCATATTGAGAGATATCCTGCTTTGATAGATGATGAGGACTTGCTTGATGATTATATTGATATGGGTTGTCTTGTTCAGGTTAATATAAGCTCGTTCACAGATTCGCCGAGGCATATAAGAAAAAGGCTTACAAAATACCTTATGTCCGGCAGAATTCATCTTATCGGGTCTGATTGTCATAACCTTACCTCCCGTGCTCCGGAATATGAAAAAGGAGTTAAGGAAATAATTAAAAAATGCGGCAGTGAAGTAATTGATGTTCTTGAAAGAAATGCTAACCTGCTTATAAGATAATATTATATTATATAAACAAAAGGTACTGCCATAAAATGACAGTACCTTTTAATATTTTTATTATTAATAATTATGAATTTGCCGTTGGCATATATGCAGCAAGTGTGCCTGCAAGTCTTGAAACGGGCATTGTCTGAAGAACAACTTTACCCGGTCCCTCAACAACGGTGTTGAAAAGTCCTTCACCGCCGAAAACAATATTTTTCATACCTGAAACGGTTTTAACATCCATCTTGCAGCTTGCACTCATCATAACAAGATGACCTGTGTCAATAATAATCTGCTCGCCAGCCTGCAAATCGTATTCTATTGGTGTTCCGTCAATCTCAATGAAAAGAAGACCTGCGCCTTCAAACTTCTGCATAATAAAGCCTTCGCCACCAAACAATCCGGTTGAAAGCTTCTTTCTGAAAAATACTGACATATTAACACCGGGAGTAGATGCAAGGAATGAGCTCTTCTGGCAGATAAACTCTTCGCCTGGTTTAATTTCAATAGCCTTGATTTCACCGGGGAAGGATGACGCAAATGTAATCATACCATTGCCGCCTACGCTTGTATATCTGTTCTGGAACATTTTATCATGCGATAACATCCTGCCAAGTGCTTTGCCGATACCGCCGTTTGTGGTGGTCTCCATCTTCATGTTCGGGCTCATCCATGACATTCCACCGCCTTCAGTAATAACCTGTTCGCCTGCTTCTAAATAACAGGTAGCCGCAGGAAATGGTGCGCCTTTGATTTCATATCTCATATTCGTCTACCTCTTTCTTAAAAAATTTGTACAACTATTATACAATAAATAGTTGTATTTTGCAATATTTAATATTGCATTGACAAGAATATGGGTATATAATTACTATGAAAAATTAGGAAATAAAATTACACAGGAGATTTTTATGAATAATTTTATGGATAAGGATTTTCTTTTGGATACTGATATGGCTAAAAAGCTGTTTCATGAATATGCAGAAGATGTGCCTATTTGTGACTACCATTGCCATTTGAGTCCTAAGGAAATTTATGAAAACAAAGCCCCCGAAAATATTTCAGAGCTCTGGCTGTCAGGCGACCATTACAAATGGCGTGCAATGCGCAGCTGTGGTGTTGAGGAAAAATACTGCACAGGTGATGCAACCGCTAAAGAAAAGTTTGAAAAATTCGGGTATACTCTGCAATATTGCATAGGCAATCCTCTTTATCATTGGGCTCATATCGAGCTGCAAAGATATTTTGGTATTGATACACCTCTGAATGCAAAAACAGCAAGCGATATTTTTGAAAGGGCAAACAAGGCTATTTCTGAAGGCGATTTTCGTCCGCAGAGCTTAATAACCAAAAGCAATGTTAAGGTTGTATGTACAACAGATGATCCTGTTGACGATTTAAAATATCACAAGCTGCTTAAGGACACTGTAAATTTTGATTGTAAGGTGCTCCCGTCTTTCAGACCTGACAGGGCTCTTAATGCACATCTTGACGGCTTTGCTGATTATATCAGACTGCTTGGTGAAACTGCAGAGATTGAAATTAACAGCTATAAGGATGTAATCACCGCATTGATTAAAAGAGTTGATTATTTCCATTCAGTAGGCTGCCGTATATCTGATCAGGCATTTGATTATCCGCCGTATGCTATTGCCGATGATGATGAAATTGAAAAAATCTTTGTCCGTGCAATGAACGGAGAAAAAATTTCACTTGCAGAATGCGACAAGTACAGAACTCCTGTTCTGCTTGCACTCGGCAGAAAATACCATGAGCTTGGATGGGCAATGGAAATTCACATAGGTGCAATGCGAAACAATAACACCCTTATGTTTAACAAATTAGGTGCAGATACAGGCTTTGATTCAGTCGGTGACTGTGAGATTGCACAGCCGCTTTCACGTTTTCTTGATGCACTGAACAAGGACGATAAGCTGCCTAAAACAATTTTGTTCAATCTTAACGATAAGGATAACACAGTTCTCGGCACAATGCTTGGCAATTTTCAGTCAGCTGATGCAGAATCGAAAATACAGTTCGGTCCTGCGTGGTGGTTCCTTGATACAATGGACGGCATGACAAATCAAATGAAAACACTCGGAAATCTTGGTGTGCTCGGCAAATTTGTGGGTATGGAGACAGATTCACGTTCGTTCACATCATATGGCAGGCACGAGTATTTCAGACGTATTATGTGTGCTCTTATCGGCAGATGGGTTGAGGACGGATGGTACGCCTATGATGAGGATATCCTTAAAGAAATTGTTCAGGGTATCAGCTATAACAACGCTGTTAAATATTTTAATTTTGAATAAATTTATTATATTTCGGAGGAATAGAAATGGATTTAAAACTCAGACCAAAAGAAGAATGTATGTTTGATGAAATTTCACTTGGTGAAATTATGCTCAGACTTGACCCGGGCGAGGGCAGAATTAAAACTGCCCGCTCATTCCGTGCATGGGAAGGCGGCGGAGAATACAATGTTGCCAGAGGACTCAGAAGATGCTTTGGCTTAAAGACAAGTGTTGTTACCGCTTTTGCTGAAAATGAAATCGGATATCTTATGGAGGATTTGATTTTACAGGGCGGTGTTGACACATCACTCATTAAGTGGATGCCTTTTGATGGTATCGGCAGAACCGTAAGAAACGGTATCAATTTCACAGAGCGCGGCTTTGGCATCCGCGGTGCTGTAGGTGCATCTGACAGAGGCAATACTGCTGCGTCAAAGCTTAAGCCGGGTGATATTGACTGGGATTATATTTTCGGCACACTCGGTGTTCGCTGGCTGCATACAGGCGGCATTTATGCGGCTCTTTCCGAGACAGCTGCAGAGGTGGTTATTGAGGCAGTAAAAAAGGCAAAGGAATATGGCACAATCGTATCCTATGACCTCAACTATCGTCCATCACTCTGGAAGGATATCGGCGGTCAGGAAAAGGCTCAGGAGGTTAATAAGGAAATCGCTAAGTATATCGATGTTATGATTGGCAATGAAGAGGATTTCACAGCTTCACTCGGCTTTGAGGTTGAGGGCAATGATGCAGACCTTAAGGAACTGAATATGGACGGTTATTATAAGATGATTGAAACCGTAACAAAGGCTTATCCTAATTTCAAGGTTATTGCAACAACACTCAGAACTGTTAAAACTGCTACAGTAAATGACTGGAAGGCAATCTGCTGGGCTGATGGTCAGATTTATCAGTCACTTGAATATCCGGGTCTTGAAATTCTTGACCGTGTTGGTGGTGGTGACAGCTTTGCATCAGGTCTTATCTATGGTCTTATGACCTATCAGGATGCACAGAAGGCTGTTAACTATGGTGTAGTTCACGGTGCCCTTGCAATGACAACACCCGGTGATACCTCTATGGCTTCACTTAAAGAGGTTGAAAATAAGGTTAATGGCGGCTCATCAAGAGTACAGAGATAAATAACAAGGAGAATAATAATTATGGCTAATAAAATTGAAACCTTAGCAAAAATTCAGGAGGTTGGAATTGTTGCCGTTGTTCGTGCAACATCAATTGAGCAGGCAGAGAAGATCACTGACGCTTGTATCGCAGGTGGTGTAGCTGCTATTGAGCTTACTTTCACAGTTCCGCATGCAGATAAGCTTATTGAGGCTATGAAGGCTAAGTATAACTCAGGCGAAATCATTATCGGTGCAGGCACAGTAATGGATGCTGCTACAGCAAGAATTGCTATCCTTGCCGGTGCTGAATATATCGTATCACCTTATTTTGATCCTGAAACAGTTAAAACCTGTAATCGTTACGGTATACCATCAATGCCCGGCATTTACACACCTACAGAGGCTGTTCATGCTATGGAGTGCGGTGCTGATGTACTCAAGGTATTCCCCGGTGATATCGCAGGTCCTGCTTTCATTAAGGATATTCACGGTCCTATTCCAAATGCGGTTATGATGCCTTCAGGCGGTGTTGATGTTGACAACGTTAAGGAGTGGATCAAGGCAGGTGCAATTGCATGCGGTGCAGGTTCATCACTTATTGCAGGTGCTAAAACAGGTGATTATGATAAGATTACTGAGACAGGCAAGCTCTTTGTTCAGCGTATCAAAGAGGCTCGTGCTGAAATGGCAAAATAATTATTAATAGAAATTATTGTTGATATGGGTAATTTGTAAATTGTTCTATATTGTTATTGCGGCATATTATTCGTGTTTTATCCCGTGTGCGGTTATGGGTGATTTATTGTACTGTAAACAATAATTTAGGAGCTTATGCAATTATTGCATAAGCTCCTTTTTTAATTTGCCATATCATTTTCGCCGATGAATTCATCATCATCTCTGACAAATTGCTCATAGTTTTCATTCTGCCATACTTTGACATAGTCAATCATAAAATCTTCGTTATCTGCATTGTTATGGCTGAACTGACCGATTTTCTGACCGTGAGGACCCCAACCATCACCCGCATCAATTTCAACTGTAAGTCTAAGGAATTCTTTAACCTTTGAAACATTACCGCCGTCTGTTGCCCATGTCGGCTGACCGTCGATATAGAATACATAATATTCAGGAGTCCATTTAAGGGCATAGGTATGATAGCCGTCATACAAATCCTGTTCAATGTCACCGATATAATCGTCAACCTTACTGTCGCTGCCATAGCCGTCCCAAAGGAGTGCGTGGCCCATTTTTGAATTTTTACTCTTGATAAAGGCACTTTCGTAAACGTCGATCTCTGTTCCGTCTTCACCTTCATTTCCAACCTTGCGCTGATTGGAGGACTGCAGCCAGAAAGCTGACCACAACCCATCTGAATTCGGTATTTTTACACGGCATTCAAAATAACCGAAGGCCTGAGAAAAGAGCATTGTATCTTCAGTACCCTTATTGTTATTATTATCACCGCTGATTATTCGTGTTTCAATACCGCTTGTAAAACGTCCGCTTGCAGGACAGTCGCCGTTGCAGGTGTGATTATCCTCATATCGTGAATGGATAATTGCATTCGAATCCTTAACCTCTACCATCTCAGGGCACCACCAACAAGCCTGTTCCGGTTTGTTTTCGTCATTGCTTTTCCAGCGGATAGCATGCGGTGATGTGGTCCAGATTTCCTTGCTGCCGTCATATCTGTCACCAAAGCTGATGTTTTCATTGAGAGCAGTACCTTCGAAGTCATCCTCAAACACCATATACCAGCCATCCTCACCAAGCACGGGAACAGAAAGATCGTAGCCTTTGTCTTTCCAGCTCATGTCAGGTTTTTTACTGCATCCAAATAAAAGTGCAATGCTGATAATTATTACCGTAATTATTGATAAATAAACAAATTTTTTCATGATTATCACCTGTAGATTTAATATTATTTCAGCTCACAGGTTACAGAATTGCTTTGGGCACCCCATGAATCAATTGCTGTAATTACAACATATTTTGTGTTTTCAGGAAGAGTGCCCGGTAATCTTAATTCTGCTGTCTGAGCCATATTGTCAAGTCCTAAAACATAATCACTGAAATATGTTAACTCTGTTATCTTTTTAGGTGTACCGTTCTCATAATTTTTGTTGTCAAAACGTATTTTTTCGCCATCTTCATTGTAGTGAACAATATGATTATCGTAATCAATTTCGTCAAATTCAATTACATTATTATCAGCATCTCTGAATTCGAGCTTATAGGAATGGACAAAATCATCGTCACTTCCTGCTTTGAAGGAGAGCATTTTTTGTGCATTGCCATTGATATCGGTAATATCACTTACTGTAGCATTGAGTTCATTTTCGAGAACGGGGGCCTGATTGCTATTGTTTCTTGCATCCGTGTATTTGCTCAGGCTTGCTTCACTGCCGAATGGTGCTTCTATAACCCATGGCTCCTTGAATGCCTTGCCTGTGTTTGCCTCAAGTCTTTCAATTGTTACCTTGCTATCCTCAATTTCCATATAAAGGCATCCTGGTACCTTATCGGCAATTGAATTGCCATAGGCATCCTTTGGCACGCTTCCGTTGAACTTGCCTGTTTCAAGCTCAATGTAATCAAGACTCTGTGTGGTGAAGGCTGTAAATTCGCCCTGCCAGATTGAACGCTCATCAATAAGTGAATAGTGTGAATGACCTGAAAGTGAAATAACCTGTGGATAATCCTTAAGAATACGGGCGATATCATTATTTCCCCATTCATCAGAGCCGTAGGCTGTGTCCTGTGGGTTAAGATGTGTGATTACAAAAATCGGCTTGTCAGGCGTATCTGCAACAGCCTTGTCGAGCTCAGTTCTTATCCACTCCTCGTTTGTATATGATTTGTCATATGAACCGTCTGAAGAGCTCCAGCAGATAAAATGATAACCATTTACAGTTTTGTGGCTGTATGGATATTCACCTGTGTATTTCGTAAATCTTTTTTGCTGGGTAGATGGTGTAGGTATCTCAAAGCAACTGAAGAAATCAGGCAGCCAGTAATCGTGATTGCCCATAATATAAAGCGGGATAGGCTTATCATAATCTGCCATTACATTGTCATAGATTTCTTTGTATGTACTCCATGCTTTTTTTGTGCCTACGTTTGTCTGGTCACCGCCGATAATAAGGACATCCATACCCTTATCTCTGAGCATAGTGAGTGTCTTTTCAAAGGATTCATACTGATGTGTGGTTTTATCGGTTGTATCAGGTAATTGCAAATCGCTGATAACGCCTACTCTGAGCGGACCGCCGTTTGTGTCAACATTATAAGTTTTGAAATCATCTGTTGTTTTTGCATAGCCGTAGTGGACACCTGCTGCTGCGCCGACAATTCCAAGTGCTGCAACAATACAAATTGCTGCTTTGGCTAATTTTTTCATATTTTTACCCCTTTACATTAATAATTATACCTTTTCTTTTTCCCAGCTTAAATGATTTGTAAATATTTTTCATTTTTCTGCTTCGCTTGCCGAATCTGATTTCGGCACTGCTTTTAACATCAAAGCCCAACAATTTTTTATCAATTGTAATATTGAAGCTTTCTGCTTTGTTTGAGAAATTATAAAGGCAGAGCAATGCCTCGTTATCCTTTAAATAAACTGTTGCGAGTACATTCGGATTATTGATCTTAACAGGATTTTTACTGTGCCAATATCCCAGCATTTTGCTGTCGGCAATGCCGAAATCATCCCAGATTTTATACATAAGTGTTGCATTTGTATATCCCCAGCCGTAACGGTTGTTCATTGCATAGAGCATACCGAGGTACAAGTCGCCGCCGCCCTCGAGCATCTGACCTGTAACACCATAGGGGATTCCGCAAACCTCTGCAAGCACATATTCAGGTGAATATTTTTTATAGAAAAAGCCTTCACCCAGCCATACACTGTCTAAAAACGGAATAATTTCTGTATATAAATTCATACAGCTTACATCACCTGCACGCACTTCCTCGTGATTCCACATGTGCATATCAATAAGTCCGTCCGTTTTTTGCAATACTTTTTTTGCACGTTCAAGTGTTGTGCGGTCAAGTGAGGTGTCGTCAATATAAATGCCTTTTATACCAACATTATCAACAAGCCAGTTAAGTCCCTCAACATAATAATTATCAAGTCTTGTATCAGGTCTTACAATAAAGGAAATATCGTGATCATTTTTATACTTTCCGTGCTTATATTTTACAAACCAGCCGGGGATAATATCCTCACCGAAATTGTCAATAAGCCACTGTGGTTTTTCTTTTTGCCACGAATGACTGACACCTTGCTTGCGAAGTATGATTTCATCACCGAGTGCTTTATAAACAAAGGTTTCCGCCATATGGTTGCTGTGCTCACGCTCGGTATAATAAAGCTTTATTCCGATATTCTTTTTCTTTGCATATTGCACAGCGCCTTTTAATCTGTCTACTTCATAGAACGGATAATTGATAAACGGCATTATCATATTTCCCTGATGGAAAATAACATGGCTCAGTCCATTTCTTTCTGCTGCGTCAATGTCCTTGATTTCATCCTTAAGCTTATTATTATGATGATATCTTACTGAAAAGGCCTTTTTGTAGTTGATAGGCTTGAGCGGCGTGATATGTATTTCGAAAATAAAGTCTCTCGTTTCATCCTTTTTAAAATCGAATTCACCTGTATAAGCAAAAATATGCGTGCAGTCGCTTTGTGTTTCTACATTTATTCCGCCTTTGCCGTTATTGTCCCATGTTTCTACAGGTGTTTTTAATGGCAGATTTTTGTAAAAAATATTAATCAGCGGTCGGATATAATTTTCTGCTTTCAGTTTAAGGCGCATGCCGCAGTTTACACAGCCTATAAAAATACTGTCCTGCTGTTTTTGATTATCCCATTTGAAATTAAGATTTTCTGCTTTTGATGCTCTGTGTCCCAAACCGTGCATAAGTGAAGAGCAGTCGCGGGAAATATAAAAATCGAGTGAAATATTTTTTGCCTTAAAATCTTTTTTAGGTGTGATTTTAACTGAGTATTCCAATAATCCTTCATATCTGAGTACGGATGCAACAGCTGCATGGTAGTTATCATTTTCACAAGCTGTAATGCTTTCAATGCGATTGTTGAAAAGCGTTTGCTTTGTATCACCGCAGGGCAGTGATGCACCGTCAATATTAAATTCAGTCGGCTTTGCAAAAAGCTTTTTCCGTACAGTTTCTTCAAGCTCAATTGCCTCATTGAATTTTGAATGAATCTGTTTTGGCATACCATTTTCGGCAAAACAGATTTCTCTGCCGAGAATGGATGACTTACCATCAATAATCTCGGGCGAAGTGTAAGGTTTAACAACGGTATCATCAATGCACATATCAGAATTCAGCCAGTTGATGCGTGACAATCGCCATAAATCATTGTAGCCGTCATTTTCAACAGGACTTGAAATGATGTTAAACAGCATTTCAAATGAGCGTTCCTCTTTTTCAGTGCTGATTGTTATTGTACATTTCTCCTGCCTCTTACCAAGCTTGTCGGCTTTTGCAGTAAAGAATAAAGGCTGAATAATATTAGCAGTCAGATTTACGGTTTTGTTTTTTCTCACACCGTACTTGTCAACAACATCTGTGTTTATGCACTCAAGTCGGATGCTTCCGTTTGAAGTGATGCTTTTGATAATGTCATCATTGTCGCAAAGCACAGCGAGCTGAAAAGCAAACACTTCATTTTCAGACATTAATACCTCAGCAAAATTATCTATTTTATTGTTATTATTGAGGATTGATAAATCATCAAAATGAATTATTTTTTCGGTTCTGTCAAATAAATATAGTTCCATAACACACTCCATATTTTGTTTGATTTAATTATATTACAGTATTG
>CAMWPJ010000014.1 GCA_947176035.1 uncultured Clostridia bacterium | reverse complement strand
TAGCTTCGTCGGCAGCGTCATATGTGTATAAGAGAAAGCTCTTATATTAGTATCATCATAAATGATATACCACTTATTATTGGAATAGATGCTTAAACCGATTTGATTATTATTTAGTATGCGACAATTGCTGTCAGGAATGATTTTTATATTTGCCTGCTTTGCAACATTTGATAACATAACAGGTAATTGCGAAATTTTAAAATCTATCAAAGCTTGCCATGATGCATTTCTTATATTTTTATATCTACCATAGTTTTCCAATTCTATCACCTGTTATATTTTACAATGTATTTATCGTTGAAATATACAGGTAAATAATGGAATTAAAGTTTTATTTATAAATCGCCCTTAAAGTCAGGTGCATTTTCTAATTTCTCAATAACTGATTTAGATATTTCGGTATATCCCGGAGGTGTATTGTTTGTGCTTCGTGCTGCCTGAAATACAACAACCTTTTCTTCCTGAATACCAAGCAGGCGGTCAACAGCTTTTTGCATTGCAGGTTGGTTTCTGTAAGCTGTAATTAAATCCATTTCGTGTTCAGTGAAGTTAATTTCAGTTTTTATATAATCAGACCAACCCATTAAATATTGAGGTGTGCAGTCAAGGCATTCAGCGATTAAAACAATATTATCATAAGGAATACTTTTTATTTCACCACTTTCGTATCTTTGCATAGTGGCTTCCTTAACACCTATGTATTCAGCTAATTCTAATAATGTTTTATTAAGTAATTTTCTTCTGTTTTTAATCCTATCATTCAAAATTGCCATTGGTTTTAACCTCCGTTTGTATTCATAATAGCACTAACTTACATGAAATGCAACATTTTTTTAGCGAATTGCTAAAAAACTTACGCAAAAGGTATTGACAACGACAAAGCTAAGGTGTAATATGAACTTACGTAATACGAAAGTAGGTGAGAAAATGACAGAATGCGAATTCAATGTTGATGTTATTGCTATGAATGATGTTGCAAGACACGCTGGCGATAAGACCAATATCGCTGTTTCCAAGAGATTAAACATGAATAGAAACACAGTAGCAAATGTAATGAACGGAAGAGAAAGACCATCTTCTGCATTTATGTTTGCATTTGTTTCTGCCTATTCTCTTGAACCAGAAGCAGCAGGTAAGATTTTTTTTAAACATAACTTACCTGTCACGTAAGTTATAAGACAAACATATCAATCAATACATTATAGCAAGAGGTGTTACGCATGGAAAATACTGATACAAAAGAATACATTGTCCTGAACGGCAAAGCAAAGGTGACCTTCCATGGAACTCCGAATCAGAACAGGCTAAAGAAATCAGCATCAGACCTGATAAAGGCAGCACTCAGAGCAATGGGCAATGATGAACTGCTTCAGGAATATCTTAACAGTGTTGAAGTTAAGCAGCAAGGAGGTGTTAGAAGTGGCTAAATGTGATAGTTTCACAGAAGATTTACTAACAAATATATTAGGTAAATGCTATGAAATAAGCACACAGACAAAAGTAGATGTGTTTTTTGATTATGCTCCGCATACATCAGAGATAATGATTCGTATTTATCCTAATGGGTGGTCTGCTGAAGCAGATTGTGAATACATCAGGCACAAAGGAACAAACAGCATTTATTTTGATAATGAGGATGGAACAGAAAGACTTGAATATGCACTTGAGCAATTAGCAAAACTGTATGACCAATATAAGTGTGAAATGAAACTGTCTGGGGAGGTGGAAACATGACAGAACTAACGCACAATCAGCAACTGTGGGTGAATCTTTTTATTGTATTTGCTTTTATCTTTGCTGTGCTTGCAGCAGGTGGTTACATAATCGAACAGCAAGAAAAAAAGCAACGCAAGCAGCAGGACAAGCAGAGTCGGCGCAGACGAAAACATAAAAGTCAAAGGCAGTGGGAAGATATAAACGATTTATATTCATCGCTCGGCTGGGATGTTCATGGCATGGACAAGCCAAATGCAATATGCAATGATTGTGAATTTCAAAGTGATGGCAGATGTTTTTGTACAGCCGATAGCTTTGCAGTATTTCTGGATGATACGCAGGCGGTAGTAGATTGCAGTTGTTACAAGAAACAGGAATGTGAAAAAGGGCAAAAAAATAACTACTCAGAACAGCACTCTGAGTAGCTAATCCCGGCACAAGTTAATGTGCCTAAAACCTATATAAATATTATATCAAGAAACGGCTCAAAAGTCAAGATTTTAAGAGGGTTTGCACCCCTCTTTGACGGCTCGATTAAAGTAAACTTATTTGCAGATTTTTATAAGAATATTACATCATAATTTCAAATGTGATTCAAGAGGTTTAACTGCTCGTCAATAACGGTCATATTAGGTTGTCGCTGGGCGGATTAGTTTTGATACTTTTCTAAAAAGTATATTTAGCAAATACAGCAGCGTGGGTGCGTGATTATGCGTTGCATTACAAATTCGGCTTTGTCGGTGCGTGACGAAACATTCGCCTTAATTGCAAAAGAAAATCTGTTTGAAAAGCTGTAGGCTTTGAGTTGATTTATATTGTCTGTTTCACATTTCTTGTTGCATGACAGGAGGTGTTGAAATATTGCCATGGATAAAAAAAGAATATGACTGCGGCAACTGTATTGTTGTAGTAAAAGAATTCTGTACCAGATATGGCTCAAAGGGAAAAATTACATATAACACTACAAATGAGCGTGGCGAAGTATCTGAAAAAACACAGCGATATCTTGAAAAGAGGGCTCAGCGTAAAGCTGATGTTGTTGTTAACAGCAATTTCGGAAAAGGTGATTATTTTATTACATTCACTTTTGCAAGAGGAAAACTGCCTGACAGTGTTGAGGAATTAAACAGGATAAGGCGAAATTATTTTGACCAATTGCGCAAAGTTTATAAGGAACATGGAGCTGAACTGAAATATTATGGTCGATTGCATGATGAGGGTGTTCGTCCGCATTTTCATTTTGTTTTTAACAATAAATTTAATATTGCTGATTTTCCTGAATGGAAATACGGAAATCCAAAAATTGAGATCCTTGACGGAAGAAAGCATCACACTATTGGCTCTTATTTTGAAAGAGGTACAACTGACGAGGAAAAAGAAGTAAAAAAACTTCACCCACGTGGGAAAGTGTATTGCTCAAAAAATCTATATCGCCCTAAACCGAAAATCACCAAAATGAAAGGTTCAAGATGGCGAGATATTCCGAAGAATCGGCAAGGCTATTATGTGGACAAGTCCACTCTTGAAAATGGCTACACGGAAAATCCATATAACAGGGGTACATACCGTTATCAAAGTTATGTCCTTGTTAAAAGCAACGAAAAGGAAAGGTTGAATATATGAGTCACATAATTAAAGAACTTGTGGATAAAGAAAAGGCACTTGAAATCGCTCTTGAAATTGCCGGCGACAGAGAGAATTATTATGACCGACTTGAAGAAGGTATGTATGGTTTATCTCTCGAAGAACAAAACCTTGTGCTTGGACTTACATACACAATACTTATTTCAAGGCAGTTTGCGATGCCGAAAGAAATCGTTAAAGGTCAGATGAACAAAATCAATTCCAAAGTGCAGATTATGGCAAGGGATAATCAAAGATACCGAGAATACTCGAAAAGGCAAATTGATTTGATTAAACCGACCGAACAATTAAGAACTGATTATGCACATCAGATCAATGCTGGGCAATTTATGGATGCTTTGATAACCGCAAGCAAGCTGATAGACATTTATGAGTTCGGCATAGCAGGCAGTCAGGTCAATTATGGACTTTTGGAAAAGGCGATGAAAAAATACGATGTTCAGATGGACTGAGGAAGAATTTGAAGCCTACTGTGCAAAGAGAGGTCTTACCTATTCAGCAGCAGGTAAGCCTAAGAAGAACAAATTTGGTAATCAAAAAATCACCATTGACGGAATAGAGCGTGACAGCCTTGCAGAATCAAATCGCTTGGAGCAGTTGAAAATACTGCAAAGAGTCGGTGCAATTAAGAACCTGCAATATCAGGTGAAATATGAATTGATTCCAAAGCAGCAGGGGGAATATCGCAACGAAAGAGCAGTAACCTACATAGCCGATTATGTCTATGATGTGGTTATGCCTGATGGCTCACTTCGTCAAGTTGTAGAGGATTGCAAAGGCCATAAAACAAAGGACTACATAATTAAAAGAAAACTGATGCTTTTTATTCACGGCATCAGCATAAAGGAAACGATATGAAAACAGTTATTAAAAATATACTGCCGTATGTAGCAGGTATATTGACATTCACATTATCAGTAGCAATAACTGCTACACCGGTATTTTAGGAGGTACAACAATGAATTTTGACAAGATAAAAACAATCTGTAAAAAGAGCAGAGTTATATCACTTTACGATACAGAAGATTACCAGTGGCTTGGTGATGACTTCGCATTATATCCGTTATATGAACACCCGGAATATAACAAAGACACGATTGCAAGTGTGTTATCACTGGATGAGAAAAAGAAAAACGAAATGATATATCGAATCGGTGATATGCCAGCAGTAATAAATTGTAGCGATACAACTGACAGCGATAAGCCTTGCGGAGTGTTTTCAACAAATCTTCAGTGCATGGATAGAGCGGTTATTCCTCTTATGACATCAAAAGGCTTAAGGTTTATTGAAACAAAGTATATTACACCGCTCATAAAAGACAATTATGAATTCTATGAAAGAATGAGGGCGGACGGCTCTCTTTACATAGTTGTTAAAGTTGGATTTGTAGTTGAGGCCTTAATTCAGCCTTGTGACTATATCGTAACAGCATCACTTATTGATGAATTAAACAAAATTGCTGATGGAGCAAGTGAAACGCTGACCAACAAAATGATTGCAGAGAACAGCGAAAACTAAATAAAAGCGATGTGCTGCCTGACTTGATTAACAGTATTCAAAACACCAATGGACTTTTGGTTTGTGATTTTCTAATCATCGAGGCAAGGATTATTTAACTGTGATGGTGTTAGCAGTTGTACTCCCTTTTCAAGTCGGCAGACATCGGTCAAACAGAAAGGTAATTATTATGACACAAGAAGAAAGAATTGAAAAAACTACACAGATATTCAGCAAAGCAGATAGAAATATCATTAACACTACTTTTAATGAAGCCCAGAGCGTAATAGACGATTATCTTAATGAACACCTCAGCAGTGTATCTGCATTAGAAAGTCCGTTTATTATAAAAAGTCTTGAATCAAGGTTGAAATTATACAAAAAAGAATTTGAAAAACATCCTGACTTAATGTTGATATATGATTTATTAAATTCATTTGAAAGCAATGAAGAAATAACAACAATTACAATGCCGAATATGTTCAATA
The DNA here is from genome assembly GCA_947176035.1 of uncultured Clostridia bacterium. GTDB lineage: Bacteria > Bacillota > Clostridia > Oscillospirales > Acutalibacteraceae > Eubacterium_R. The sequence goes on along the minus strand of CAMWPJ010000014.1, from coordinate 24,176 downwards.
TGAAGGATGGTACGAATAATGATTAAGTTAAAAACAAATGATTTTTCTAAAAAAGCACAGAACTTGTTGAAGTTCTCAGATGGTGAAACCATGCACTTGATATATATAGGCGATAAGCTCTGCTTACAGACCAGAACTGTTACCGCTTATGTCAATGCAAAAGATATTGGTGAGCAGCAGGTATTTATACCACAGAAAGCAATTGCTTTGATCAATAAAATCAGCAGTGATGAATTCCAAATGGAAGCAGCAGGCGATACTCTCACCGTAAAATATAACCGCTCGTCAAGTGATTTTCAGATGAGCAATAAATTCTTTGAGCCTAAGATATTTGATGAAAATATGCCGAAGATGAATGTAATTGATAAAAGCCTGCTGTCACAAATCAAGAAAATTACAAGATATTGCAGTGCAGATATGCAGACAAGCAATGTAGCAGGCGGTTGTTATTTTAACGGAAATGGTAGAAATATAGAAATTGCTGCAACAGATAGATACAGGTTTATTCTTTTCAAAACTGCCTGCAAAAGCAAAATTCAACTCCTTATTCCGAAGAAAGAAATCGAGCGAGTTATTGCTCTTGCAATCAGTGAAAATGCTGATATTGAATGTTGCGAGATTTCAGAGCAAAAGGCTCTTTTTAAGGTTGGAGAATATTTCATTATTACACCAACTTTAATTTTTGAAAAGTTTGTTGATTACAACAGTGCATTGAAGTTTGATACATTCCCTGTAACAGTTAATGTTGCAGAAATGAAGTCAGCTATTGAAAGAATAACTATTGTAAACAGTGATAATAGAAAGCCTATTATTGTTGAGAATGATAATTCTGATATTAAGGTTGTATCATCAGCAAACGAAACAAGCAAAGGCTCTGAGTTCGTTTCTGCTTCTTTTGACAGTTCTAAAGAATTCAAAAGAGGTTTTAACGGAATATGGCTTGCTGATATGCTTTCCAATTACAGCGGTGATGTAGATATTAATATGGGTGAGAATTGTCAAAAACCTATTTATATTGAGATTAAAAACGATACATCTTCACTCCTGACAATGATATTTCCTATGAGAGTGAGGGATATGAAGTGACATATACTGAATTTATTGCATCAAAGCAATTAAAAGCAGTAAATGCAGGATTTGATATTGCATTGTCAGAGCTTAATGAAAAAGCCTTTGAATGGCAGAAACTGCTTGTTAAGTGGGGAATAAAAAAAGGGAAGTGTGCTTATTTTGAGGATTGCGGACTTGGAAAAACACTCCAGCAATTAATGTGGTCTGATGAAATCAGAAAAAACACAGGCGATAGCACACTAATACTTGCACCTCTTGCAGTAGCAGAGCAGACAGTTAAACAGGGTGATAAATTCGGTATTGAAGTCAATATCTGCGAAATGCAGTCAGATATCAAAAAGGGTGCTATAAATATCACCAATTACGAGAAACTGCATAAGTTCAATTGCTCCGCTTTTGGAGCTGTTGCTCTTGATGAAAGTTCAATACTTAAAAACAGCATTGGCAAAGTCAGAACAGAATTGATTGAGCAATTCGCCCACACTCCGTACAAGTCTTGTTGGTCTGCAACTCCTGCACCGAATGATTATATGGAACTTGGCAATCATTCTGAATTTTTAAGTGTTATGGGATATTTTGAAATGCTTGCAACATTCTTTGTGCATGACGGCGGAGATGTTGCAAAGTGGAGGCTCAAAGGCCATGCAGAAAATGCTTTCTGGGATTGGATAGCCTCATGGGCAGCGGTTGTGCCAAATCCAAGTGTATTAGGATTTCAGGATGACAGATATACATTGCCTGAATTAAGACTCAAACAAATAACGGTTGAATCAGAAATGGAAAACGATATGGGGCAGTTTATGATGCTACCATCACAAACACAAACATTGCAGAAAAGGGCAAAGGCAAGAAAGGACAGCCTTGTTGATAGAGTTAAGGCAGCTTGTGAAATTGCTAATGTCACTGATGAGCAGGTGCTTGTGTGGTGTGATTTCAATGATGAAAGTGAATTACTCAAGAAAAATATCAATGGTGCAGTTGAGGTCAAAGGCTCTGATTCGGACGAGCATAAGGTTAAATCAATGTTGGGATTTGCCAATGGCGACATCAGAGTGCTTGTATCAAAACCCTCAATTTGCGGTTATGGTATGAACTGGCAGAATTGCCACAATGAAATATTTGTAGGATTATCTGATAGCTTTGAGAAATATTATCAGGCTGTACGCAGATGTTGGAGATTCGGACAGAACCAGCCTGTTGACGCTTATATCGTTGTAAGCGAGGCCGAGGGTGCTGTTAAAGATAATATTGAGCATAAACAGCAGCAGGCATTAAAGTTTATGAATGAACTGTCAAGTCGCACTAAGGATGTGCTTATGGCAGATATAAATAATACAACAAGGATGACAGATAAATATATAGCACCGGAAAGGATGGTATTACCAAGTTGGATAGCGTAATTAAACAGTATATTGATGAAAATATGGCACTGTATAACGGCGACAGCGCAGAAGTATTAAAAGGCATACCTGATGATTCAGTACACTTTATGATTTACTCGCCGCCCTTTGCATCCCTCTATGTTTATTCAAACAGCGAGAGAGATTTGGGAAATTGCAAGACACTCGGAGAGTTTTACACTCAATTTGAGTACATAGTAAAAGAATTATACAGATGCCTTATGCCGGGCAGACTTATGGCTGTTCACTGTATGAATTTGCCTACCACCAAGGGCAGGGATGGATTTATCGGCATTCAGGATTTCAGAGGTGATTTGATAGAACTCTTTCAGAGGGTTGGTTTTCATTATCATTCAGAGGTTTGTATTTGGAAAGATCCTGTTGTACAGATGCAAAGAACAAAAGCACTCGGATTGCTGCATAAGCAAATCAAAAAGGATAGTGCAATGAGCAGACAGGGATTGCCGGAGTATCTTGTTGTAATGAGAAAGCCGGGAGATAATCCAGAGCCAATCACACATACAAGTGAGTCTTTCCCTGTATCGGAATGGCAGAAATATGCATCACCTATATGGATGGATATAAATCCATCAGACACTTTGCAGAGTAAATCTTGCAGAGATGAAAAAGACGAAAAACACATATGCCCATTGCAGTTATCTGTAATACGCAGAGCAATCGACTTGTGGAGCAATCCCGGTGAAACTGTTTTAACTCCTTTTATGGGTATTGGTTCAGAGGCTTACGTTGCTCTTGAGAGAGAACGCAAAGCAATCGGCATTGAATTAAAGCCTATTTGGTTTGAACAGGCAGTTAAAAATTGTAAAAGCGTAATCAACACATCAACGCAGATAGGCTTTGACTTATAGTAATAAGGAGACTTAAGAGAATGACACAAACAAGCATGTTTGATTATCTGATAGTAGATAACTTTGCAGGTGGTGGCGGTGCAAGCTGCGGGATAGAGCTTGCAACAGGCAGACCTGTGAACATAGCAATAAATCATGACCCTGATGCAATTGCTATGCACAAAGCGAATCATCCCTATACTGAACACTATCAGGAAAGTGTATGGGATATCAATCCGAAAGAAATATGCAAAGGTCAGCAGATAGGTCTTGCCTGGTTCTCTCCTGACTGCAAGCATTTTTCAAAAGCGAAGGGTGGTAAACCTGTTGATAAGAATATAAGAGGTCTTGCGTGGATAGTGCTCAAATGGGCTGGAATGGTAAGACCGAGAGTTATTATCCTTGAAAATGTAGAGGAGTTCCAGACATGGGGTCCTGTGCGAAAGGGTAAGCCTGTTAAGTCAAAGCAGGGTGAAACCTTTGAACGTTGGAAAAGTCAGTTGTCGGCACTGGGATATGAGATTGAACATAGAGAGCTGAAAGCCTGTGATTACGGTGCACCGACAATCAGAAAACGATTCTTTCTTATTGCAAGATGTGACGGTGAGCCGATTGTGTGGCCTGAACCTACACACGGACCGGCAGACAGCCCAGAGGTTAAAAGCGGAAAACGCAAGCCCTACAGAACAGCAGCAGAGTGTATTGATTTTTCATTGCCGTGTCAGTCTATATTTGACAGAAAGAAGCCTCTTGCAGTGAATACACAGAGAAGAATTGCAAGAGGACTGGATAAGTTTGTCATAAAGGAAAGTAAACCGTTTATTGTTCCTATCGGTTATGGTGAGAGAAGCGGACAAAGTCCGAGAGTGCATGATATTGAAAAGCCACTGCCAACAATAGTGAGCAGTTGCAAGCAGTATTTCTGTACACCGTATATGTCACCGATAGGACATACAGGATTCTGTACTGATAGAAATTACAGTGTAAAACAACCCTTGCAAACAATTGTTAGTAAGGCAGAACAGACATTGATTATGCCTGCACTGATTCAGTATCACAGTGAAACAACAAAGGCAGAGGTAAGAGGTCAAAGCCTTGATAAACCGATTATGACTGTTGACAGCTCACCGAGATATGGAGTATTCATTCCGTATTTATCAAAATATTATGGCAATGGTGAGAATACTGTTGATATAAATAATCCTATGCCGACAGTAACCGCAAAAGACAGAATGTCATTAAGTCTGCCATTCTTAACACAATATTACAGCGGAGCAGATCATGCAAATACTGTCTGCAATCCATTACAGACAATAACAGTGCAGCCAAGACATTACCTGTGCAATGCTTATCTGACTATACTCAGAAACAATATGGACTGCAGGTCAATCCATGAACCACTGAACACAATTACAACAAGCGGCGCACATTTTGCTTATACAAAGGTGTATGTCAAAAAGTATAAACCCGGTTGTAATCTCGGCTTTTGGAGTAAGGTTAGGGAACTGCTCAATACATATACTGACTGGAATTTAGCAGATGATGAAATTCTGATATTTAATATCAACGGTGTTGAGTATTTTATATCAGATATCGGCTTGAGAATGCTCCAGCCAAAGGAATTATACAAGGCTCAGGGCTTTCCTGACGATTACATTATTGAAATAGATTGCAACGGAAAGGTTTATGTAAAAAGTAAGCAAGTAGCAAGGTGCGGCAATGCAGTACCGCCGCCATTTGCTAAGGTACTTGTTATGGCGAATTGCGCATGGCTTTGTATTAAGCATTGTAACAGTATGCTTGAATTCAATTCAGTTGCAGCAGGGTAGGTGAATTATGAAAATCGGCTTAATTGATGTTGACGGACATAACTTTCCAAATTTAGCTTTGATGAAAATATCAGCATATCACAAAACTAAAGGTGATGATGTTGAATGGTGCAATTTGTTCAAAGAATATGACATTGTATATCAAAGCAAAGTGTTTGATGATACATACAGTCAAGATATCCAATATATGCCAAATGCTAAAGGCGGCACAGGTTATGGATTGGATAATAAACTGCCTGATGAAATCGAACATCAATATCCTGATTACAGTTTATATCCAATACTTACAAAAGATACCGCCTATGGATATCTAACGAGAGGATGTCCTCGTGGTTGCCATTTTTGTATTGTTGCTGAAAAGGAGGGCAGATGCAGTAAAAAGGTTGCAGATTTATCAGAATTTTGGAGCGATCAGAAATGCATAAAACTGCTTGATCCGAACATTCTCGCTTGCAAGGAGCATTTGCCTTTATTGCAGCAGTTAGTCGATAGCAAGGCATACATAGACTTCACTCAAGGCTTAGATGCAAGATTACTCACCGCAGAAAACATAGCATTGATAAATCAAATCAGGCTTAAAGAAATACATTTTGCATGGGATTATATGAAAGAGGAAAAACCGGTGCTCAAAGGTTTATCGCTTTACAAGAAATATGCAAAGCATAAGCCTCACGGTCATTATGGCTCTGTATATGTTCTTTGCAATTATGATACAACCATGGATGAAAACTTATACCGCATTTATACCTTGCGTGATATGGGATATGACCCTTATGTAATGATTTATGATAAACCGAATGCACCGCAGGAAGTTAAATATTTACAACGCTGGTGTAATAATAAAAGAATTTTCAGAAAAATAAAAAGATTTGAAGATTACGATCATACGAAAGGATAATGCCAAATGAAAAGCATGAAAGATAGAAAAGAAAAAGTAAGGACAATAACGGTCAGTTACAATCCACTTAACAATTCAAACTTTGATGAAGAGGTTGAAAAGTTTATAAGAACTGTAGATGTGTTAGCAATTGAATATTCCTGTTCTGTCAGCCACATACAAGGATTGCTCATAACAACTCAATCGACAATGATTATCTATAACGATAAGGAGGCAGACAATGACAAACTATGAAAAAATCAAGACGATGAGTATCGAAGAATTAGCAAGCGAATTAAATCATATTGGTAATGTTCCTTGTTGCTGTTGTAATGATACAAGTTGCACTGGAGACAGTACAGTTGTAACAAGATGCGTTAAAGGAATCATTAAATATCTTGAAAGTGATGCAGCGGAGGATTATGACAATGAGTAAATCAATGACACCTGACAGAGCAATTGAAATATTAAAAGATTTGCGTATATTTGATGATGATTGCGATACAGATGTTGAGGCACTTACAAAGGGTATTGAAGCCCTTGAAAAGCAGATACCGAAAAAGCCTGTTATTGGTGACACTTTTTCCGAAAAGTTTCAAAAAGCAATTGTCAAAACAGGCTCGCACCCTGACATAGCAAAAGGTCAATCTTATAAATGCCCTGTATGCCAGCAAGGTATTATTATGATTTGGGAAGCAGAACGCAATAAAAAAGCATTCGGATATCCGTGCAAAGATGTTTTTTGTAAAAAATGCGGACAGGCTTTAGATTGGAGGGATAAAAATGAGTTATCAAAAAGAAATTTGCAAAAGGGCAGTTGAACAATATGGTAAACAGCCACAGATTATCATGGCAATGGAAGAAATGTCGGAACTGATACAGTCATTGTCAAAAAGCATCAGAGGCAAAGAAAATGTTGATAACATCGCTGAAGAAATTGCTGATGTAGAAATTATGCTGATGCAGTTGAAAATGATATTCCATTGCGAAACAAGGGTAAACAGTATAAAGTCAGATAAAACTTATCGTCTTGAAGAAAGGTTGAATAAGAAACAGCAAGAGAGGAGTTTTTGGTTTGATTACTAAAATCTCAACCAGAGCAGAAAGTGATGGTTACAAAATCACAGTTACATCTGACGATATATGGATAATTGAAAAAATCAAATCAATGGTAGTTGAATTTATTGATGATATACAGACAAAAGGCGAAAAAATTGCAAAGGAGGGTAGTTATAAATAATGACAATTAAAAAAGCGAAAGATTTCATGAAAGAACTTGAACATAAACTTGTTGAGGATGCAATTGATATTTATGCAGAAGAAAACGAAAAATATATAAGTGGTCTTTTTGAAGTTATAGCCTTTGCACTTAAAAACCTTATTCCTGATGATGAGATTGATGATAACAAAAATAAATGCATGGTTGACTGTCCTTTCTATACAGTTGAAAATCGCAAGATTTGCTCGGAACTTTGTCCTGAAAATAATTGTTATAAATGCGTTGTAAAGACTTGTCGGTTATATGAATTTGGTAATAATCAGCTTCGTAAAAACAATGATGAACTTCGCAAACAAAATCTCAGAATACCACTTATTGAAAATGAGATTACACAGCTTAAAGCTAAATTATATGATAAATCAATGGGAGAAAACAAATGAATAATATTGCATACATAGTAACGCTTGCATCCATTATCGGAACAGTAGCGAATAGCTTTCAAAAGCGTTGGTGTTTTTGTATATGGCTTTGCACAAATGCCTTTTGGTGTATGTACAACATTATCAATAAGCAGTACGCTCAGGCTCTGCTTTATCTCTTTAATTTCATTATGGCAATTATCGGTTTAGTGAAATGGAAGAAAAATTGATTGAATATAGGAGGATTCAAATGGCAAAAGAAGTATTTATGTGCCGTCCCTGTGCTGAAGAACTGAAAGCAGCAGGCAAATGTATTATGCATTCGCCTGTAAAAGATAAGGGCGATTGTTATAACTGTAAGCGCCGCAGATTCGGTTATACCTGTGAAATCACCAAAAGGAGCAGGAAAAATGAAAGAACTGATACTTAAAATCAAAAGGCGATTTTATTATCGCCGACTGCTCAGGCTTTATTTTAAGGGTATGAGAATACAGCAGAATCTGACAGATTGGGGATGTGATGACCTCACTTGTTGTAATTGTCCTTATAACAAAGACTCGAATGCGTGTGGCATAAAAAATGATATGAATGTATGGTCGAAAAAAATGGATGCTGCACTTTACAAATATCAGGATTGTGAAATTGCACTTGAAAAGATAAGTGATAGGAAAATTCCTTGGCTTATTGACAGTGTTGAAATCAATTCAGATGGTCAGATAGTTAAAGACGGCTTTAATAATAAACTTGGAGGTGCAGACAATGAGCAAAAAGCATAAAAAGTTCAAACCCGGAAAGAGCAAGAAAAGCAAATCAGCTGATAAGCAGTTGAGAGAAACTTCCACGCAGGATATTATAACCTCTATGAATTATATGCTTTCAATTTTGAATGACAGAGGGGTAAGAATCCTTAATTGGGATGATAAGAGCAAAGAACTCGGATTGATTAAAATGTTCAAATGCAAACCGTATTATGCGGAGGGTATTGTTGAACCGGAGGAGGTGCAAAACGAATGAATTGGACAGGTATCACCATTACAGCGATAATCTGTGCATCAATTGTTGCAATTTTCTTTATCAGCTGTAAATATGGCGGTAAAAAGTAAGATGAGGGGTGACCGAGAATGGAAAAAGAAAACCAAGAACAATTACATAAAAGAAATATGCTAAGAAATTATCTGAAGCGATATCGGAAAGCAGAGAACAATGTTGAAATACTTCGCTGCCGCCGAAATAATCTCATTGAAGATATGAAATATCCTCTCGGCACTCAAAACATATCAAGTTTGCCAAATAATAATGAACCGGGAGCAGGTGCAGCAAGTTACATTTTTCGGCAAAGCGAATTGGAGGAGCGAATATATGCGCAGGAGTGTGAAGCAAAAAAAATAATGCTTCAAATCATGGATATTATGGATTTCCTGCCTGCTGACAGCGAGAACCGTTCAGTGCTTGAACTTAAATATATTGATGGTCACAGCGACAAAGATATTATTCAAATAAAGTTTTATGCTCATCGCAGTACCCTCAGTTATCATCTTGCAAATGGACTTGATGAATTATTGCAGTATGCAAAGGTTCAAAAAATCATTAAAGAATTTGATGATGAAAATTCAACGGAGGAATCAGAATGAATGATATTAAAGACATTACACCATTAGGGCAGCGTGTGTTGGTGCATTTTGGTGAAAAGGAAAAGGTAAGTGCAGGCGGCTTGATTCTTGCAGTGTCGGCACAGGAAAAGCCTGAAATATGCACGATTGTTAAAGTCGGTGCAGGTGTTGCAGACAAAACCCTTGCAGTAAACCAAAAAGTCATAATTCAGCATTATGCCGGAACTGATATAAAAATCGGCAAGGAATCTTTCACATTGGTGAATGAAAAAGATATTATTGCAATAGTGAAGGAGGATTAAATATGAAGCCTATATTTAAGAAGAATAATCATAATCCTTTTCGCCCAACTCTTGAAGATGCTATGAATTCGGTCAGCCAAAAACAGTATGCTGATTGTTATGCACAATGTAAGGCCATGAAAAAATCAAGAGATCCTATTGAAAGAGCAAAGGGTAAGCATTTGGAAAAGAGTTATAGAGTTTTTCAAAACAATGGTGTGCCGTTTGCAGTAGCACAAATCATATATCCTCAATTGTGCAGAATATATGGTGACTATTGTTTTGAACACGCAAAGTTAATTGAAGCAGCAGGTAAGAAGAATGAATAACCTTGATAAATTCTTTGACATTTGCAAGTACAATAGACTGGAAAAAATTATTGATGAAGATAATTCTATATTTCTTTCTGAAAAAGAAAAAGAATATGTTAAAGGGTTGTATATAATATACAGGAATAATAATGTACCTTTTGAAGTATGTAGAAAGATAATGAATGAAATAGAATTATTAAATAAAACAATCAATGAAAAGTATGGACAATAGGTTTATATAATTTGGTACACATTTGTACATTTGAATGTGCTACTATGATAGAGTAGTAAGTTATAAAGAAGAACAGGCAGTCAACCCCTGACCGCTTGTTCTTTTTCTTTATAAAGAGTGAGGTAGCCGCAGACTTGAAAGGTTATTGATTATTATTTACTCTCTTGCATCCACTCAAAGGGAGAATGGACAGAGGCGGTTATACCTCACTCATATCATGAACAAGAGCGACCCAAAATAAAAAAGGTACTACCTAAGCAAATTTAGAGTGCGGGGCGAGGAAGGCTCGAAGAAAAATCGGATGAAAAATTTTTTTGAAAACCTCATTTCGTTACGCAGAGTATAAATATTTTATATTTCTATCTTAATAGATTAGTTAAAAATACAAATTGTAAAATTCATTTCGCAAAAATACAGAAAGGAGTTTGTATGAATAAGAAACAGCCAGATGTAAAGTTGATGAAATTCAAAGTCTTAAAACCAGCTGAATACAATCCGAGAATAGAATTGCAACCGGGCGACCCTGAATGGGAATACATAAAGAACTCCATAGATGAATTTGATTATGTTGATTTAATGATTGTCAATAAAGACGGTACAATTATAAGCGGACATCAGCGATATAATGTTATGACACAACTCGGATATACTGAGGCATTATGTGTTGTAGTTGATGTTGATAAGCAAAAAGAAAAGGCAATGAATCTTGCGCTGAATAAAATTGACGGCAAGTGGGATAAGCAAAAAGAACTTGAATTGCTGCTCGAACTTGACCTGTCAGACTATGATTTGTCCTTAACAGGTTTTGAAAAATCTGAACTTGAACTTCTTCAGGAAGAAATGCAAAACCTTAATATCGCAGAATCAGCTGAGGATGATGATTTCAATTCTGATGAAGAATATGAGAATATCGAAACACCTATAACGCAACGTGGCGATATTTGGATATGCGGAAATCATCGTATTATGTGTGGTGACAGTACAGACCCTTTGGACATTGAAAAACTCATGGATGGACAAAAGGCTGATTTGCTGATTACCGACCCACCATACAATGTTAATTATGGTGATAAAGCGGAATATCTTGAAGAATATATCGGTAAAGGCCATAGAAACACATCATCAATAAAAAATGATAATATGGACTCAATAAGTTTTTATCATTTCTTATTTGATGCGTTGTATCAGGGATATATGGCTCTCCGTGAAGGTGCAGCAATCTATGTTTTTCATAGTGAAAATGAGGGAATTAACTTCCGCAAAGCTTTTACAGATGCAGGTTTTAAGCAGGCACAATGTCTGATATGGGAAAAGAATACCTTTGTACTCGGCAGACAGGATTATCAGTGGCGGCACGAACCTATCCTCTATGGATGGAAAGAGGGAGCAGCACACTATTTTATTGATGATAGATGTCAGGACACAGTTATTCTTGACGATGATATTGAATTTGACAAAATGTCAAAGCAGGAACTCCTCGCCTTTATTGAGGAGCAGAAGAGTAAATACAAAAATACTACTTCTGTTATATTTGAAAATAAGCCTACCAGAAATGACGAACATCCGACAATGAAGCCAGTAGCGTTGGTGGGTAAACTAATACACAATAGCAGCAGGTATGGTTGGAAAGTCCTCGATTTATTCGGTGGCAGCGGTTCAACTATGATTGCTGCCCAGCAGTTGGAAAGAAAAGCCTACATTATGGAACTTGATGAAAAGTTTGTTGATGTAGAAGTCAAGCGATACATCCGATATATGGGAGAAGATACTGAAGTCTATAAGATTTCACCTGATGGGGAAAAGGTAAAGTATAACTCTCTTTAGAAAGGATGTAATTAAATATGGGTCGCTCTTCAAAAAAAGTAAGCAATAATCCTCGTAAGATAAAAGAATTAGAGGAGGTGCAGTTAATTTTGAATGAGAATGGAAAAATCAAGTCGGATGCTAACTTTTACAAAGTAGAAGTTATTGCACAGTTATTCGGCTTATCAGTAAGAAGAATACAGCAATTAACGCAGGAGGGCATCCTGCCTACAACCACAACAACTAAAGGTAGAAGATATGACCTTGTGCCGACTATTCAAAAATATGTTAAATATCTTTCAGACAAAGCTTATGGCAAATCACCGAAATCTGACAAAGAGGAAGAATTAAAAGAACAGAAACTTGAAGCAGAAATTGCATTAAAAGAAAGCCAAAATAAATTACACGAAATTAAAACGCAGATAATTGAGGGCAAATACATCTTGAAAGAGGATGTACAACTCGATTATAGGCGCTTTTTTACTGTTTTTAAGAAGTTTGCAATGAGCATTCCCTCAAGGGTTTCTGGGATGATTAACGGCTTTGTAGAGCCTACACAGGTAAGGAGTATTGAAAGTGAAATTAATTCGGATATTGTAAATCTGCTCAATGGATTTGTTGTTGCCGGTGTTGCTCAAGATGAGGTAGAAAAAGACAAGAGGTAATGCAATGCGAAAGAAAAGGTTTACAAAATATCAAATACCTTTATATCTGAAACAGGCCACTACTTCACTATTGCCACCGGAACAAATCACAGTATCGGAATGGGCAGAAAAATACAGAATATTAGATGCAAAAACGGCAGCAATGCCGGGACCGTGGCGCAATAATATGACACCATATCTCGTCGGCATCATGGATGAATTTAATAATCCTGAAACGGAAGAGATTGCGTTTGTAAAACCGACTCAGGTAGGCGGCACAGAGTGTCTGCATAATATGCTCGGTTATATAGTCGGACAAGATCCTGCCCCTACAATGGTTGTATACCCTACTGAACCGCTTGCAAAATCAGTATCGGAAAACCGTATGCAGCCAATGTTTAAGGCATCGCCTCAGTTATCAAAAAAGTTTCATGAGTTTGAATCCTCTGTTTTTGAACTTCAATTTGATGATATGTATTTAAGCCTTGTAGGCTCAAATTCACCTACAGGGCTTGCTTCAAAGCCTATCAAATATCTGTTTATGGATGAAACGGATAAATATCCGGGTGCATCTAAAAAGGAAGCAGACCCGGTAAGCCTTGCCAGAGAGCGAACAAAAACCTTTCATAACAAAAAAATCTTTTTAACATCAACTCCCACACTTAAAAGCGGTCATATATGGAAAGCACTGGAAAATTCGGATGTTATAAAGCATTACAAAGTGCCTTGTCCGCATTGTGGTAACTATATTGAACTTAAATTCAGTCAACTTAAATGGCCAGACGGCGAGGATATGTCATCAGCTGACAGAGCAGAGCATGCATTTTATTGTTGTCAAGAGTGCGGCAGCGTTATAAATGATTCGCATAAAAAACAGATGCTTCGTTTCGGTAAGTGGGAAGTTGTTGAAAAGCATACTCAATATGCTCGCAAGGTTGCATTTTGGATGAATACATTGTATTCGCCGTTTGTTCGTTTTTCTGAAATTGCAAAAGAGTTTTTAGAAAGCAAGGGCGATCCTGAAAAATTTCAGAATTTTGTTAATTCGTGGCTTGCTGAACCTTGGGAAGATACAAAACTGAAAACAAATGCCGATCTTGTTCTTGAAAGACAGACGGATTTACCTGAATTTGTTGTTCCACAGTGGGCAAAACTGCTGACTGGCGGTGTGGACGTTCAGGAAAACTGCTTGTATTGGACTATCAGAGCGTGGGGCGATTTCATTACAAGTCAGAATATAGCACATGGGCAATGCTTCGATTTCGGTGAAATTGAAAACATTATGAATCTTGAATATGAAAAAGAGGACGGCACTAAACTTGTAGTTGATTTATGCCTCATAGACTCAGGTAATAATGCCGATGAGGTATATGATTTTTGTGCCAGCAATTCAGATTGGGCATTGCCTTGTAAAGGTTCATCAAATCCCATGCTCAGTAATTTCAAATTAAGTAATGTTAATAAAACCGATAGCAAGGCTTATGGAATGAATCTTGTAATTGTTGACGGTGGTAAATATAAAGATATGATTGCCGGAAGAATGAAAAAGAAAAACGGCAAAGGTTCATGGATGGTATATCAGGGATGTGATCGAGAATATGCAGAGCAGGTAACAGCTGAACATAAGGTCAATGTTAAAGCAAGCAACGGCACCGTAAAGCAGAATTGGGTGCTGAAAACAAGCCATGCAGATAACCATTATCTTGATACTGAAGTTTATTGTATGGCTGGTGCTGATATGCTTGGTGTAAGAAGATTGCATCTTCAGAATGAACAGCCAGAGCCGCCCAAGGTTCAGCAGCAAGTGCAGCAGGTGGCTGAAAGTTCTGAAGAACAGTGGATAAATAACAATGAAGGGTGGGTATAAAAATGGCTAATGTAATTGTTGGAATAGCTTTACCGGATGAAGAACAACCATCAAATATGGGGAACATGACAACGAAGAAAATGTTGGAAGAAGTGCAGAAAGCAATATATACAGTTCTTGTTACAGGACAAAGCTATAAAATTGGTTCTCGTTCTTTAACAAGAGCAAATCTGACTGAACTTTATAACATTGAAAAAGATCTAAAAGCACAGCTTGCACAAAGTAATTCTCCGCTTTTAGATGATTGCTATGTTGCTATATTTGATGGGAGGTAAAAACAATGGCAGAGAAAAGAAATAATTTCCTTGACAATGTTATTGAATTTGTCGCACCTGAAAGAGCATATCGCCGTGAGGCATACAGAGCATTATGTGAAGAGATGCGGCAGAATTATGATGCCGGAGGATATGGCAGAGTAAATAATAACTGGCGAGTTTTTAATCAAACTGCTGAAATGACAGACCGGAATGACCGAGATACTGTCAGAGCAAGAGCAAGAGATCTTGAACGCAACAGCGATATGATGAATTCGGTTATAAGTGCATATAAGCGTAATGTAATCGGTGGTGGTTACACATTGCAGGCAATGGTAGAGGGCAATGAAACGCTTAACAAGCAGATAGAAACAGCATGGAAACGCTGGTGCAGAAAACAAAACTGCGATATTACCAAAACGCAGAGTTTGAATCAGATGCTCAGAATGGCTGTGAAAAGAAAAAAGGTAGATGGTGGAATAATCTTTATTAAATGCTATTCCAAGGGTGGAATTGTTCCTTTTAAGTTGCAGGCAGTGGAAGTGGATGAACTCGACTCAACGCATCTTCAACCGCATAACAGCGGTAACAGAGTTATCGGTGGTGTTGAGGTAAATAGTGTAAGTGAGCCGGTAGGTTATTGGTTCAGACAGATAGCAAATGATGGTTATACATACTTAGACCCTAAGTTTATACCCGCAAAGAATGTTATTACATATTGGACTAAGAACAGGCCAACACAAATCAGAGAAATGTGCGATGTAGCACCTACTGTCACAAGAATTAGAGATACAAATGAATTTATGACAGCAGTATCTGTTAAAGAGCGTATTGCTGCTTGTTTGTCTGTTTTTATTAAGAAAACCATACCTACAACAGGTATTGGAAGAAATCATGCAGGAGCAGGTAATTCTTTCAGTTATGACGGAAAAACAATTGCACCGGGAATGATTAAGGAATTAAATGCAGGTGATGAAATTCAAGTAGTTAATCCGTCTGGACAGTCAACGGATGCAGCGCAGTTTATTAAATTACAGCAAAGATTGATTGGTGCAGGGCAAGGCTTAAGCTATGAGGCAACAAGCAGGGATATGTCTGAAAGTAACTACTCATCAGCTCGACAGGGCATTATTGAGGACGGTGAAACCTATATAGAGGACATAGAACTTGTACAGGAATTGCTTGATGAAATATATGAGAGTTTTGTTATTTCAGGTGTTCTTTGCGATTTATTTGTTATTCCTGATTTTTGGAAAAACAAAGAAAGTTATCTTGAACATCAGTGGTTTAAGGCTTCAAAACCATGGATAGACCCCGTAAAAGAGTCAAATGCAAATAAGATTGCATTACAAACAGGCCAAAAGACATTCAAGGAAATCTGTGCAGAAAACGGCAAGGATTGGCGAAAACAGCTTGCAGATATCTTTGAAGTTTTGGAATATGCAGAATCAAAAGGTTATGAGATGGGAGGTGTAATTTTTGGAGGAAATAAGCGAAACATTCAAAATGTGCAAAATTCCGATGATGATTCGCAGTCAGGAGCAGACAACAACTCAGACGGAAAAGGCTCAGGCGAGAACTCCGCCGATGAATAATCGCAGAGAACTTTATGCCGAAATCCGAGCCAAAGATGATGACGAAAACAGTAGAAGATTTATACTTAGTTTTTCAAGTGAAGAGCCGTATGAAAGATGCTGGGGGTCTGAAATTCTTGACCATTCTGACGGTGCTATCGACCTTACAAGACTTAATTCAATAGGTGTTGTTCTTTTCAATCATAAAAGGGATTACGTTATTGGTAAGGTAATCAAAGCTTGGATTGAAAATAATAGAGGCTATGCGGAAATTGAGTTTGACAATGATGCTGATTCTGAATTGATTTATCAGAAAGTTAAAAGCGGAACGCTTAAGGGTGTTTCAGTCGGCTATTGCATTGACAGCATTGAAGAAGTAGGGGCAAACAAAACATCTGCTGACGGTAGATTTACAGGTCCTTGCTACATTGCAAGAAAATGGCAGCCTTATGAAATATCAATTGTCAGTGTACCGGCAGATGAAACAGTCGGAGTAGGCAGAAATGCTGAATTTATCAATTTGCAGTCGCCTGCAAAATCAAAAGGCGACACATTAAGTGTTGTAGATGCAACACTTCAAATTAACAAAAACTTAAATCTTATATAAGGAGGATTTATTAAAATGAACAGAAGACAGCAGAGAACACAGAAAATGCTCAGGCAGCAGGCTATCAGAAATGCCGCAAAAGCCGAGAGCAGAGATTTAACGGCGGAAGAGCAGACGGAGTTTGATAATCTTCAGAAAGATATCGAACGCTTAACAGGTGAGATTGATGCAGGTCTTGACGATGAACCGGCAAATACTGAACCTGAAAATGCAGATGCAATCAGAAGTGCAGCAATTACCGCAGAGCGTTCAAGAATTGCAGATATCAATTCCCTTTGCAGAACCTTTGATGTTGAACCTGAACAGTTCATCGTAAACGGAAACAGTATCGAAGAGGTAAGAGCAGCAGTCCTTACACAGCTCAGTGCAAGCAGAGGTCAAAATCCGCTTAATACAGCAGGAACACTCTCTATCGAAACTGACGAGAGAACAAAGTTCAGAGCGGCGGCATCAGATGCACTTGTTTTAAGAGCAGGTCAGAACGTTGAGAATCCGGCGGAAGGTGCAAGAGATCTCCGTGGAATGAGCCTGCGTGACCTTGCTATTGAATGTTTGGTTAGAGAGGACGGCGAAAACGCAACATCTCTTCTTAGAATGACTGCGGATGATATGTATTCACGACTTACAAGAAGTTTTGACAATCCTACATCCGCATTTCCTGCAATACTTGATTCAAGTATTCAGAAAAGCATTGTTGATATTTATAACAAAGTCAACACAACATTCCAGTTATGGACATCTAAAGGGACACTCCCAGATTTTAAGCCTACTTCCGATCACGAATATATTCTCGGCGGTGCAGGTGACTTTTTGAAAGTGCCTGAAAACGGAGAACTTAAGAATGATGTTCCATCAACAGAATTGCTCCCATCAAGAAAACTTGATACTTATGGATTGCAGTTCTCAATGACTCGTCAGGCTTTTATCAATGATGATATCGGATTTATTACAAAAATACCGGGATTATATTCTCGTAAGGCGAAGGTTACTATTGATAAGCAGGTTTATAGCCTCATTTTCAATAACAATAAGATTTTTGATGGTGTAAATCTTTTTGACAATAAGCATAAAAATATTGTTGCAGCAGGTACTGCACCAACACTTGAGGCTCTCCAGAATATTATCAAAATGGAGCAGCTTATGACTGACCAGTTCGGTGATCCTATATATGTTACTCCTAAGTTCCTTATTGTGCCTGTCGGATATGGTATGGATCTTAAGGTTATTCTTCATAGTACCAATATTCCGGGTTCAAATAACAATGATATCAACCCACTTTATAATTATCCTATCACTGTTATTGAAACACCAATGCTTAACACCCTTGCAGGCTCAAATGCTATTCCTTGGTTTGTTGTTGCTGATCCAATGAGTGCAAAATCAATTCAGGTTGATTATCTCAACGGACAGGAAACACCAACATTCAGAAGAAGCGAACAGGCAGGTACACTCGGATTTGTTTGGGATATCTATCTCGATTGGGGCATTTCTGCTCTTGATTACAGAGGTATTATCCGTAACAATGGTACAAAAATGTAAGCAGGAGGTAATTAAAAATGAGTAAAGCTACATATTGGCAGAGAGGTGAAACTCTCGACTTTACAAATGCAACGAATGCAATAATTGAAGCAAACACAATTATGGCCGTGGGCGACATTGTAGGTGTTGCAGGTACTGATATTGAACCGGGCGAAACTGGTTCACTCCATATTGCCGGTGTATTCAAAATGCCTAAAGCAACCGCATCAGAAGTTGTTGCAATGGGCAAGAAAGTATATTTCAGTGCAACAGGCATTACAGCAACTGCAAGTGGTAATACTTATGCAGGTATTGCGGCTGCTGATTCGTCAGCAACAGACACAGATATTCTTGTAAGGCTTGGATAAGTGAGGTGCTTGAAATGGCAAAGAAACTTATAGCCACAAGACGAATCCTTTATAAATCCAAGAATTATATACCCGGTGACATTCTTCCTGAAAATACAGATATGACGGATGCTTGGCTTAGTTCAGGCAGTGCCATATTTGAAGATGTAAGCTCACATAAACCGCTAAAAGCACAGCCTACCTCTGCACAGGCAGGCACTGAGGGTATTAATGTGGTAAATGCTGAAACGGACGAAACACTAATCGGCAAAGTACCTTTAACAGAAACTCGCAAAAAAGAACCTGCTAAAAGGAAACCTGCCAAGAAAAGAGTAACCGGTGAGTAGTCAATTCAAAACTGTTGTGCAGAACGATATAAAGAATTGTTTTCTTAATGTTGATGAATTTTCAGATATTCATTCAATAAATGATAAGAAAATGCCGGCCATGCTGGATGATAATGAGGCAAGCGACAGAGAAATCAAGTATATAGGTTATGGGAATAATGGTATGTACAAGCAGAAAAAACTTCTCTATGTCGCTGCTTCGGATTATGGAAATATGCCGGCAGCAGGCAATGCTTTGAAATTGGATGGTCAGATGTACCTCATTTTTGATGTTTCATCAGAGAGCGGTATATATGCTATTACACTGGAGGCTTGGGATAATGGTAGTAATCGAGGTAGACGATAGACTAAGTTATGTTGAAAAAAGGCTGGGCAATCTTTCAGATAAAGCACCTAAAGTTATTTGCAAGGCCATAAATGAAACTGCTAAATGGGCGAGAAAAGAACTCGCTAAGGAAGCACAAAAGACATACTTGGTTAAATCAGGTCAATTCAATAAAAGTATGAAAATTGATAATGCCAGATATTCTAATCTTGAAGCCACTATCAAGAGTGAAGGTGAAACAATGGAATTGTTTGCCTTTAAATATTCTGTCGGTAAAAAAGCAACCAAAGCACAAGTAATAAAATCAGGAAGTCTGAAAAAACTTGAAAAATCAGGCATAAAAGCCTTTGTTGCAAAGTTTGCTTCAGGTCATAAAACCATTGCACAGCGACAAGGTGCAGATAGACTTCCTATTAAAGTGCTTTTTTCAAACTCCATTCCTAAAATGTTAGGTAATGAAAAACGAGTCTATGGAATTGTTGAACCAAGAATTGAGAGCGAACTTGACAAGCGGATTGAGAAGCACATCAAGAAAGTTTTGGAGGGATATGAATAATGACACCGCTTAGTTTACAAAAAGCATTAAAAGAGGATTTGCAGAGCCTTTTTGACGGTTTTATAGAGCTTAAGCAAGATTGTACAGCAGGCAAGTTGAAAGTCTATGAAAATTCAGCACCTATACAGATGGATAATCAAAATGAAGATGATATATATCCGTATATTGTTGTAAGACTTACAGGCGGCGAAGTGCCTGAAAGTTATGATGATTTTTCAACTGCAAATATTGTTGTTTTAATTGCATACCATGACCCTGATTTGAGTAATGACGGCAATAAGTATGTAATGACAGCAATTCACAGAATAATCGAAAGATTCCGAAAGAATTCTTTACTTGCAAATATGTACAATCAAACAGGCAATATAGAGTGGACAATGAGCGATGAAGATACATATCCTTACTTTTTTGGTGGTATTCAAATGACATTCACATTGCCAAAAATTGAAAGAGAGAGTGATTATTGTTGAGTAAAAGAACAAAGCAGCCGGTAAATGATTCGGGACCGTTAATGTATATCGGACCTACCATTCCCGGCTTGGTTGCAACAGCAACTGTATTTAACAATGGCATTCCTGAAGCCTTTACTGCCAAGGCTCAGGAGTGCCTTTCTTTATCTGAACTTTTAGTTCCGATTGATAAAGTGGCAGACAAAACAAAAGAAATTCAAAAAGGCATAGGTGCAACTTCGGTATTTTATCAGAGAGTATGTGCCTATTTTCTTGAAAAAGGGAGGTAAAAACAAATGGCATATCAGCATGGTATAGACATTAAAGAAAATGCAACCAGTATATCTGCACCGATTACAGGTACTGCCGGACTTCAGGTTGTATTTGGTACTGCACCTGTAAATTTGCTTGCTGACCCTTATTCAGCGGTCAACAAACTGATTATGGCATATTCTCTTGCAGATGCAGTTGCAGGCTTGGGATATAGCACTGATTACGAAAATTATACACTTTGTCAGAGTATGGATGCTAATTTCAGACTCTTTGGTGTTGCTCCTGTAATCTTCTGCAATGTCCTCGATCCTGCAAAACACACAACAGTGCAGGAAGAAACCGAATGCGAATTATCAGGCGGTCAGGCTACTTTGAAAGTTACAGGAATGTTGCTTGATACAGTAGTAGTCAAAGCAGGTGAAACAAAAATCAGTAATGAAAATTATATTACAAGTTTTGATGATAACGGACATGTTGTTGTTACTTTAACAGCAGCAGGTCAGACAGCAGTTGCAACAGGCAGAATCAAAATAAGCGGTGAAAAACTTGATCCGGCAGCAGTAACAGCAACAGATATAATTGGTGGCTATGACTCAGTAACTGGCAAAGAAACAGGAATTGAACTTGTTCGTCAGGTATATCCAAAATTCAGTATGACACCGGGATTACTTCTTGCTCCCGGATGGTCACATGATGCTTTAGTTGCTGCTACACTCGCAGCAAAGTGTAATGAAATCAATGGCACATTCACTTGTGAATGTCTTATTGACATATCAACTGAGAATGCAAAGAAATACACAGATGTTGAATCGGAAAAAGAAAACATCGCTTGTATCAGCAAGCATGCTATTCTCTGCTGGCCTATGGTGGAAGCAATGGGAAAAGTCTTTTATTATTCAGCAGTTCTTGCCGCTCTTATTTCATATACAGATGCAAGTAATGATGATGTACCGAATCTTTCACCATCAAATATTAAAATTGCAGTTTCAGGTGCAGTGCTCAAAGATGGTACTGAGGTACTGCTTGACCAGACTCAGGCTAATGACTTGAATGCAGTCGGTGTTGTGACTGTTCTTAATTCAAATGGATGGAGAAGCTGGGGAAACAATACTGCTTGTTATCCTGACAACATTGATCCAAAAGACAGATGGATTGCATGCCGCAGATTTTTCAGTTGGCATGGTAATTCGTTTATTCTTTCTTATTTTGACAGAGTGGACAATCCTGCAAATTATCGCCTTATTGAAAATTTGGTTGATGATGAAAATGTCAGAGGAAACAGCCTTGTTGCACAGGGCAAAGCAGCAGGTATCAGGATTGAATACAATGCTGACGAAAATCCTACAGAGCAGGTGCTTAACGGAAAAATCAAATTTCATCAGTATCTTTCGCCTTATACTCCGGCAGAGTTCATTGAAAATACTCTTGAATTTGACCCTACTATGCTTGAAGCAGCACTCTCAGGAGGTGAAGAGTAATGAAAACATCTGAAATACTTAACAGGTTTAATGCCTATAACGGTAAAGACAAGTTAATAGGATGCACTTCTGAATTTACACTTCCTGATATTGAATTTATAACAGAAACTATCAATGCTTTAGGTTTGTTAGGTGAAATTGAAGTACCAGCAATCGGTCACATTTCTCCCATGGAAATGGATATCCCGTTCTTAAACCTTGCTGATGATATTTATAAATTTTTCAATATCAGCAGTGGAGTTAATCTTACATTAAGAGGTGCAATGCAGGTTGTAAACCCTGCAAATGGTGCAAGGTCTTTTGTACAGTTAAGAATTGTAATAAAAGGAGTTGCAAAAAAGATAACCGGCGGAACTTTGAAACAGGGCGCACCGGGCAATCCATCTGTAACTACAACAGTTAATTATCTTCTTATTGAATATGACGGTAAGAAAAAACTTGAGATTGATAAATACAACAGTGTATTTAAGGTAAACGAAAAAAACATTTTGTCAGATGTAACAAAGATGTGTTAAGGAGGATATAAAAATGAGCGAAACATCAGAAATCAAAAAAAACGAAGTGAATGACGAGGAAATTGAACTTGTTATCAAATTCAAAAAGCCATATAAGTTTGAGGGTAAAGAAATCAGCGAAATTGACCTTACAGGACTTGAAAATATAACAGGCAATGATATGGTTCAGGTCAACAAGACTCTCAGCAGACAGGGACAGGTCCCTATGCTTCAGGAAATGCAGCTTGAATATGCTCAGGAAATGGCAGCGAGAGTGACAGGAATTCCTGTTGAATTCTTTAAGGGTCTTTCAGCTAAGCATTCAATGAAACTGAAAAATACAGTTTCAAATTTTATGTATGGCGAAGAATAACAACTTGGTCAACCTCCGATATTCGTAAATTAGCAATAAATCTTTCTATGTTTTTAAGGACAGGCTTTGATTATTTAATCGAGAGCCTGTCTATTTTTGAACTCATAGAACTTGCAGAGGAGGCTAAAGAAATCAGTGAGCGGACAAAGTAAAGAAATGAAACTTGCAATTAAAATTGCAGGTAAAGTTGATTCTTCGCTTAAATCCGGACTCTCTTCTGTTAAATCAGGTATTAAAGGAATAGCAAAAATAGCCGCTACTGCTTGTACCGCTGCCGCCACAGCGGTGGCAAGTCTTGGAATGGCAGCAATCAATGTAGGCAAGGAATTTGAAAGCTCAATGTCACAGGTTGCTGCTACTATGGGGCTTGATAAAACAAGCGCAGAGGGGCAAAAGGCAATGCAAACCCTTGAAGCAGCCGCCAAGGAAATGGGTGCTACAACAGCATTCTCAGCTTCTGAGGCGGCTGAAGGTTTAAATTATCTTGCTCTTGCTGGTTATACTGCTGATGAAGCAGCAACGGCTCTTCCTTATACTCTTAAACTTGCAGGTGCTGGCGCAATGGAACTTGCTGATGCTTCTGATATGGTTACCGATGCAATGTCTGCATTGAACCTTGAGGCGAATGAGCAGAATCTATCAGCATTTGCAGATCAACTTGCTAAGAGTGCCTCAACAACAAATACAAGTGTTGCACAGTTAGGTGAAGCCATTCTGACTGTCGGTGGTACAGCCGCCAATATGGCTGGGGGAACAAGCGAGCTTAATGCAGCACTTGGTATTCTTGCTAATAATGGTATCAAAGGTGCTGAGGGCGGTACTGCTCTGCGTAATATGATTTTATCGTTGTCAGCACCAACTGATAAAGCAGCAGGCGAATTGAAAAAATTAGGTGTATCAGTTTATGATGCACAGGGCAATATGCGTTCCATCAATGATATTTTCGTTGATATGCAAAAAGGTATGGAAGGTATGTCGCAGGCAGAAATGGACAGCGTTTTTGCTACCATTTTCAATAAGCGTGATCTTAAATCAGCAAGAGCAATGATGGCATCCTGTGGTGACACTTTTGAGGAGCTTGAAAAGACTATTTCAAATAGTGCTGGTGCTTGTGACCAGATGTATGAAACGCAGCTTGATAACCTTGAGGGTGATATATCAATATTCAAA
>CAMWPJ010000013.1 GCA_947176035.1 uncultured Clostridia bacterium | reverse complement strand
ATGTCAATAACAGTATTCTCAAAAAAAGCGGCAACACAATATCAGAACTCTTTTTCAAAATCCTGCAGCTTTACCACAGAACCGAAAAACAGCATTGACATTGCACTTATCGGCAGCAGTGATTTATATTCGGGCTTTGTGCCTGTGGAGCTTTGGGATAATTATGGCTACACAAGCACAGTCATATCAACACCAAAGCAAACCGTTCAGCGTTCATATACCTTTTTGGAAGAGCTTTTAAAGGTGCAAAATCCAAAGCTTGTTATCATTGAAACCGATATGTTCTATCAGGGTGTACCGCTTGACGATAAAGCACAAATCGAGATTGACAGACCCAAATATTTTTCAATTATCTCAAAGGCAAAAAAGCTAATCAAGCTTATATCAACATTCCCTATCGGCGAAAATCTTGAAAATCATTTCACCGTATTTATGTTCCATGATACATGGAAAACACTTAAAACAAATCAACTCAAAAAACTGATTAACAGAGACAGCGAAGTCACCTGTGAGCATGGCTACAATTTCAACAAAATTATTTATCCGATAAATGATAATGACCGTATGGCTACTACAAATGATATTGAGCCTATCCCTGATGAAAATGTGATTTACATTCAAAAAATGCTTGATGAGTGCAAAAGCCGCGGTATTAGAGTTATGCTTATAGAAATGCCATCGCTTACCTCCTGGAATTATGCCAGATATAATGCTGTAAAACAGCTTGCAGACGATAATAATGCTGAATTTATCGACCTTAATCTAAAAGAAAATTTCAGCACTTCGCAAATAAATTGTGACAGTGATTATCGTGACAACGGAAATCACCTTAACTATTATGGAGCAGTTAAGGCAACACATTTTCTCGGCGGCATAATCCATGATAAGCACAGTGATATTCTTACTGACAGAAGAAACGACCATCAGTTCGCATATTGGCAGCAAAGTTCCGAGGAATTCAAGAAAAAATACAATATTAAATAATTTAAAGAGAGGATATTTTCCTCTCTTTTTTCATATTATTTTTAGGTGGTACTATGAAAATAAAAGATGTGCTTATGCTTATTATTCTGCTGCTTTTGGCAGGAGTATTAATCATATTTTCAGCCGATGCAAAAGCCGGAGCATCGCAGGGTCTTGCACTTGCACAAAACACAATCATACCCAGCCTCATTCCGCTATTGATTATATTTTTTATAATCATGAAAACGAGCGCAAAGGATGTGCTTGCAAAGGCTTTTGGCTTTATATCCATATATATTTTCAATCTGCCTCAGGTCACACTCCCTGCCATATTTTTCGGATTGACAGGCGGTTATCCCACAGGCGCATTGCTTACTAATGAACTGTATATAAAAGGTGAAATTGACGAAAAGCAGGCTCAGAGATTGATGCGTTTTAATTTCTGCGGCGGCTGCGGTTTCATCATAACTGCACTTGGCACAGCAACGCTTAATAATACGAAAGCAGGGGCAATACTTTTTTTATCCAACCTGATATCAGCAATAATTATTGGCTTTTTGCTATCTTTCACTGACAAAAGAATCAATAAAGAATACTATTCCTACACGGATTCGGCAAGCTTCGGTGACGCTCTTATCAATTCAACTCAAAACGCCGTAAATGCAGTACTGAATATGACCGCTTATATAATTCTGTTTTCGGCAGTATGCAATATATTTACCATGCCGCAAATGATATCGCCATTTATCGAAATCACAAACGGTTTGTGCAGCGGCAGCAAATATCCGTTGCCCCAACTTGGAGCATACTTATCCTTCGGCGGACTTTGTATTCACTGCCAGCTGCTGCCGATTATTTCCAATATAAAAATGAAATACTATGATTTTTTGTTTTTCAGAATTTTTGCCGGTCTGCTCTCCTATTGCACAACCAAGCTGCTGCTATTCGTTATTCCAATAGAAACCTCAGTTTTTTCAAATGCAAGCATAGCTACACCTCAGCTTTCAAGTGTCAACATAACTTTGTCAATTCTTATGGTAATAGGCTGCTTTGTAATAATAGCAGACATATCATCAAAGAAAAAATTGGTTTAGCCTCCATCTAAGTCAATCAAAATAATGATTGACAATTTAATAAACCGTGCTATAATAATGCCAAGGCAGTTCGTAACCATCCTGCCTGATAAATACCAATAGGTCTTTTATCAATCAAAACTAAGGAGAAGGCATTAGCCGTATTGCGTCCTTAGTGACGCATTTTTTATTTTATGGAAAGATACAGCATTATTAAAGAGAAAAATCCGCGCGAGATTGTACTCCTGCGCGGTAAGGGCTGTGCATACAAACGGTGCAGCTTTTGCGATTATCAAACAGACAAATGTAATGATGAGGATGAAAATTTCAGGCTGAATAAATCAGTTCTTGAAAAAGTGACAGGTGTTTATGGCAATTTAGAGGTCATTAACAGCGGCTCTGTTTTTGAACTTGATAACAAAACCTCGGAGCTGATAAAAAGCATCTGCACTGAAAAAGGCATCAAAATCATTCATTTTGAAAGCCATTATATCTACAATAATTTAATACCCACACTGCGTAAGCTTTACAGTGATTTTGATTTAAAGCTGAAGCTTGGACTTGAAACCTTTGACTATGATTTCAGAGAAAATATACTGCACAAGGGCATTGCTGAAAAAAGTCCCGAAATCATTTCTAAGAATTTTGACGAAGCAAATTTTCTTTTCGGTATCAGCGGACAAACCATTGAATCGATGAATACAGATATTTCGCTCGGACTGAAATATTTTGAAAGAATATGCATTAATATCATGTGTGAAAATTCAACAAGGATAAAGCCTGATAAAGCTGTTATAGCTGATTTTATGCAGCACATTTATCCGAAATATAAGGATAATAAAAGAATTGATATTTTAATAAACAATACTGATTTTGGAGTGGGTGACTGATATGATTAATGAATTACTTTTGATTGGCTCTGTTATATTTATATTCGGAGCAGTTCTTTTAGCTTATAAATTTTTCGGAAAAACAGGACTTTACTGTGCATCTGCAATAGCAACCGTGCTTGCAAATATTGAGGTAGCCGTGCTTATAAACGCATTCGGAATGGAACAGACACTTGGCAATGTCCTCTTCGCGTCAACATTTTTAGTAACAGATATACTTTCTGAATGCGAAGGCAAAAAGGCGGCAAACAAAGCAGTATGGCTTGGCGTATTTTCATCTTTGTTTTTCCTGCTGCTGTCACAAAGCTGGCGCATTTATATTCCAAGCGAAAATGATATGATTCACGCATCCATTCAGGCTGTATTTTCAAACACACCAAGAATGATTATAGCATCACTCGTTGTATATGCAATCAGCCAGCTGTTTGACGTATGGCTTTATCATAAATGGTGGGCATTTACTGAAAAGAGGTTCGGTGATAAGCGCAAGTTCCTATGGCTGAGAAATAACGGTTCAACCCTGATCAGCCAGATACTCAATACAGCACTTTTCACACTGTTTGCTTTCTGGGGAACATATGACACAAAAACACTTGTCTCAATCTTCCTGTCAAGCTACGTGATTTACATTTTCACAAGCCTGCTTGATACACCGTGCCTATATCTCGCCAGAAAGATACATGATAACAGCGTAAAAAACAAATTATCTTGACAGCCAATTGCTTTCTGTGTTACCATACAAAAAATGAGGTAATTATTATGACAAACTTTACAGGCAAAATGAACAAACAGCTTTATCTTATGCGCTCAGCTCGCATGGGATATATTCGTCGTGTTCATCTTTGGTAAAGTGCTGCATTATATATTCATTTATTCAGCCACTGATGAGCAATCATCAGTGGCATTTTTTTATTTTAAGGAGGAAAACAATATGTTAAACCACAAGGGCACACAGGAAATCAGGACTCAAAGATTATTATTAAGAGCAGTAAAAGCAGATGACTACAAGGATATGTATGAATATATGTGTATAGAGAAAATGTCAAGATACGTAACGTGGAAACGGCACGAGAATGAAAATGTTACCAAGGAGCTTTGCGAAATGTGGGTAAACCAGTATACTAACGAAAGATATAACTGGGCAATCACACTTGACGGCAAAGCCGTAGGAAATATTGATGTAATCAAAATATACGGCACTACTGCTTATATGGGCTGGCAAATAAGCCCCGAGCATTGGAACAAGGGTATGGTGACAGAGGCTGCCAAAGCAGTTTTTGATTTTCTGTTTTCTCAAATCGGCATTGAAGCAATAGAGGCATGCCATATAGATAAAAATATCGCCTCAGGCAGAGTAATGCAAAAAACAGGTATGAGACCTATACCCACAGAAGAATCAGTATATTATAAATTAAATAACACCTGTGAAATGAACGGTATGCCCGTAATAAACTATAAATTAACAAGGGAGGAATGGCTGTGTCAGAATACACAATAGAGCAAATCGGTATCGATGAATACCACAAATGCAATAACATATGGGATATGAAAAAATGCCCTTTTACAGAGCAGTTCAAAGAGCAAATTATCAATGGTGACAGATTGGTATTCATTTATAAAATTGATGATGAATTCATCGGAGAGGGGAATTTAGTAATAAATGGCGATGACAATGACTATTTTATCCCTAACCAAAGAATTTACGTGTCAAGAATGATTGTAAAGAAAGAATATCGAAATCAGGGAATCGGTAAAATTATTCTTGACTATTTAACTGAACAGGCAAAGAAAATGGGATATAAAGAAATGGCATTAGGTGTTGATATTAACAACCACAATGCCCTGTATCTTTATAAGAAAAAAGGCTTTGACAAGATAATTGCAGAATGTGAGGATGAATATGGTAAATTCTATAAGCTGTTAAAAACGCTATGAAAGTAAAATCAAAATGAAACTAGTACTAATATTCGGCGAGCTGCCATCGACAAAATAATCGGGGAATAACATCACACCGAATCATATCAAAACGTGTCAACGCAACAATCCGGGCTTCGGTCCCTACGATTATTTGACCGACACTTACGAATATAAACATTAATTTGAATTTTAATTCCGCACAAAAAGTCAGGAAATTTTAGTTTTATTATGCTATTATTTCATTGAGGTGAATACTATGCAGAATTTTTCAATTGACAAATGGCTGAGTAACTATACGGATTTAATAAGAAAAAGCTTTGCTGACAGGGTTGAATTTATCGGTATACAGGGCAGTTATGCCAGAGGCGAGGCAACGCAAAGCAGTGACATTGATGTTGTGCTTTTGCTCAATAATTTTTCATATGAAGATTTGAAGACATACGATAATGTGATTTCTGCATTGGATTACAGAGAGAAAATCTGCGGTTTTATTTCAGGCATAGATGAAATAAAAAATTGGGACAGGGCAGATTTATTCCAATTTTATTATGACACAAAGCCCCTTTACGGCAATATTGACTGGGTTAGCAGTCTGATTGAAAAATCAGATATAATAAGAACAATCCACAGGGATGCGTGCAATATTTATCATATGTGTGCTCATAATGCCATTCACGAAAAAAGTGACGATATTCTGAGAAACATTTTAAAAGCAGCAGTATATCTTATCAGAGAAAAACATTTTTATGCCTGCGGCACATATATCAGAAAGGCAGCAGAGCTGGCAGAACTTGCAGCTGATGAGGATGAAGAGATTTTGTGTCTTTATCTTGAAAACAGTTCAAAGCTTAACCTTGATACTGCATCTGAAATAATTATGAACTGGTCAGGCAGAATAATTAAGGAAATAAATTTATAATTCCAAATTTTGTAAAATATCTTGCAATTGAAAATTTGTTGTGCTATGCTGTTTTTATTGATTAATCAACAAATTATCTAAGGAGGTGAACACATTATGACAAAGTACAGAGTTTATGCTTACGATTTTATACCCGCAAATCATGTTGAATCACAGGATTGGTTCGATTTTTATACTTTTTGCCGATTTGCTGATTGTGTTCACCCATATAATCAGTAGATACGTGTATTTTTGTGCACCGCCGGCATTTGGTCGTCGGTGCTTTTTTATTAAATTTTTCGAGGTGATATTATGTACTATCGCATTCTGCCGGAAAAAGAGGGCAGAAAAACGCCTGTCATAAAGAATATTCTCTATGCAATAAAACTTGCATACAAAGCTGATAAAAGATATCTTATCTGGAGAATCATAGGTGAAACAAGTGCTATTATTTTTAATCAATTCATTTTAGGTGTATTATTTTTAAAAGTTCTTCTTAGTGTGATTGAAAAAAATGCTGATTTTAAAGACTACTTACAAACACTATTCCTTTTTGTTATTGTAGCTCTTGTGAATGAAATCATTGCCGTTTACGGTGATTACACGAGCCTTGTCGGAAGTAAAAGAACATATAAAACAATTAACAATATGATATTTGAAAAAGCAGCTAATGCTGACATAAGCTGCTTTGAAAACCCTGAGTTTTATGACAAATATCAAAGGGCAGCAATGATACTTACAAACGGTTATCTTGATATGTTCCTTTGGGATTTATCACAATGTATAGGGTCATTCATTTCACTTATATTTGTTATCGGTGTTGTAACAACAATAGACTACAAATATCTTATTTTCCTTCTGCCGGTTATTCTTGTATTTATCATTGAAATCATCAAGAGTAAAGTGGTATATAAAAGAGATTTAAGTATGACCAAAAACAACAGGGTTAAGTCATACGTTCAGCGAACAGTATTTTTAAAAGACTTTTCAAAGGATATGAGAACATCAAATATCTTTTCGGTTTTAATGAAAAGATTTGACAGAGCCATCAATGATAATATCAGAATACTTAGAAGCTATGGAATAAAGCTCTTCCTATTCAGTATGGTAAGCTCCTTTTTCAGCGAGTTGCTGCCAATTGCAGGTACATATGCCTTGGCAGGATATCAGTTCGCAGTTGCAGGAGCATTAGGGATTTCAGGCTTTTCTGTTGTTCTTTCATCAATAAATTCCGTTCGTCAGTCAACGCTTAATATGGCATGGGTGTTTTCCGATCTGTCGCAGATGGCACTGTATTTTCAGAATCTGCGTGATTTCTTTGATTATGAAAACACTGTAATTTCAGGCAAAAGGGTTGCCGAAGAATTTGAGTCCATTGAATTCAAAAATGTTTCTTTCAGATATCCGAGTGCTGAAAAGTATTCGCTTAAAAATATAAATCTTAAAATAAATAAGGGCGAAACGGTTGCAATTGTCGGTATAAACGGAGCGGGAAAAACCACCTTTGTAAAACTTCTTTTACGTTTTTATGATGTAACAGATGGCGAAATTCTTTATAACGGAATAAATATAAAGGAATATAACCTTGAATCCCTGAGAAGCAGATTTGCGACTGTTTTTCAGGACTGCAAAACCTTTGCATTATCAGTTAATGAAAATGTTATTTGCAGAGAATGCGATGAGCAGGATAAAAAAATTGCTGAAAAAGCGTTAATTCAAAGCGGAGTTTTTGACAAAATTCAATCTCTACACAATCAGGCTGACACTGTTCTTACACGTGAGTTTGATGATAAGGGTGCAGGACTTTCAGGCGGCGAAGTACAAAAAACGGCTGTTGCAAGGATGTTTGCGAAAAATTTTGATGTTGCCGTTCTTGATGAGCCCTCATCTGCTCTTGATCCGATTGCAGAATATAAAATGTATGAAAATCTGATTCGTGCAACGAAAAACAAGACTGTAATTTACATTTCACACAGACTTTCAAGTGCAGTCCTGTCTGATATTATATACGTACTTGGTAACGCAACAGTTTTAGAGGCAGGCAATCATAACGAGCTTATGGAAGCCGGCGGAGAATACAACAAAATGTTTTCTCTTCAGGCATCCAGCTACAACTCAAAGGAGGGATATAATGCGCAATAAAAGCAAAAAAGAGCATTCAATTATGTCAAATATTTTTTATTTCCTTAGCATACTTTTTAAAATATCCCCTGCACTTGTTATCGGCGAAGCCCTATGGGGGGTTATTTTAAATCTTCCTACTAAGCTTGTTTCTATTCTTGGAGTAAAATACATAATTGATGTTATCACTAACGGCGAAAGCTATCATAAGGTGTTTATTGCTGTCGGAATTATTGCAGCCGTTCTTCTCTTTGGCGAATTGATTGCATGGCTTTTCAGAGAGTTTTTCTGGAACACGGAGAAAGAAAAAGTATATAAAGGACTGAATACAAAGCTATATAACAAAGCAAAATCACTTGATTTGGAGTCGTATGATAATCCTGAATTTTACAATAACTTTATTCTTACAATAGAATCTTCTTCTGAAAACATACAGAATATTCTTAACCTTGTAAGACGATATGTCGGCGAATTTATTTCACTGCTTACAATATGTGCAATTGTATTTACAATTGACCCGATATGCCTGTTGATAATAGGTGTAATTGTCGTGATTTTCACACCGATAAGTAAAAAAATAGGTAATCTTCAGATGCAAAGACGAATTGAAAATAATAAATATCACCGACGTGCAGACTATTTTGCAAGAATTTTTTACCTGCAGGATTATGCAAAAGAAGTGCGAATGAACAATATCAAGCCGCTTTTGATGAAGCGTTATAATCAGGCGGCAGATGATGTAATAGAGAATCAGAAAAAGTATGTTGCGAAAATAGATGCAGTCTATTTTGTTCAGGAAACGGGTGTGCAGATTTTAGGCTTTATGCTCGTTCTCCCACTCTATCTTGGCTACTGCGTAATAAAAACAAACACACTCTCTGCCGGTGACTTTGTTGCAACTTTCAACAGTGCATATTCAATTGCTACTGCCTTCTCCTTCCTGACGGTAGGTGTTGTAAGAAATTTCTCCGAACAGGCAAAAATGATTGAAAAGTACAGAACATTTCTCAACGAAAAAAACAAAATTTTTGACGGAGAAAAAACAGCAGAAATTACAAAACCTAAAACTATTGAGATTAAAGATTTGTCCTTTACCTATCCCGGAAATGATAAACCTACTCTTAACAATATTAATCTTACAATTAAACCATATGAAAAAATTGCACTTGTCGGCTATAACGGCGCAGGCAAAACTACACTTACCAACCTGCTTTTAAGACTTTATGATGCAACAGATGGTAAAATACTTATCGACGGCGAGGATATAAGGAATTGTACTGTGAACTCTCATCGTAGCAGGTTTGCGACTGTATTTCAGGATTTTCAGATTTTCTCCTGCTCAATCAGTGAGAACGTAGCACTTGATATTAATCCTGATATCAGCAGGGTTAGGCAGGCACTTAAACACAGCGGATTTACAAAAGAATTGCCTAATGATATGGATACTGAGCTGCTCAGAGAATTTGATGACAACGGCATTATGATGTCCGGTGGTGAGTCACAGAAGGTTGCAATTGCAAGAGCATTTTATAAGAATTGTCCCTATATTATTCTTGATGAGCCGTCAGCAAATCTTGATCCCGTTGCCGAATATAATCTCAATCAGGCAATGCTTGATGCTGCTAAGGATAAGACAGTTGTGTTTATATCTCACAGATTATCAACCACAGTCAATGCAGATAAGATATACGTTATGGAAAATGGTAAGATAATTGAAAGTGGCTCACACAGTGAGTTGATGGCACAAAATTCAACTTATGCAAAAATGTTTAATCTCCAAGCAGAAAAGTATAGGAAAATTTAATATCGCAAAACACCCCCGACATAACGTCGGGGGTGTTGTTTTAGCGGATTTAATTTTTATTTCTTAACAGATTCAACTACACCCTCAGCAAGGCCTGCTATGCCCTGAATTTCTGATGGGATAATAATCTTTGTTGCCTGACCGTTAGCAGCTCTTGCAAAAGCATCAAGTGCTTTGAGCTTGATTACTGCATCATTTGCATCAGCATCATTGAGAAGCTTAATTGCATCAGCAGTAGCGGTCTGTACCTTGAGGATAGCCTCAGCCTCACCTTCAGCCTCACGCATTTTAGCTTCCTTAACAGCCTCTGCACGAAGGATTGCTGACTGTTTTTCTGCTTCAGCCTCAAGAATCTTTGATTCCTTATGGCCTTGTGCAACAAGAATTCTTGACTGCTTTTCACCCTCAGCTCTGAGGATAGACTCACGGCGCTCACGCTCAGCCTTCATCTGCTTTTCCATTGCATCCTGAATCTCTCTTGGTGGGATAATGTTTTTAAGCTCTACACGGTTAACCTTAATGCCCCATGGGTCAGTTGCCTCATCAAGAATAACTCTGATTTTAGCATTGATTGTGTCACGGGATGTGAGTGTTGAGTCAAGCTCCAACTCACCGATAATGTTACGAAGTGTTGTTGCAGTCAGATTTTCGATAGCAGAAATCGGATGTTCTACACCATAGGTGTAAAGCTTAGGATCGGTAATCTGATAGAATACTACGGTATCAATCTGCATTGTAACGTTATCCTTTGTGATAACAGGCTGCGGCTTGAAGTCAACTACCTGCTCTTTAAGTGAAACGATTTTTGCAATTCTTTCAAAAAATGGTACTTTCAAATGAAAATTTGCATCCCAAGTCTCTTTATAAAGACCGAATCTCTCAATAACATAAGCCTTTGACTGCGGTACAATTCTTACGTTCGTAAGAATAAGCGCAATAACAGCGATAATGATTAAACCTATAATAATAAACAGTGCCATAAAATTTCTCCTTAATTCTTTTATATTCGGGTTAACCCTTATTATATGTTTTTTACAATTTATTTGCTTTTAACAATCAGCTTTACTCCGTCAATTCTGTCGACAATAACCTCACTGCCGGCAGGAATAATGCTGTTGTCAATTGATCTGGCAGTCCAGATTTTCCCGTCAGCCTTTACCTGACCTACTGCATTGATATTATCTATATCTTCGGTTACAATACCAATCTGACCTATAACTCTGTCATAATTGGTATTCTGTTTTTTTGAACTGAC
The DNA here is from genome assembly GCA_947176035.1 of uncultured Clostridia bacterium. GTDB lineage: Bacteria > Bacillota > Clostridia > Oscillospirales > Acutalibacteraceae > Eubacterium_R. Next base: position 18,646 of record CAMWPJ010000013.1, on the reverse strand, counting down.
GAATTTTTTTACAAATGGTCTTGTGATTACAAGAGCCAAAACCGAAACAGCTATGAATATAATTATCTGTATTACAGGTGATGCACCACACAGTGCTGCTATGAGTGCTGCAATGGCTCCGACAAGGAACCAGATTGAGACAAGCTGTATAGTCACTGCCTCTGCAATACCAAATATTAATATAGCGGCTGCCCAAAAAATGTATACTGTTGTTTGTGTAATTTCAACCATTGAAATCACCTCCGCTCTTTTTCACACGCATTAATTAACGCACTCAATATACAATTGCTTACTTCGTATATTGTGCCTTTATTATACCATATCTTGTGTTAAAATTCAATATTTTGTGCATATAGGCGATTTGAATTTACAATCTATTCATAATTACCACAAGGGGTAGTATCTTGACATTTTTGATGTTATTCCTGTGGTATAGCAAATTTTAGCTGCGCTCGCGCAGATTGATAAAAAATTAACAAAACCTCGTTTTAATCACAGTTATATTTAAACATATGAAAAAGGCACAGTGCATAACACACCGTGCCTTTTTCATAAGGGGTAAAAATTTATGTGAAAACGTAGTTGGTATATGTTAAAAGGTCGTCGAGAAAAAATTTTTCAGCAACCTTGTTGACGATTAAAGGCTGTAGGAACTCGCTTTTACGCATCCATCTGCCTTGGCAATATAGGTTGGTCGGGAGTTTTTAAGAAAAGCACCCTTAATCATAAAGAACGCAACCTCTTTGCTTATCTTTTCATAGTCTACATTAAAGATTTTTGCCGATACATTTTTGTTGAATGCATTTATCAGCGGTCCCATACAAAAGGCAGTTATTATTGTGCCTATGCCGATATTTTTAACCTCGTTAAAATTACCGCTTACGATTGCATTTAATCCACCGCTTATAACCAAACCGATGAGAATAACGGTTACATCAGTTATAACTCTGACCCATTTATGCTCAAGCTTGATTCCTCGACTGAGCATAAATCCGAGTGCATCATACGGTCCAACGCCTATGTTGGCAGTGAAGAACAACGAACAAGCAAAGCACAAGGTTATTATGCCGATTAACAGAAGGGGGATTCTGACAGCATATATGTAGTGCTCGTTTACAACAGGCTGTATCAGGCTTTGGAAAAATTCACACGAATAACCACATCCAACCATATTGAATACTGTGCCTACACCTACTAAACCTCTGTGGGCAACGATTATAACATAAAGCAAAATAACTGCATTTACTATTAATTGGTATGTACCGAAGCCGATGCCCAATGTGCTTGCAACGTTCATATTCATTGAGGTAAAAGGATCAACACCAAAGCCCGAGACCGAAAAAAGCGAAATTCCGAAACCCATTATGATAATGCTGATAAAGGAGAGAACTACTCGCTTAACCATGTTATGCTGAGTAAACATATCTTTCATGTATCCGTAAGCTTCTGATTTCATATGCTTCATAAAACTGACCTCGCAGTGCTCTTTCTTTTCCTCTCTTGCACTACATTATATGCTTACATTTCAAAAAATCAAGTTTTTTGTGCAACTTTCTATATATGTAACACTTTGCACAAAAAATGATTAAAAATTTTGTGCAAATAATACAAATAACTATTCCATTTGTTTTCCAAGAAAAGCAGCCGCAACCTGCACTAGCTTAACATCTGTTTCACTTGGAAGCGTATTATCATTCTCTTCAATAAGCGCAACTGCACCGCTTACGTCACCGCCGTATATAATAGGATATACAACATTTGCCTTTCGATTGAAGCCTTCAATAGCATTCATACTTGGTACAACATCCGTTGAAATGTGTATTGCCCTATTATCCATAAGCTCTTCAAGGCTTTTCGTAACTCTGCGTTCCAGAATCTCACGCTTGCTGATTCCTGATGCAGCTATAACATGGTCATTATCCATAATAGCTACAGGTAATCCGCCATTTTTATGAAGCACCTCTGCATACTGGCTTGCAAAGTTTGACAGCTCACCGATAGGTGAATACTTTTTGAATATAACTTCACCCTCTGCATCCGTGAAAATTTCGAGTGGGTCACCCTCCTTGATTCTGAATGAACGTCTGATTTCCTTTGGAATTACGATTCTGCCGAGATCATCAATACGTCTTACAATTCCTGTTGCTTTCATTTGATACTCTCCTTTTATGCTTTGCAAGATACAGTCTCCTACAATTTTTTTGTAAATTTATCTGTAATATTTTGCACATAAAGAGAGCAACTATACACCAAATGATTTAGGATTTTTTGGTAAAATTTAAAAATGTCCGATTTGTTGAAGAAATATATTTTGTTATATGCTATAATTGTAATGGTGATAAACTTGAGCAGGGAAAGCAAATTCAGATTGGTTCAGGAAATACAGGATTATATAAATAAAAATATCGACTGAAATGATTTTTCTGCCGATGGATATTTGTGCGTATTTCTCTTATTCAGTTCGTCATATAAATATAAACTCGATTCTTTCGTCTACACTTACGATAAATTTTGATGCACAAAAGGCAAAAGCATACGTAGGTTCGATACCAGCGTATGCTTTGGAGTTGTTGATACAGGTAATTTGTAAATTTTCCTATATTGTTATTACGACATATTATTCGTGTTTTTATCCCGTGTGCGGTTATGCGGATGATTTCTCACCCTCAAAATAACAACTTATATTTCAACCAGCTGAGTCTCTAACGTCTGGGTATCAAGAATTTTAACTGTAGATTTACAGAATTTATCATAGGAATTACTGCCGCTGCCGCCGCACTGAATAAACTTAACACCATCTATAACTAATTCAAAGGTGTTTTTATGGTCATGGCCGAAAACAGCTGCTTTAAGGTTATCCTTAAGCTGTTCAAGCTCACCTGTATTAATGTCAGGCGGACAGGGACGTTCACCGAGCTCGCCTGTAAACTGAACCCCTTCCTTAAACTTATAATATTTTTTGCCGCCTTTATTATTCACATCTCCGACACCGCCGACAACACGCTTATCAAATTCATCAATATAATCCATAATATCCGGCATAATGATATGCTGAAAGAGAATTGCTTTTTTGCCTGAAATCTCTGATTTAGCAAAATCAATCTGTTCCTGCTTTACTGTATCATAATAGCTTCCTTCACCTTTGTAATAGGAACCGCTGTCAATGAAAAGCAAAGTCTCCCCCATCATTTCGATAACATAATTACGCCCTTTTGTAAGACAATTTTTATAGGATTTTGCAACAGCAAGAATTTCATCCTTGGTTGTTTTACACTCATCATCATGATTGCCGAAAACAGTTGCAAAAGGAATATCATCCGTTAAGTCAAAAACCTGTCTTAAATATTTAGAATAATTAATCGGTGTTGCCGGACCGTGAACCGTATCACCCAAAAATACAATTAAATCACATTTTGATTTTTTTATAATTTTTGCAATTGAATTTAAAGTCTTTCTGCTTCCAAGCGGTTTATTGTGCACATCTGCAATAAGTAAAATCCTCATAATTTCTCCTTGAAAAATATGTTATTATAACTTATATTAGAATATGAAAAACCATTTGTCAAACACTATTAACAATAAATTTATTTCAACGGGGTGATTTAAAATATTATGAGAAATTATCACACACATACAACAAGATGCCGTCACGCCTTCGGTAAAGACAGGGATTATATTGACAAAGCAATCAAGGCAGGTATAACCGAGCTTGGATTTTCGGACCATGCACCCATGCTTTTCCCTGTCGACAACTACTACTCAACCTACAGAATGTTCCCTGAGGATGTGGCGGATTATGTTAATTCCATAAAACTGCTGCGTGAGGAATACAAGGACAAAATCAAAATTTATTTAGGCTATGAATTCGAGTATTTCCCCGCACTTTTTGATAAAACCATAGAATTTCTTAACAAATGTGGATATGAATATCTGATTCTTGGCCAGCACTTTACCGATAATGAATACGAGCCGTATGCCCACTACAGCGGACTGCCCACAAATGATGAAGCATTGTTTGATAAATATATAAACCAGGTGCTTGAGGGGCTGAAAACAGGTAAATTTTTATATATTGCTCACCCTGATTTATTCAATTACACAGGCCCAGACAGAATATATACTGAAAAAATGACTTATCTTTGCAAGGAAATAAAAAACCTTGGATACCCTGTTGAATTCAATTTGCTCGGTTTTTCACAAAAACGAAATTATCCCGATAAACGATTCTGGAAAATTGTATCAGAGGTCGGCAACGATGTTATAATCGGATTTGATGCCCACTCTCCCGAAGCATTTCAGAATAAAAGAATTTATAACAGTGCACTGAAATATCTTGCAAGGCTTGGCATAACCCCACTTGAAAAGCTTGATATAAAGGCTGCGTGTGATTAAAAATATTATAAATTATTCTATTGATTCACTATAAAAAAGAGCTTATGACGTTTTCTGCCATAAGCTCTTTCTGAATTTATTCCACAAATTTACCCTTGAAATCAGGTTCAATTATCGGCAATCCTAATGTTTTAACAGCTTCCTTAACAACATCCTCTGTCATTTCGCTTTTAATTGGCATACCGATAAAGGTCATATTATAGATAACAAGATCCTGAAATTTCGGTGCCATTTCGTTTATAACCTTAACTGTATCATCATCCCTGAAATAGAAAGTAAACTGCCTTACGTGTGCTGTTTCTATAGGTCTTATCCACAGTTTGAGTGAACCATCCTCCTGCCATGCTGCCTTTGAATATGTATGATAATGCAAATCACCAAGCGTAATCTCCGACACTCTGTATTCACCGTCAAGACCAACCTCAATGGTATTTGCATACTCCTTTTCTTTCCAGTAGAAATTAAGCTTTTCATCATCAAAGCTGAGCCGCATTTCATTAATTTCACCGGGCTTATTATAAAGCATCTGCGTAACCGAAATTGATACAACAGACACAAATTCAGAGGTTTTGCATTTGATTAATCTGTTTGAGATTTTCTGCTCCAGCTCTCTGTTACGTTCAGTATTCGGCAAATCTTCAACGTGACAATTTTCGATTACTGACAGCATTTCATTATGAGCCTCTATATTTTCCGGCAAAGCTTCATAGCCGAAGCATTGCGGGAAATACTTCCAGAATACTTTCATTATTTTGTAATCCTCTGCTTCGCCGCAATTCAAAACAACAAGTGCATCGTAATCAGGGAACATAAAGCAGCGCTGACCGAAAAGGCCGTCAGCACGAAAGCTGTTCGCGATAGGATTTCTCCAAAATTGATAACCATAGCCCATCATATTATCAATAAAGCCATCATTAACCGAATCAACCTGCTTTCTTGTTGCCTCTTTAACCCAAAGCTCAGGAATAAGCTGAGTTCCGTCAATCCATTTACCGCCATGAATATACGGCAGGAAGAATTTTGCAAGATCCTCACTCTTCATATAAAGTCCCCAGCCGCCTGCATTATTGCCTGAACCGTCTGTTTCCCAGAATGGTTTTTCAATTCCAAGCGGCTCAAACATTCTAGGATAAAGATAATCAAGCATACTCATACCTGTTACCTTGGAAATAATTGCAGATAGCATAAAGGTATTTTCAGATATATAATTAAATTTAGAATTAGGAGGGAGCAGGAAGGTTGCATTCATAAAGTTTGCAATCCAGTCCTTCTGACCCTTTTCCTCAAAAACAGTTATAAATTTATCTGAGCGCATAGTAAGCAGCATACGGATAGTAAGCATTCTGTTAAATGGTCTTTTGCTCATTACATACTCAGGAAAGTAGTCAGCAACTCTGTCATTAAGATTAATAAGTCCTTCACTTACAGCAAAACCTATTGCAGTTGATGTAACAGATTTGCTCATAGAATAAAGAACATGCGGAATATCTGCACCGTATGGCTTAAAAAATCCCTGTGCACAAACCTTATCGTGCCTGACAACGGTAAAGCTCTGAAGACCTAAGCCCTTCTCGTTAATCTCATTTATAAAAGCTGTAATCACTTTGCTGTCAACACCAACCGATTCCGGTGTAGTGTGCTCAAGCTGATATCGCTCCAACCTTTTCATAAATTCCTCTCCAATCATATCTTTGATATAACTATATTTTAACACGCTGTGTAATTCTTTTCAATACAAATCGTATAAAGAAAATATTAAATATAAATTGACATTTTGATAGAGATTAGTATAATTAAAATAGATTATTATATGTGGAAGTATGTCTAAATATAACATAATACAAATTTTTATGAGATAACTATGGGGTAATTATATGAAATTTTCAAAAAAAGTGTTGTGTACTACAATATCGTTTTTGATTTTATTATCGACACTTATACCGTTTTCTGTACAAGCAGCAAGCGAAAGTGCATTAAGAAATTCTGTTGTATCCATCGCAAGAGATGAGGTTGGTTACACTGGCTCATCATCATATTCAAAATATGGTGATTGGTACGGATATCAGGGTGCATGGTGCACAACCTTTGTATTATGGTGCTTTAACGAGACCGGCAGTGACAACAATGTCAAGCTTTACGGCAATATAATACCAAACGGCGGAAACTGCAACAGTATGATAAGCTGGTTTTCAAACAAGGGAAGATATCACTCCCGTTCAAGCGGTTATACACCACAGGCTGGTGACCTTGTATTTTTTGACTGGAGCGGTAACGGCTCTTCACAGCACGTTGGCATTGTTACCGGAACTTCAGGCAGTACAGTTTACACCGTTGAAGGTAACTGCTCAGGTAAGGTGAAGTCAAGAGAATATACATCAAGTGGCTCGAAGCCATATAACAATATTAGTTCAATTATGGGTTATGGTGCACCTGATTTTTCATCAGTCAGCAGCGGCGGCTCTTCTTCCGGTGGCAATTATGACAAGCCTACCTCCCCTCCGGCAACAACTAAAAAACCGTCGGGCGGCAATAATTCAAACAACCAGAATACAACGAAAAGAAATTCCACCACCTCCACAACTGCAACAACTGAGACTACAACAGAGCAGATTAAGCTCGACACACTCTCAATCAATGCTTCAACCTATGATCTTCAGATTGGTGACACAGTTAAGCTTAATTATTCAGTTGAGCCGTCGAATATTTCGGCAGTTGTCGGTTATTTCTGTGATGAAGAGGGAATCATCGAGCTTGATGCCGACGGTGATATCAAGGCAATCGGTGCAGGTACAGCTACTGTAGTTGTATGTGCTAACAACGAGCTGTACAAGCAGTGTGATTTCACAGTTACCGAGGCTGTAGCGGAGGTTACAACACGCGAAGTAAGCGAAAGAAAGGTCGTTGGCACCACACAACAAACCATAACAACTGAGAAAAATGTTCAGAGTGTGCTCACCAAAATGGGAGTTAATGTAGAGATGCTCAGCCAAAACAAACAATTTTATATAATTCCGGCCGCAATTGCCGGTCTTACATTTATTATTTCAATATTTACTGCAGCTGCCGGAAAGGCAAAGCGAAAATAATATTTTAGAGCATTTAGAATATGAAGAATGGAATGAGGATGAAATGAAGTTTAAAAACTCAAAATTTAAAGCTGCATTTAGAAAATGGATGCTCGCCTTTGTTGATATAACTCTTTTTGCCGTATCAAATTTTGGAATCTGTTATGTTGTCGGTGGGGGCGAAATAACCAGATTCGGATATCACAGCATTTTGTGGAATGCTTATCACGTAATAGGACTGAGTATTATTATTGTATTCATCAACTACTTGTTCAAGCTGTATAAAAGCGTATGGACCTTTGCAGGCACTAAAGAAATTATGAACTGCATACAAGCATCTTTTTTTGATACTCTTGCACTCTATCTTGTTGACAGAATAATTTGCAGAATGATTTTCCAATTGCCAATTCTGCCTGTTTATGCTTATGTGCTTGAATTTGCAATTATGATTGTCTGCACCTGTGCACCAAGAATAGGCTATCGTATATTAAGAAATGAAATCAGAGGATATTCTGTTATATACACAAAGAAGAATCATCTCAAAAGAGTTATGATTGTCGGTGCAGGATATACAGGAAATGTAATCATCACTGATTTGAAAACAAATCAAAGCAATAAATATATGCCCGTTGTTGCAGTTGATGATAACCCGGCAAAAAGAGGAAAGCGACTTCAGGGTGTCAAAATTGCCGGATGCTGCGATGAAATTCCGCAAATAGTTAAAGAATATAATGTTGATGAAATCATAATTTGTATACCATCTGCTGATAAAAAAACACTTAATAAAATTTACAAAATTGCTGTGTCAACGGAAAAAACTGTTAAAACAACACCTTCAATGCAGGAAATTTTAAAAGACAGCAAAAAAATGCGCAACACACGTAATGTCGAAATTAACGATATTCTTTCACGTGATGAGGTTAAGCTTGACATAAGAGTATGCCGTTACCTTATTGACACAACCATTCTTGTAACAGGCGGCGGAGGCTCAATCGGCTCAGAAATATGCAATCAATGTGCTAGATATAATCCAAGAACTATCGTGATTTTTGATATTTATGAAAATTGTGCATTTGAGCTTGCAAATGATTTAAAGGATAAGTATGGTGACAGCATAAATATTTATGTAAGGATAGGTTCTGTTCGTGATATTAAGCGACTTGAAGAGGTATTTGAGGAATTCAACCCTGATGTAGTATTCCATGCAGCGGCACACAAGCATGTTCCTCTTATGGAGGATTCACCTTGTGAAGCTGTAAAAAATAATGTAATCGGTACATACAATGTTGCCCTTACTGCAGACAAATTCAACGTACCTAAAATGGTTATTCTTTCAACAGACAAGGCTGTTAATCCGACAAATGTAATGGGCGCAACCAAAAGACTCACCGAGGTTATTGTTCAGTATATGAACGAAGTTAGTGAAAATACCCGCTATGCCGCAGTACGCTTTGGCAATGTTCTCGGCTCACACGGCTCGGTAATTCCAATTTTTAAAAAGCAAATCGAAAAGGGCGGACCGGTTTGTGTCACCCATCCTGATATTACACGTTACTTTATGACTATACCGGAAGCAGCACAGCTTGTTTGTCAGGCAGGCGGACTTGCAAAGGGCGGAGAGGTATTTGTTCTTGATATGGGTGAGCCTGTAAAAATTATGGATCTTGCAGAAAATCTTATCAGACTTTCCGGCTTTGCTGTTGATGAGATTGGAATAAAAATCACAGGACTTCGCCCGGGTGAAAAGCTTTATGAAGAACTCGCGATGGATGAAGAGCTTGAAACAAGACAGAAAACAGCTAATGAAAAGATTTTTGTTAATCAACCGACACTCATTGACAAAGAACAATTCACATTAATGCTTGAAGGTTTGCACAATATTAACGAAAGCAATGTACGTGAAAAGCTGCAGCAGTTTGTTCCGAACTATCATCCTGCTGAAAACCGAATATGAGAACAGCATATCAATTAATCGAAAAATGAGATTATATTCTCTTATTTCAATACAAATCCAAAATAGAGAGGTAAACAAAAATGCTATTCAAACCCGAATATGACGAAACCGGCAAGAAAATTCTTTGCCAAATGAACGGTATCAATCCTGAAATGCTGATGGATATTTATGTGCAAAAAATGAAAAAAGGTGACACTCTTAATATCAACGAAAAAGCAAACGAATGTGCAGTTCTCCTTTTGTCAGGCAGTATAAATTTCATCGTTGCAGATAAAATCAACGAAATTTGCAGCAGAAAAAATCCCTTTGAAAAAACACCTTATGCAGTTCATTTCTGCAAGGAAACCGAGGCTGTAATCACTGCACTTGAAGACAGTGAAATCCTTGTACAGATGACAGATAACGAAAAAACATGGGAACCCGTTTTCTATAATCCTGATAATTGTCTTTATCAGGAATTCGGCAAGGGACAGTGGAACGGCACCGGTCACAGAATTGTATCAACCATGTTTGACCTTGACAATGCGCCCTATTCAAATATGGTAATGGGTGAAGTTTTCAATCAGCCGGGCCGCTGGTCAAGCTATCCGCCTCATCACCACCCACAGCCGGAGCTTTATTACTATCAGTTCGACCATCCTGAAGGCTTTGGTGCAGGCTTTGAAGGCGACACACCATACAAAACCGAAAACGGTACCTGTCTTTGCATAAGAGGCGGGAATGCTCATCAACAGGTAACTGCACCGGGTTATGAGATGTATTACGTATGGCTTATCCGTCATATTGACGGTGATCCATGGGACAAAACAAGAATTTATGTTCCTGAGTATGAATGGCTTGCTAATGCGGATTAAGACTCAGCATCCATACATTTTACGTATATTTATACAGTTAATATTGTATTTTTTGTTGACTTTATAAAATTATTATGATAGATTACATTAGAAAGACAAGGATAATCTTTCCTTGTCCTTTTATCAGCATACATAAATTATTTATATTTTATTTTCAGGAGGAATAAAAAATGAAATCAGCAAAGAAAATCATAGCTGTAATCCTTGCAGTTATCACTGTAGCAGCTTGCTTTGCAGCTTGTTCAAAAGACGACTCAAAGCCTGATACATCAGATGTAAATGCAACTTCAAAGGTTAAGGTTATCGACATCAACCTTTCAGACGAGGAATATGCACTCGGTGTTGACAAAGAGAATGCAGAGCTCCTTGAGCAGGCAAACGCATTTATTAAGGAAATCAAAGAAAACGGTAAACTTGATGAAATCTGCAATCACTATTTTGGTGACGGCGAACCTGTAGGTGTAACCTCAGCCGTTGAGGATCCATCAAAGGATCAGCTTATTGTTGCAACAAACGCTGAATTCGAGCCATTCGAATACAAGCAGGGTGACCAGTTCTGCGGTATTGATATGGAAATCGTTCAGGCTTTTGCACAAAGCATCGGTAAAGAGCTTGTTATCAAGGATATGAAATTTGACGCAGTTGTTCTTTCAGTTCAGCAGCAGAAGGCTGACCTTGCTGCAGCAGGTCTTACAGTTAACCCAACTCGTGCTGAGCAGGTTAACTTCACAGAATCATATTACTCAGCATCACAGCAGCTTATCGTTAAGGGTGACGACACTAAGTTTGACGCTTGTCAGACTGCTGACGATATCGTGGCTATCCTCAATGAGTTTGATGCTTCAGTTAAAATCGGCGGACAGAATGGTACGACAGGTCAGTCCTATGTTCAGGGTGATGAGGAATTCGGCTTTGCAGGCTTAAAGGCTACTTTCGTTGGCTATGACAATGGCTCACTCGCTGTTCAGGATTTAATCAACGGCGGTGTTGATTATGTAATCATTGACGCTGCTCCGGCTGCTGCAATCACAACAGCAATCAACGCAGTTGCTTAACTAAATAACTTAGTAATAAAAATATACGACCTCACCTCAAATAGAGGTGAGGCTGTTTTTTAATAGGTAATAGATATGAATTTTGATAAAAAGTTTGAAGTCTTTTGGGACTTTTTTATAAACAAAAACGGCTACAGCACAGTTTTGCTCGGTTTGAAAAACACATTGATAATTGCTGTTACAGGCTTAATCATAGGTATAATTATCGGTACAATTATAGCTGCTGTAAGAGTCGTTCCGAAAAATAATCCTGTTGTCAAAATACTGGATAAAATCAGCCAGCTTTATGTAAGTCTTTTCAGAGGCACACCTATTGTAGTACAGCTTTTGATATTCTATTACGTTCTAATGCCGCTTATGGGCATACGCATTAACTCCGTAGGCGTTGCAGTTGTAGTATTCGGTATGAATTCAGGTGCTTACATATCAGAAATTATGCGTGCAGGTATTCTTTCTGTTGATCCCGGTCAGATGGAAGGCGGACGAGCAGTCGGTCTCGGCTATGGCACAACTATGATGAAAATTATAATTCCGCAGGCCATAAAAAATATTCTGCCGACACTTGGCAACGAGTTCATTTCACTTATTAAAGAAACTTCGGTTGTAAGCTTTGTAGGTGCAACAGACCTTTATGTCGCATTTAACCGAATCGGTTCAAACAGCTACGAATTTATGGTACCTTATCTTGTAATGGCGCTCATCTATATTGTGCTTGTTGTAATTATTTCTCTGTTAATTAAAGTTATGGAAAGGAGCCTGAGAAAAAGTGATAAAAGTTTGTAATCTTAAAAAGAGCTTTGGCGATAACCACGTTTTAAAGGGTATTGATTATGAAATCAATCAGGGTGAAAAGATTGTTGTTATCGGTCCGTCAGGCTCAGGTAAAAGTACATTTTTAAGATGCCTTAATCTGCTTGAAACACCAACTGCGGGTGACATCTGGTTTGAGGATCAGTTGATTACCGATAAAAAATGTGACGTTAACAAAATACGTCAGCAGATGGGTATGGTATTTCAGCACTTTAATCTTTTTAATAATCTTACTATTCAAAAAAACATAACTCTTGCTCCGATTAAGCTAAAGCTTAAATCAAAGGAGGAGGCAAACGAGGATGCACTAAGACTGCTCAGGCTTGTCGGTCTTGAGGATAAGGCAGATGCTTATCCGTCACAGCTTTCAGGCGGACAGAAGCAGAGAGCGGCAATTGTCCGTTCACTGGCTATGAATCCAAAGGTAATGCTGTTTGATGAGCCTACATCTGCACTTGACCCGGAAATGGTTGGTGAAGTTTTACAGGTAATGAAGGACCTTGCCGAAGATGGTATGACAATGGTTGTTGTTACCCACGAAATGGGATTTGCACGTGAGGTTGCCGACCACGTTATCTTTATGGCTGATGGTTACATTGTTGAAGATGCTCCGCCGCAGGAATTGTTTAATACACCAAAGGATCCAAGACTCCAGCAATTCCTAAAAGCTGTTTTATAAAACGTACAAAAGTAAAAGCTGTCTTAAATGATTTCATTTGAGACAGCTTTTTATTTTAAGTTACTATTTAACAATTGACTCACCTAAATTTTATGAATGTATTAATTTTCTTTCATTATTATTTACAAAACAATTCGCTATTGATAAAATATAGACAGGATTCTTTGAAAAGGACAGGTCATATGTATAAAATATTAATTGTTGAAGATGACATAGGAATTGCACAGGCTATTCAAAAACAGGCACAGATGTGGGATTTAGATGCAAAATATGTAGAGAATTTCAGAAATGTACTTGAAGAATTTTCACAATATAATCCACATCTTATACTGCTTGATATTTCACTTCCCTTTTTCAACGGCTATCATTGGTGCAGTGAAATCCGCAAGCTATCAAAGGTGCCTATCATCTTCATTTCTTCGGCAAATGATAATATGAATATCGTTATGGCAATGAATATGGGGGCAGATGATTTTATAGCCAAGCCATTTGACCAAGGGGTATTAATGGCTAAAATTCAGGCAATGCTCAGACGCACATATGACTTTGCATCGGCTGTGCCGATTTTAGAGCATCGCGGTGCGATGCTGAACACAGGTGACAACACCTTAACCTTTAACGAACAAAAAATCGACCTTACAAAAAATGAATACCGTATACTGCTTACACTCATGAAAAGCAAAGGAAAAATCGTCAGCCGTGAAAAGCTGATGCAAAGATTGTGGGAAACGGACAGCTTTGTTGATGAAAACACACTTACAGTTAACATTAATCGTTTGAGAAAAAAGCTTGATGGTGCGGGATTGACTGATTTTATAACAACAAAGGTTAAGGCAGGTTATGTAATTCTGTAATGATGAAAGGACAGTAAGATGAGCTTTTTAGGCAAATACTTAAAAGACAGGGCAAAAATAATTATAGTTTTTCTTTTATTTTGTCTGATATTTATTTTTGCGATACTGCTTTACAAGGTTCCTGTCGGTGCAGCACTTTACCCTGCTGCTGTGTGCACATCAATCGGAATCGTGTTCATTATATTTGATTATAAAAAAGCACACAAAAAGCATAAGCTGCTTGAAAACAACAAAACGCTGTCAAGCGACTTAATGGAATACTTCCCTGAAATAAAAACAATTGATGATGAAGACTATCAGCAGATAATTGAACTCATTCGTCAGGAGCAAAAGCAACGCTCAACACAATATAATATTAAATATGCCGATATGGTGGAATACTATACCATATGGGCACATCAGATAAAAACACCGATTGCCGCAATGAGCCTAAAGCTTCAAAATGAGGACAGTGAGCTGTCACGCAGTATAGCCGAAGATTTATCACGCATTGAACAATATGTTGAAATGGTGCTGATGTTCCTGCGTCTTGATTCCGATTACACCGACTATGTAATCCAGCAATACAGCCTTGATTGTATTGTTAAAGATTCTGTAAAAAAATTTGCACCGCAGTTCATACGAAAAAAAATTAGATTAGATTATCAAAAATCCAACATAACTGTGCTGACTGATGAAAAGTGGCTGTCCTTTGTTATTGAACAGGTACTCTCAAATGCACTTAAATATACTTCGTCAGGCACAATATCAGTTTATCTTGAAAATCCTAAAACATTGTGTATTAAGGACACAGGTATTGGTATTGCCCCCGAGGATTTACCAAGGGTATTTGACAAAGGCTACACAGGCTATAACGGACGCAGTGACAAAAGAGCAAGCGGTATAGGCTTGTACCTTTGCCGCAGAATATGCACAAATCTTGGTCATACAATCACAGCAGAGTCAATCCTCGATGAAGGCACAACAATTAAAATTAATCTTGATAAAGAAAAATTAGTGCTTGAATAATCTTATGAAAATATATTTGTTATAAGCAAACTTACAAAAGTGTAAGAAAAACAAAGGGAAATGTAAGCCGATTCTATGGCAGTGCATTTTCCCTTTTTGCTATAATAATTGCGACATACAAAGGAGGAAAACTTATGAAAATATTAGAGGTTAATGCTTTGCAGAAGATTTACACAACACGCTTCGGCGGCAACAAAGTAGAAGCGCTGAAAAATGTAAGCTTCAGTGTTGATGCCGGCGAATATGTCGCAATTATGGGTGAATCCGGCAGCGGTAAAACAACCCTGCTTAACATCCTTGCCGCACTTGACAAACCGACCAATGGCACTGTTTACCTTGATGGGGAAAGCCTTTCTGATATTAAGGAGTCGAAAATAGCAGCCTTTCGTCGTGACAATCTTGGTTTTGTTTTTCAAGACTTTAACTTGCTTGACACATTTTCGCTGAAAGACAATATTTTTCTGCCCTTGGTACTTGCAGGAAAACATCATAGTGAAATGGAAACGCTTATTAAACCTATTGCCGCACAGCTTGGAATAACGGATTTGCTGAAAAAATACCCTTATGAGGTATCCGGTGGACAAAAACAAAGGGCTGCAGTTGCAAGAGCACTTATCACTAATCCGAAATTAGTATTAGCTGATGAGCCGACAGGTGCACTTGACTCAAAGGCAACAGATGAGCTGTTAAGACTTTTCAGTGAAATCAATCAGAACGGACAAACAATTCTCATGGTTACCCATTCTGTCAAGGCAGCAAGCCACGCATCAAGGGTTCTGTTTATCAAAGACGGCGAGGTATTCCACCAGCTTTACCGTGGTGATTGCTCAAATGAGCAGCTGTATCAGAAAATATCCGATACGCTTACATTACTTGCAACAGGCGGTGACAACAGATGAAACTAAGCATTTATCCGCAGCTTGCAATAAATTCAATCCGCAAAAACAAAAGACTTTATATACCATACATTCTCACCTGCTCAGGAATGATTATGATGTTTTATATTATGGCTTTCCTTGCAAAAGGCAAGGCTATAGAAAATATGGCCGGTGCTAATTTTATCTACCTGGTGCTTAACTTAGGCTGTATAGTAATCGGTGTTTTTTCACTCATATTTTTATTTTACACCAATTCGTTTTTAATCAGACGAAGAAAAAAGGAGTTTGGCCTTTACAACATACTTGGTATGGGCAAACCGAATCTTGCAATTGTGCTGATATGTGAAAGTGTAACAATCACAATCATTTCGCTTGTAATCGGTTTATTCTTCGGCATACTGTTCTCAAAATTCGCTGAGCTTGTAATGGTTAATATTCTAAAGCTTGATGCCGACTTTTCATTCACTATTGAATGGACAGCGGTCAAAATAACGATTACACTATTTGCTGTAATCTTTCTTCTTTTGTTAATTAACACACTGCGTCAAATAAGATTATCTGAACCGATTGAAATGCTCAGGAGCGAAAACGCAGGTGAAAAGCCGCCAAAATCAAATATTCTGCTTGCAGTTTTAGGCGTAGCTATTCTTGCAGGTGCATATTATATCGCTGTTACAATCAAAGAGCCTTTAACCGCACTTCTGCTTTTCTTTGTAGCGGTAGTTATGGTAATTGCTGCAACCTATATGCTTTTCATTGCAGGCTCCGTCTCCGTCTGTAAGGCACTGCAGAAAAATAAAAACTATTACTACAAAACAAACCATTTTGTATCAACCTCATCTATGATTTATCGTATGAAGAGAAATGGTGCAGGACTTGCATCCATATGTATACTCTGCACAATGGTGCTTGTTATGCTTTCATCAACAATCTGCCTGTATACAGGTGCAGAAAACAGTATCAACACCAGTTATCCAAGGGATATACTTATCGAAACTGCATCACAGGAAATGAGTATTATTGAAAACACACAGCCAATCGTTGAAAAAAAAGCTCTGCAGGCAGCCGAAGCTGCAAAGCAGACACCTCAGAACATACTCGACTACCACTGTGCCCAATATATTGCAAAAGTGGACGGCAATAAAATAAATACTCATAATGATTTAACTGATTGTGAGCTTGCTTTTATTATCAGCGTTGATGATTACAACAAAATAACAGGTAATCAGGAAACGCTTGCAGATGATGAGGTAATGATATACAGAAGTAAAAACAAAAAATTTAAAGAGCCAAAAATAGTAATTCAAAATACCAACACTTATAAAGTTAAAAAGGTTCTGCCTGAATTCATTACAAACAATATTGATGGAATGAATGTATTATCATCACTCTATATTGTTGTAAATGATATTGAAAGCTTTATAAAGCCTGTTGAAACACTTGCAGATTTTAAAGGCGACAGAGCAATCTACTTTCGCCATTATTACGGATATGACCTTGAATGCGATGACAATGAGCAGATAGAAATATTTAATCAGCTGTTATCAAACATTAATACAACTTTTACCGATAATGATAATCTTGATACTACACGCTGTTACAGCAGAGCAGATGAACGAGCAGGCTTTTACGATATATTCGGCAGTCTGTTTTTCCTTGGTATATTACTTGGAATCGTATTTATATTTGCGGCAGTACTGATAATTTACTACAAGCAAATATCAGAGGGCTATGAGGATCAGTCACGATTTGAGATTATGCAGAAGGTAGGTATGGATAAAAAGGAAATACGAAAGAGCATTAATTCACAGGTGCTCACAGTATTCTTTTTACCGCTCGCAATGTCGGCAGTGCATCTTGGCTTTGCATTCCCAATGATCTATAAAATGCTGATTCTTTTTGGAATAACAGACCTTAAATTCCTTATACTGATTACACTTGCTTGCTTTGCGTTATTTGCACTGTTCTATATACTTGTATACAAAATAACCTCAAAGGCATATTATTCAATTGTAATTAATGCGAAAAAAGAATAAGAATTTATAACACAACAAAAAATGTCACGGACTAACAGTCCGCGACATTTTTTATTTCAATATTGTATCAGGTATTATTATTTATCGTATTATAATCCACATACTGCTGACCCGGTTCAGGCGGATTGCCGTCATTTCTTACAGCAATCATTTCACTTATAGTTACAACCTGATAGCCATCTTCTATCAACTGTGGAACAATTTTCTTAACAGCCTCGGCAGTTGATGGGTAAATATCGTGCATAAGGATAATAGCACCGTCGTATGCGTGTTTCATAACCTCATCATAAATCTTTTTAGGATCCTGTGACTTCCAATCCTCAGTATCAACCGACCAATATGCAAGCGGCATACCCTCTTTTTTACATTCCTCACGGATTGACTGCGTAATAATTCCGCCCGGACATCTGAACATAGTAGGCAGCTGTCCGCACGCATCCTTAATTGCATTGCTGCTTTTTACAATATCACCTGTTGTTACCTTATGTCCGTAATTTCTATGATCATATGTATGATTGCCAAGCTCACAGCCAAGCTCAATCTCTTTTAAAAGACAGGCTTTGTTTTCCTCGTTTATTCTTGAACCGCACATAAAAAATGTTGCCCTTGCACCATGCTCTTCAAGAACCTTAAGGATTTCCATAGTAGAATTACAGCCATCATATTCAAAGGCAGGACCATCATCAAATGAAAGTGCAATAATCGGCTTATCAGGATCAATATCAGGATTCATTACAGGCTTTTTCCTTATTCCTACTCTGATGACTTCAGACCAATCACCATATACTTTTTTACTGCCGGCCTTCATTACGGACCTTACTCTGACAAAGTAAATATCATGCGGCTGCAAGCCCTCAACTGTAAAATTATTTTCCGTCAGCTTTTCTTTTTTAGCATCACTGAAATCATCCGTTTTTGCATATTCAAGCTCATAGCTTTCAGCATTTCTCTGCTCGCTCCACTGAGCACTCAAAACACCCTCCTCAGCAGATGATGCCGAAAGATCAGGTGCACAAGGAAGCGAATATGCCGATATTTCCTCAGCAGGATCACCCTCATAC
>CAMWPJ010000012.1 GCA_947176035.1 uncultured Clostridia bacterium | reverse complement strand
ACCTTGCTTGAAGCAATCGCAGTCGCATATGGCTTTAATCCCGAGGGCGGAACCATTAATATGTCTTTTTCAACTCATGGAACTCACTCTGATTTATACAAATATTTAATGATTGGAAAACAAAGGCATGCGAAAGACGGATTTTTTCTTCGTGCTGAGGGATTTTATAATGTTGCAAGTCATATTGATGATTTAGACAATGAGTTTATCCCCTTTGCACCGCCGTTAAAAATAAACTATGGCGGTAAATCCTTGCATGAACAATCCCATGGTGAAAGCTTTCTTGCAACCGTGCAAAACAGATTTTCAGGCAATGGACTATACATTCTCGATGAGCCTGAGGCAGCACTGTCCCCAATGAAATTGCTGACTCTGCTGGCTGAAATTAAGTATTTGGATGATAATAATTCTCAGTTTATTATTTCAACACATTCACCTATACTGATGGCTTATCCAAATGCAGAAATATACGAAATAAAAGAGAATGGAATTTTTTCAGTAAATTATAAGGACACCGAGCATTATCAGGTAACAAAATCATTTCTTGACAATCCTGAAAGAACATTTAAATATTTATTATCATAAAACAAGGCTCAGATAATCTGAGCCTTGTTTGTCATTTATTAGATGCTATATCATTTTTCGTTTCTTTGATTAATAGTATTGCCTGCAAAAGCATAAGCACAAAAGCAAATATTCTTATTGCACCGGAGACAATATCAAGAACATTGGATATCTCTCTGAATGAGGATACAAGCTTAACATTATTAAAAAACTTCATACTTATCACCTCTCAAGCAAAACAGCATGAGCAATACCGGGAATCGTATTACCCTGCTTGTTTGATGTAGGCGACATAAGGGCACCTGTTGCAACAAACAATACCTTTTTCAGCTTACCCTGCTCCATATTTTTCAAGATATGAGAACATAACACACTTGCACTGCATCCGCAGCCGGATCCGCCCGAGTTTACATCCTGCTCCTTCAAATCATAAATCAGCATACCGCAATCCTTATGATAGCCATTCAGCTTAATTTTATAATCCTGCTGCATAAGCTCATACAAAAGCTCGCTGCCTGTATATCCAAGATCACCTGTAAGAATCATATCATAATCCTGTGGCTGCGTATTTGTATCTTTCAGAAAATCACTGATTGTTCTCGAAGCTGCCGGAGCCATTGCAGCACCCATATTATTTGCATCTTTAATACCCAAGTCGGTTATTGTACCAATTTGTATTGCTTTAATTTTTACTCCGCTGCCCTTTTGAGCAAGTACAGCACTGCCTGCGCCTGTTACAGTCCACTGAGCACTTGGAGGACGCTGTCCGCCATATTCAAGCGGAAAACGGAACTGCCTTTCAGATGAACAAAAATGACTTGATGTACCTGCTACAACACAGCTTGCACCACCATCAATAAGCATTGAGCCTACCGACAAAGAAAGCGCCATTGTTGAGCACGCACCATAAAGACCGATTGAAGGAATTTCCAAATCTTTCAATGCAAAAGAGGAGCCCATACACTGGTCAAGCAAATCACCGCTGAGTACAAAATCTACCTCTGACGGACTCACATTTGCATCTGACAACGCACGGATAATAGCATCATGCAGCATTGCCGATTCTGCAAGTTCATAGGATTGCTGCCCCATCGTTGTATCTTCAAATATAGCATCAAAATCCTGCGCCAGGGGACCTTCTCCCTCTTTTTTGCCTGCAACGCCTGCGTGACCCGCTATCACAGGAGGGGTATCAAAAAATATAGTTTTTCCTTTTATGTGCATAATAATTCCCATAGCCTTTCTGCCCACAAATAATAATTTATATACGCAATATATCCGTGGGCAGATAAGGCGTATAATGGAAATTCAGCCATTCTCAAATGATGCTCTTAGCACATTTGAATGGCAATATAATCGTTTTTTGTGATTTATCGCAAAAAAACACCTCGGTTATATTTTAACCGAAGTGTTTTGAATTATTATTTATCCCAAATAAATGGATATTTATCTTTATAAAATTCAAAAATCAGCAATCAAATCCAAACACATTTTCAACAAAATTCTCACCAAAGGTTTTTATTGCCATTCTATACATTGCCTTTGCGTGAATTCTATCGTGCCAAAGAAATCTTCTCAGCATTTTACTGAGTGACCACTGCTCATTATAGCTGCCGTTTAATACAGCATTATTCAAATAATCATCTGTACGTTCAAGCTGTTCAAAACCACGCCTGCGGCATTCATAGATTGTGCCGTTATTATCAGCAGCAATACCGATTTCGCCGAAATAGTAATCATTCACATTCTTAGTATGCTCATACATTTCATAAGCGGTTCTCGGCACATCCCCATAAAAGGTCTTTCTAATTGGCAGAGTGCTTTTATTTTTATTAGGGATTGAATCATATAGCTTTTGAAAATCCTCTGCAGACTTAAGCACCAAGGCTTTCAGCTCCAAATATTTATCAGCTGTAAGCAGTAATTTCTCAGTATCAAAAATAACATCTGTATCAGCATCTGCAATGATAAGGTTCGAACTGAATTCCTGCACAATTTCAGGAACGATAATTTCAGAAACAGGCTTATTACACCATTTGAGATAAGAAATGATTTCAGCAGGCATTTTGCTTAATGCTGTTTCCTTTGTCTCACCTCTTGCAAATGCACCGCAATAATCCTGTGCATACAAAAGCGTATCATCGCCGTTATGTTCCCAGACGCATCTAACTATCATAACACTCACCTTGAAAGCATTGTATAGCGATGCGGCGGAAGCGTGATTATTCCATTTTCGCATTTATAGTCAAAATGGGGATAAGAATTATCCCATGTATCACCGACAAATATTTTGGTCTCTTCGTCATTATTATTGATTGCAACAAGTACATTACTGTCATTTGAGACACGCTCATATGCGATTGCAGAATTTTCACAGAATACAGGCACAAACTCGCCATCAACAAAAGCTTTTATTCCCTTTCTTATCTGACCTAAGCGTTTATACCATTTAAGCAATTCATTATTCGGATTATCCCAAGCCATACAGCCACGGTTAAACGGATCCTTCATTCCCTGCATACCGATTTCGTCTCCATAATAAATTGAAGGCACACCGGGCAGCGTGAACTGAATAAGTGATGCCATTTTCATCATGGACACACCCTTGAGATAATCATACTGCGAAAGCTCGTTATTGGCAAACTGCCAATCCCTGCCCTTTCCCTCGTTATCAGGACCGGCAAGACGGGTAATTGCACGCTCGGTATCGTGCGTGCCGATATGATTCATAAGTACATTTAAAACCTGCGGCGGATAATTTTCAACTATGCTCATAATGCTGTCAAAGAAATATTCGCCGTGACCGAAACGGACAAAGCTGAGAATTGCATCTGCAAACGGATAATTCATCACAGAATCAAGCTCTTCACCAAGAAGATATTTTCTGCGTTGACCATAGGCGCATTTATTTGTGGCATCCTCCCACACCTCACCTATAATGATAGCATCTTCTTTCTCTTCTTTAACAGCTTTTCTAAGGTCATCAAGAAAGATATCTGGCAATTCATCTGCAACATCAAGTCGCCAGCCGCTGATACCGCAGCGCAACCATTTACGCAGAATCCCATCTTTACCACAGATATAATTACGGTAATTCTCATCCTCTTCAATAACTTCAGGTAATAGTTTTATTCCCCACCAAGCGTGATAATCGTTAGGCCATTCAATAAACTTATACCAGCTGAAATACGGACTTTCCTTGCTGTTGTAAGCACCAAGCGTATTATAATGATTATACAGATTAAAATACTTACTGTCACAACCTGTGTGACTGAACACACCATCAAGAATAATGGATATGCCATACTTTTCCTTAGCTGTTTTACAGAGTGATTTCAAATCCTGTTCTGTGCCGAGCAGGCTGTCGATTTTTTCATAATCGGCAGTGTCATATCTATGGTTTGAATGTGCCTCAAAAATCGGATTGAGATAAATGCAGCTCACACCTAAATCTGCGATATAAGGCAATTTTTGCTCAACACCTTTAAGATCACCGCCAAAATAATCATTATTCCATATGCCGTTCATCTGCTCCTCATGCCAATAGGGCATTTCACCCCAGTTGCGCATTACTCGGGTATCAGGAACATTATTCTTTTTGGTTTGTGAATTATAGAATCTGTCCGGAAAAACCTGATAAATTATACCTCCCTTAATAAAATCGGGAGTTTTAAAATTTTCATCATACACTGTCTGTTGAAATTCACTGCCCTGTGCAGAAAAATCACCAATTCCCCTGCCAACATTCATAATAAAGCTTTTTCCCCAAGGTGTATCAAGCTCAAAGTGGTAAAAATAAAGTCCGGCAGTAGTAGCAGAAAAGTGAAGTTCCCAATACTCGTGACTGTTGCCGCACATACCTGCCCAGAACATACCATAATAGGCGGTATCTTCATTTTTTCCGTCCTTGGTGATTGCAAGTGCTGCACCGCTGCAGCGGCAATCCCTTGGTACAATGATGCGGAATTTACACTGCTCATTTGTGGCAATAGCTGAAATGATTGACTTATAGGCTTTATCTCTTGAATTAAAAATCAGCATAATTTATCCTCAGTTTAAACAGGATTCGAGGACGCCATCCCCTACAGCTCTACAAATTTTCTGTAATATGCAGGGAACAACCTCCTCGACTATTCGTTATCTATATTTATTATTTTGACGCTTTCTTTGTTGATTTTTTAGCAGCAGATTTTGTCGCTTTCTTTTCAGTCTTTTTAGGCACTGCTTTTTCTGCCTTAGATGCCATTGGCGCACTCTTCTTGACAGTCTTTGGCTTTTCTTCAGCAAAAGCTACAGGTTTTGTGTTCCAAATCGTATTTGCGTAGTCCATAATTGAACGATCTGCACTGAATACACCTGCACCACTGATATTCATAAGTGACATTCTTGCAAAGCGTTCCTTATCTCTGTAAGCCTCGGCAGAAAGTTGCTGTACCTTCTGATAATCAGCAAAATCAGCAAGTGCCATATACTGGTCAACATTCATAAGTGAAGAAACAATTTCACCAAACTGCTTGCCATTTACACCCTGTGAAATGAAATCGATTGCACACTTAAGCACTGCATTATTATTAAGATACTGCATTGGGTTATAGCCGTCTCTCTTAAGCTGCTCAACCTCAGGCGTATTCATACCGAAGATGAAAATATTATCCTCACCGACAGCATCATAAATCTCAACATTGGCGCCGTCCATTGTACCAAGAGTTACAGCACCATTGAGCATAAGCTTCATATTACCTGTACCTGATGCTTCAGTACCGGCAAGAGAAATCTGCTCTGAAATATCGGCAGCCGGCATAAGTGCTTCAGCAAGTGATACACTGTAATCCTCCATAAATACAACCTTGATTCTGCCTTTGATATCAGGATCGTTGTTAATCACCTTTGAAAGAGCATCAATAAGCTCAATAATTTTTTTAGCCATAAAATAACCGGGAGCAGCCTTTGATGCAAAGATATAGGTTCTCGGCTCAAAGTCCATATTCGGATTCGCCTTAAGCATCTGATACTGCGCAATTATATTAAGCACATTGAGCTGCTGTCTTTTATACTCGTGCAGACGCTTAACCTGAACATCAAAAATAGATGTAGGATCAAGCTCAATGCCATTTTTCTTTTTAACGATATCAGCAAAACGTTCCTTGTTAGCAAGCTTGATTTCAGTAATTCTCTCAAGCACCTGCTTGTCGTCTTTATAATCACGAAGTTTCAAAAGCTCATCACTCTTCGTAATAAAGCCATCACCGATAAGCTCTGTAACAAATTTTGTAAGCTGAGGATTTGACTGACAAATCCAGCGTCTGAATGCAATACCATTCGTTACATTTTTGAACTTATCAGGAGTGATTGTATAGAAATCATTGAATACAGTGTCTTTAAGAATTTCAGAATGGAGTGCAGATACACCATTTACAGAATGTGAGCCTGCTACGCAGAGGTTAGCCATTCTGATAACACCGCCGGATACAATTGCCATTCTTTCAACCTTATCTGCATCCTGTGTAACACCCCATACATATGCACGGAAACGGTTATCAATCTCCTTAGTAATCTCGTAAATGCGAGGAAGTAAACGTCTGTAAAGATCCTCACTCCAGCACTCAAGAGCCTCTTTCATAACAGTGTGATTGGTATAAGCAACTGTTCTTGTAACAATACTCCATGCCGCATCCCATGTATAGCCGCATTCGTCGAGCATAATTCTCATAAGCTCAGGAATAGCCAATGTAGGATGTGTGTCATTGATATGAACAGCAACCTTTTCGGGAAGATTATCAAGAGTACCATATGCAGTCAAATGACGTTGAATGATATCCTGAATTGATGCAGATACAAGGAAATACTGCTGACGAAGTCTGAGTGATTTACCCTCCTGTGTATTATCTGCAGGATAAAGCACCTTTGAAATAGCCTCTGCCATAGCAGACTGCTCCATAGCCTTGATATATGCACCTGAATTGAAAAGACCCATATCAAGCTCAGGCTTTTTAGCAGCCCAAAGACGGAGTCTTGAAACACCCTTGCCTTTACCTGAAACATACATATCATAAGGCACTGCAATTACAGTATTACAGTCTCTCTGCTCAACATGGTGATAATCACCGTCCCAGCTGTCCTCAATCCAGCCCTCAAATTTAACCTCAACAGCTCTCTCGTCACGCGGAACAAGCCATACCTGACCGCCAGGGAGCCAGAAATCAGGCATCTCAGTCTGCCAGCCGTCAACAAGCTTCTGCTTGAATATACCGGCCTCGTAGCAGATAGAATAACCCATTGATCTGAAGCCATTGGTTGCAAGTCCGTCAAGATAACAGGCAGCAAGTCTGCCAAGACCACCATTACCCAAGCCTGCATCAGGCTCCTGATCATAGAGCTTATCAAGCTTAACGTCAAATGACTTGAGAGCCTCATCAAAGGTATCAGTCAAATCTAAATTATAAAGATTGTTTTTCAGTGAACGGCCCATAAGGAATTCCATACAAAGGTAATAAATCTCCTTTGAATCCTGTTCCTTTGCCTCACTGCGAAATTCGCTGTTCATCTGAGAAAGCATATCGCGGACTATCATAGCAACTGCCTTGTAATACTGCTCGTCAGTTGCTGTTCTGGGATCTACGCCAAAGAAATGGCTAAGCTTGTCGCTAATCGCTTTCTTAGCCTGTGAAACAGTCATCTTTTTCATACAAATCCTCCAAATTCTTTTTATATTTTCATTAAATTATTAATCAACTTTGTACATTATATACTAAAAAAACGTTTTTGGCAATACCAAGTAAATATTTTACTCCGTTTTTCCTGTCCTTCTTTTAATAAATTTTGCAAACATGAGATTGAAAAGCTCCGTAATCTGACGCATATTTACTAAAATCATAAGTCCGAACAGCAGAGCCTCAATCACATAAAGCACAATACCCGACTTAAGCCACAGCATAAGTGCACTTTGTATAACAAGAATTACAGTCTCAACAATCATTGTAGGCAGCTGGAAATTCATTCTGACATATTTTCTTGTATTTGTTCCTCTTGTAATAAACACCATAAGGAATGCACAGACAGTGGCAATTGCCGCACCATTTGCCCCCATTTTAGGAATAAATACAAGGTTTAAAACAATATTTGTTACAGCACCCGAAGAGGCCGTAAGCAAAGCCATAAGCGACTTTTTCTCTGCCATATACACAGATGCAAGGAAATTGACTATACACGAATATGTTGTTGCAATAATGAGGATCGGAACATAACTCCATGACTCATAATACGACGGTGCAACAAGTATTTTTGTAAACAGCTGACAGAACAGAATGAGTGCTGACGCAACGGCAAAAACACCGCCGCTGTAAACTCTGAACACCTTGGAGAAAAATCTTGCCTTTTTCCTGTCTCCGTATTCGTCAACAGCCGAAAGCTGCCATGCATCAATAAATATCTGTGAAAACAGAATAACAAAATTTGGTATTTTGGATGCCGCAGTATAAAGACCATTGGCAGATGAATCGACAAAATAGGTTATCATATATCTGTCGGACACATTAATTATCCACCAGAGAATAACAGTAGGAATAAGCGGAACGCAATATTTGAGCATCTGGCCCGCAATTCCCTTTTCCATAAGATGAGGTCTGATTCTCTTATAAAGCTTTGCTGTTATAAAGAAGAAAATGATTGAGCAGGCATCAGAAGCGATAATTGCAAGAATATAACCTGTTACGCCCATTTTAAACGGACTTAAGAATAAAAAAGTAAAAAGCAGGGTTGTTGCTGTGGCAATAATACCATCAATTGCATACAGCTTAACCTTTCCGCTGCCTCGCACAAATTGCTGGCAAAGCTGCCTGAAGCCTGAAACAAGCACAAACAGATAAATAAGAACAATATATTCGCCGACTTTAAAATCGTTTATAGTTATAAGACTTATCGGATAACCGAGAAGCAGAAAAACAAAAAATCCGATAATCGTTGTTCGTACGCCGACAGTGAAAACATCTGATTTATTTTTCGCCTTATCGAGTGAAAATCTAAGTGCCGCACTATTAACTTGTAAAGTAACAATAGGTATGAGCACATTGACTGTTTGCTGAATTAAATCCGCTGTACCATACTGTGATGTATCCATCATACGGGTAACAAACGGCATTAGCAGGAAAGACAGTATTTTTGACGAGAAGGTACCAATCGCAAATATTATTGTATTTGATGCTAATTTTTTATATTTATCCAATCCTGTCTCCCCTTTTCAATAAAATGATTATGTTTTTAATTATTATAAAGCTATGCTTTCAGGCGATATTATTTTCTGTGCAGCAATTAATACTGCCATCTGCCGTTTTCAAAATATATTGTATTTTCACGTGATGCTGAGGTATAAATACAACTGCCCTTATACAAATTCTGACTGCCTGAAAAAAGATACACATACTGATATCCATATGCCACACCTACCGCCTTTGCATCGTTGGAGCCATAGTGATAAAGCATCAGCTTGTCCTCTTTAGAATTCATATTATACTCTCTTGCCTGAACGGTTGCTCCATCAATTGCTGTGTAATAAAGTCTGTTTGCATAAACTACAGGATAATCAGTTAATGAGCATTTCTCAACAAGTGTAACTGTTTTATCCGATCCGAACTTTTTTCTGCACAGATTATATGAACCGTCAGCTTGTTTCTGGTAATAATAGAAATAACCGCACTCAAGCTGCATATTTATTATTTCATCATTTTTGGTGTCATCCATAAAATATCTTCTATCAGATTTGTTATTGGCATTAACAGTTATATATTCGTAATATTTTGACACCTCATCATAGGTAGTGAAAAAAACTCTTGAAAGCGAAATGCCGACAAAGCTTACCTTTTTACCTGATGATGCCTGATATAATATAGTCTTCTCCATATTATCTGTAGTAATGTAACCCACTGAATTATCAGTACCGACAAAATAAATTCTATCGTTATATAAATACGCAAATTCAATATTATCAGCCACATTTACCATATCACCACCGATAATCTGTGCCTTTTTCAGCTTATGACTGTCAACATCAACCATATAGATATAATCACCCAAAACATTCAAACAGGTGAAATTATAATTATTATTCACAAGCCCTGTATAGGTCTCATTATTAGGCTCAAATCTGTAAAGGCCATCACCGGCAATACTATAATAAATATAGGCTGAGCTGTAGGTAAGTGCACCGTTTGATTTATTAAGCAAATTGCCAATCTGATTGCCTTGCTTTGATGTGTCAAAAGCAAAATCATCAAATGTGGAATAATCATAATTGGCAGGTCTTGTGGTTGTAGGCTTGGTTGTAGACTGAGGAACAGTTGTAGTTGTAGTTTGCTTTAAAACATCCTCCTTAACAAAGGCAACAACCTGCTGAGCCTTTTCCTCAGGGATAAGGCTTTTAATATCAAACTGTGGGTCAATCACCTTCATAGTGATTAAAAACGCTGCAACGGCAATAATAAGAATACCAATAAAAATCAAAAAGGTTTTGCCAACCTTTTTTCTTCTTTCCGCTCTTTCACGTTTTTTTCTTTGCTTAGCTCTCTGTTTATCGTCCATTGTAATTATCTAACCTGTCCGTTTCCAAAAATTAAATACTTAGTGGTTGTAAGCTCACGCAGTCCCATAGGACCTCTTGCGTGGAGCTTCTGAGTAGAAATACCGATTTCTGCACCGAGACCAAACTCACCACCGTCAGTAAATCTTGTTGATGCGTTATGATAAACTGAGGAGGAATCAATTCTGCTCATAAAAACTTTTGCATGATCTGTATTCTCCGTTATGATAGCCTCGGAATGACCTGTTGAATTCTTATTAATATGGTCAATAGCTTCGTCAAGGCTGTCAACTGTTTTAACGCTGATTATATAATCAAGATACTCTGTCGCAAAGTCGCCTTCTTCAGCCGCTTTTATTTCAGGACATACAGCCTTAGCACGCTCATCACCGCGAATTTCAACACTTTTTTCGTCAAGTCTCTTCTTGATTACAGGCAAAGCCTTATCAAGAACAGCACTGTGAATAACAAGACTTTCACAGGCATTGCATACACCGATACGCTGTGTTTTTGCATTGAAGATAATTTCGCTTGCCATATCAACATTGGCAGTTTCATCAACATAAATATGACAATTGCCCGAGCCCGTCTCAATGACCGGAACAGTGGAGTTCTCAACGACCGCCTGAATAAGAGCCTTACTTCCTCTTGGAATAAGGCAATCAAGATATTCCTTCATTCTCATAAGTTCTGTTGATGAATCACGGCTTGTGTCAGTCACAAGCTGGATTGTATCCTTAGGCAGACCTGCTTTTACAACAGCATCACGCATAACATCGGCAATAGCTATGTTAGAGTTGATAGCCTCCTTGCCACCGCGCAGAATTACTGCATTACCGCTTTTTAGGCAAAGTGCAGCTGCATCTGCTGTAACATTCGGACGAGCCTCGTAGATAATACCTATAACCCCCATAGGACAGGATACCTTCTGAATTTTAAGACCATTTGGTCTTTCAACTGTTTCAAGAACATCTCCGCATGGGTCGTCAAGCTTTATAACCTGTATACAACTGTCAGCAATGCCCTCAATCCTTTCCTTGTTGAGCATAAGCCTGTCAAGCAGACCTTCGTTAAGTCCTGCCTTTTTACCGTTTTCTAAATCAATTTTATTTTGTTCAATAATTTTATCTGCATTTTCAAGCAGTGCCTTCGCAATTTCCTCAAGTGCTTCATTCTTCTGCTGTGTTGTTGCAGTAGTAAGCACTCCCGCTGCTTTCCTCGCATTAATTCCTAAATTCTTTAACATTTATATCTCACTCACCCTTTGCTGAAAAATATGTACCTATACTCTGACCTTCCAATACCTTATAGATAGATGTCGGCTTTTCGCCATTCATTATTATTACAGGTATACCTGCATCTGTTGCAATTTTAGCTGCCCTGATTTTTGTTGCAAAACCACCTGTACCTTTTTCTCCCGCATCTCCTGCTATTTTGAATATATCGTCAGTAATCTTATCCACCTGAGGAATAAGCTTCGCATTTTCATTCTCACTCGGATTATCGTCATAAAGTCCATCTGTGTCAGTTAAAAGAATCAACAAATCGGCATCAATCAGTGCTGCCACATTTGCACTCAGACAATCGTTATCACCATTCAAAAGCTCTTCAACATAAACCGAATCATTTTCATTTACAATCGGAAGCGAATCATATTCAAGCAATTGATTAAAGGTATCAAGCAAATGACCCTTTTCCTCATCATTCACAAGTGTATCTGCTGTAAACAAAAGCTGACTGACAACAACACCGTATTCTGAAAACATTTTATCATATAAAAACATCAGCTCACACTGTCCTACAGCCGCAGATGCCTGCAGACCTTTAGTTGTCGTCGGTTTTTTTGCCAAACCAAGCTTAGCCGCACCGATACCAACTGCACCGCTTGAGACAAGAACAATTTCATTGCCTGCATTTTTTAAATCTGACAAAACAGATACAAGCTTAGCAACACGTGCAATATTCGTTTTTCCTGTTTTATGTGTAAGGGTTGATGTTCCGACCTTAACAACAATTCTCTTTTTTTCATCAACTTTCGTCATAACGCACTTCTCCATGTTAATACAATTATTGATATTGTAACATATATATCACAACAATTAAATATTTTTTTGAATGTTTTTTTAATTTTCGGTAAAAAATAACTAACGGAGGTAATGTTTATGACAAAACGAGGATACATCAGACTGTTTTCATACGCATTTACAGTTGTTGCAGTTCTTGCAGGCTTTGCAATTATGAACATGAATATGGCAGCCGGATATAAGGCACAGCTTGAAAATAATTACCAGCAGAGTCTTAACGAACTGTCTGAAACGATGGATTCGATAGAAACCAATCTGACAAAAAGTATCTATTCAAATTCTGATAAAATGCTTTATGAAATAAGTTCAGACCTTTTTTCAGAATGCGGTGAAGCTAAGGAAGCACTTTCACGTCTGCCTGTAGGTCAAATGAATCTTAGCTCAACCTACAAATTCATCAGTCAGGCAGCAGACTACGCATCATATATCGCGCAAAAAGCAGCATCAGGTGAACAGATAAGCGATGAGGAGCACAAAAATCTTTCCGTACTTCTCAACTATGCACATCAGCTCAATGAGTCTATCGGTTCTATGGTATCAATCTGTAACAGCGGCGGACGTATAACAGCAAGTAATGTAAAAAACAAAAATAATATCAGTATCAGTTCCCTTTCAAATGATATGACCACGGCTGAGGAAAGCTTTAAGGACTATCCTACTCTGCTTTACGACGGACCATTTGCAGACGCAGTGCTCAACCGTGAGCCTGAATTGCTAAAAAATGCCGAAGAATACACTAAAGAAGAGGCACGAGATGCTGCAGCATACGCAATGGGATGTGCAGTTGACCAGGTTAATTATGTCAACGATGACGACGGAATTATCTCTTGCTACGTTTTCTCCTATGGTCAGAAAACAATCGGTATAACAAAAGCCGGAGGCTATGTTGCATATATTCTTTACGGCGGTAAAATAACACAGTCAACAGTAAGCGAACAAAATGCTGTCAACATTGCAAAAAAATATCTTGAAAAGCTTGATTTCCCAAACATGACTGAAACGTATTATATGAGCTCAAACAATATCTGTGTAATAAATTTTGCATACACAAATAACAATGTTATTTATTACAGTGATTTAATCAAGGTCGGTATATCAATGAACGACGGCAAGGTTGTATCATTTGAAAGTAAAGGCTTTTTGACAAACCACAGAGAGCGTTCTGCTTTTCAGACTACAAAAAGTGCTGACGAGCTGCAGGGTAATATAAGTCCTTATCTCAACGTACTCGGCGTTAAGCAGTGTGTAATACCAAAGGAAAATGGTACTGAGGCAATGTGTTACGAATACCATTGTGAAAGCACTGAGACCAATGAAGAG
The DNA here is from genome assembly GCA_947176035.1 of uncultured Clostridia bacterium. Classification (GTDB taxonomy): domain Bacteria; phylum Bacillota; class Clostridia; order Oscillospirales; family Acutalibacteraceae; genus Eubacterium_R. The sequence continues at coordinate 16,314 of CAMWPJ010000012.1, read as the reverse complement.
GTGCTTATCTATGTTAATTCAAATACAGGCGCTGAAGAAAACATCTTACTTCTGCTTTACTCAGACGGCGGAACATTGACAAAATAAATTGTTAACAATAATTATTTTTGAATAATTAAATGAAATCTGATAATCATATATATTGAAAGGAAGTCATATTATGAAAAGTAAAATTTTAATTATCGCAATGGCAGTAGCTGTTATCGCAACCGTATTTATGGGTTGTGCAAAAGATAATGACAAAGACACAACAAGCACAACAACAACGACAACTACCACAACAACCGCAGCAGGAACAACAGACAATGCAACAACAGGCAACGGCGGTACAAGTGACACAACAAATGAAGTAGAATCAAAAGCAAATAACGTTGGTGACGATATCGGTCAGGGTGTAGATGATGTTGCAGACGGTGTAGGCGGAGCAGTTGATAATGCAGGCGACGCAGTAAAAGATGCACTGGATTAATTAATTAAATAGTTGCAGAAAAGGGAGGATTTGTGATATCCTCCCTTAAATTATGCCACCGCGAACCGATGTTAATCCCTATCAGGGGAAATATCACGCAGTGACAAAAAGATTCACATCATTCCTTACGATTGTTCATCCTACATTCACTACGATAAACAATAATCCGATTAAAAGTCAAAGAAAGTCAAAAAAGCCCTTGACTTTATCTGACCTTTGTGTTAATATGGCAATAGAAGGTCAAAGAAAGTCAAAGTCAACAAAAACATTTACTTCAATGTTCAATATAGATTTTACTTTTTTGACTGATAATAAAGGAAGTGATTGAAAAATGAAGCTTAGTGACGTTATCGCCGATATGATTCTTGATATGTTTGATGACGAAACGCCAACCGTGCAGATTCAACGTAACGATTTAGCGGCACAGCTTGGCTGTGTTCCAAGTCAGATAAACTATGTTATCACCTCAAGGTTTACACCTGAGCAGGGATACAGAATTGAGTCACGACGCGGTGGCGGCGGCTGTATAATGATAACAAGAGCTGCTACAAAAGAAAATGCTCTTGTATCCTTAATAAATTCTATCGGGCAGTCAATCGACGAAAAAAATGCAAAATCGCACATTTATAATCTGAATTATCATGGCTTAATAAGTGACAAGGCAGGCAAGATGATGCTTTCAGTAATTTCTGATACAAATTATAAGGGCTTGCCGTCAGAAGTTAAGGATGTTATCAGAGCAAGCCAGCTAAAGCAGATGCTTTTGGCATATATTGATTAGGAGGTAATAGTTATGTTATGTCAGCATTGTAATCAAAATGAAGCAACAACTCATATTAAAAAGAATATTAACGGTCAGCGTGAAGAAATGCACCTGTGTTCACACTGTGCCGAAGAGCTTGGAGTTATGGAAGAGTTCAGAATGCCGTCTATGAATGATTTATTCGGCAACAGCTTTCTCGGAAATTTCCTTGGTGCGGGTGCTGCGGCAATGAATTCACTTGCAGGAGTTGAAAGATGCCATACATGCGGTTCATCCTTTAATGATATTGTTAACAGCGGTCATATAGGCTGCAGCGACTGTTATGATAAATTTGCAGATAAGCTTGAGCCATCAATAAGAAAAATCCACGGTAAGACAAAACATATCGGCAAATTCATTTCATATGATGAAAGTGAAAAACCAAAGACCAAAGAGGTTAAGCCTAAAGTAAATCAAGCAGATATACTGAAAGAGCAGCTAAAGGACGCAATCAAAGAACAGAGATTTGAGGACGCAGCAATACTCAGAGATAAAATAAAGGAATTAACGGAGGACGGCAATGAATAAGTGGTACAACAGTCAGGGAAACAACAGCGACGTTATTCTTTCATCAAAAATTAAGCTTGTAAGAAATCTGGACAAAACTCCGTTCCCTTGCAAAATGAGCAATGAGTTAAGAAAATCAGTCTGCAAAAAAATATTCGCGGCTATGCAAAATTCAGAGCTTGCAGGAGAATTTGATTTGATTGAGCTTAATACTCTTTCGGATATTCAAAAAATCGCCCTTGCCGAAAAGGGTTACATAAGTGCACAAATGGCAAAACAAAACAGCTATGGTGCTCTGCTTTTATCAAAGGATGAAAGCGTAAGCATTATGCTCTGTGAAGAGGATCACATATGTATATCGGTAATGAATGCAGGCGAGGATTTAAAGGCTGCATATCAGAAAGCAGATAAAATAGATAATGTATTGATAAAAAACATGCGAATTGCTTTTGATAAAGAGTTAGGTTTTCTTACCTCTAACCCTATGCAGCTCGGCACAGGTATGAAAGCCGCGGTTGTTCTTCACCTTCCTGCTGTAGGTGAAAGAAATATGATTCCATCGCTCAGCACAATGCTCGGCAAATTAGGCTTTTCAATCAAGCCGTTATATTCCGGAAACGGCAATTTCTTTGAGCTTTTAAATGAAATCAGCCTTGGAATAACCGAAGAAAATGCACTTGATAATTTAACAGCTATTTGTGACCAGATTGTTGCTCAGGAGAGAAAACTGCGCACTCAGCTTATGGAATATGCAGATTTTGAGGATAAAATATTCCGTGCAGTGGGCACACTTAAAATGGCAAGAAAAATAAACACTAAAGAATTCCTTGAAATGATATCACTTGCACGTCTCGGTGTAGCAATGAACAGCTTTGACATAAGCTATAAAAAAATCGGAGATATGATTCATTTACTCGGTACTGCGTCAATCATATCATCAGCTGAAGGAGAACTCACATCTGACGATGCTGACAGAATACGTGCACAGTATGTCAGGGAAAATATAGAATAGACAGAATAGGATATAAGCTATATGGTTATGTCCTGTTCAAAACGGAGGTATAACTATGTATAGATTTAATTATTTTACACAAAAATCAAATGACACTTTAAATCTTGCAATCAAGGCGGCTGAAAATTTCGGTCATAACTATGTCGGCAGTGAACATATTCTGCTTGGGCTTGTTAAAACGGATGCAGGAATTGCCTGTTCGATACTTGACAGCAAGGGAATAAGCACATCGGATATAGAAAATTTTATTAAAGCAAATATCGGTATAGGTAATCCGACAAGGCTTACCCCTGATGATTTTACACCAAGGAGCAAGCGGGTACTTGATAATGCCTTTCAAATTGCACGTGGTATGTTGCATAGTTTTGTTGATACTGAGCATATTCTGCTTGCACTTTTACAGGAGGAGGATTCCTATGCAGTTAAATTCATCAATTCTGCCGGAATTGATGAAAGACAGCTGTTTGAGGAAATTGTAGCGTCTGTAGGAAGAAATAATCCCAAAGCAAGCGAAACAGGCAGAAAAGGAAAAAACGGGAAGTCAAAAACCCCTACCCTAGATGAATTCGGCAAGGATCTGACCGCCGAAGCTAAGGAGGGCAAAATTGATCCTGTAATCGGCAGAGAGGAAGAAATACAGCGAGTAATTCAGATCCTTTCCCGAAGGACAAAAAATAACCCCTGTCTGATTGGTGAGCCTGGTGTAGGTAAAACAGCTATTGCCGAGGGTTTAGCGCTTAAAATCGTACGTGATGAAGTACCTGAGCTTTTAGCAGGTAAAAAGCTTGTAGCACTTGATTTAACATCTATGGTTGCAGGTACAAAATACCGCGGAGATTTTGAAGAGCGTATCAAAAAAGCAATGAACGAGGTAAAAACAGCTAAGGATGTAATCCTCTTTATCGACGAAGTACACACAATTATGGGAGCAGGTGCAGCTGAGGGTGCAACAGATGCTGCGAATATTCTTAAGCCATCACTTGCAAGAGGTGAAATTCAGGTAATCGGTGCAACTACAATTGATGAATACAGAAAAAATATCGAAAAGGATGCTGCACTTGAAAGACGTTTTCAGCCTGTAACAGTCGGTGAGCCTACTGAGGATGAGACAGTTGAAATCCTCAAAGGACTTCGTGATAAATATGAGGCTCATCATAAAGTAAAGATAACTGATGATGCAATTATTAACGCTGTAAAAATGTCCGCACGCTATATTGCAGACAGATTTTTACCGGATAAAGCTATTGATCTTGTTGATGAGGCTGCATCGCGTGTCCGTCTGAAAGCTTATACTGTTCCGGATAATCTTAAGGAAATGGAAAAGGAGCTCAAATCCCTTGAAGAGGAAAAAGCCTCTGCTGTAAGAGCACAGGATTTTGAACAGGCAGCTATAATCAGAGATAAAGAAAACAAGTTAAAAACACTGCTTGACGAAGAAAAGGAAAAATGGAAAAATCTTTCCTCACATCAGGTCAAGGAAATCTCAACTGAGGATATTGCATCCGTTGTGTCCTCATGGACAGGTATACCTGCAACGCAGATAACCAAAGAGGAATCCGAGAGGCTGCTGAATATGGAAAAAATCCTGCACGAAAGAATTGTCGGTCAGGACAAAGCCGTATCCGGAGTTGCAAGAGCAATCCGCCGTGGAAGAGCCGGACTAAAAAATCCTAAAAGACCAATCGGCTCCTTTATATTCTTAGGTCCTACAGGTGTCGGTAAAACAGAGCTTTGCAAAACCTTAGCCGAAACAATGTTCGGTGATGAAGATGCCATCATAAAGCTTGATATGTCCGAATATATGGAAAAGCACACCGTATCAAAGCTTATCGGCTCCCCTCCAGGTTATGTCGGCTTTGACGAGGGTGGACAGTTGACTGAGAAAATGAGAAGAAAGCCATATTCAGTTGTTCTTTTTGATGAGATTGAGAAAGCACATCCCGATGTTTTTAATATGCTTTTGCAAATACTTGAAGATGGTGTACTCACTGATTCACAGGGCAGAAAGGTAAGCTTTAAAAATGCAGTTATCATTATGACTTCAAATGTGGGAGCATCAAAAATTACAGACCCTAAATCAGCACTTGGCTTCGGCAATGATGATAAAAATGAAAATGAAAGCATCGAAAAGCTTGTTATGGCTGATTTAAAGGCAACCTTCAAGCCTGAATTTTTAAATCGTATTGATGAAATCATTGTATTCAATCAGCTTGAAAAAAAGGATATTGAAGAGATTGCAAAACGTATGCTTTCATCGCTCAAAAAGCAGTTAGCTGAGCTTGGAACGGACGTAATATTCACTGACAATGCAGTATCGGCCATTGCAGATGCCGGCTTTGATAAGGTTTACGGTGCTCGTCCGCTCAGAAGAGCAATACAAACGAAAATCGAAGATAAGCTCTCTGAACTGATACTCGAAAATAAGCTGGGCAAAAAATGCACAGTCGATTATAAAGACGGTGAATTCACATTTGAATAAAATTACAAATGCAGATATAGTTTAGCTATGTCTGCATTTTCTTTAGTAATAATAGACTTTTATTCTATTGATTTAATAATTTCGTTACTGTATAATATTGGTATATTCAGTATTTTTTGAGGGGGAATGCTTTTTGATAAGAAAAGTAAAATACTTTTTTGCACGTATTATTTCAGCTTTGATGGCGAATCCCCTGTTTGCAAAATGTCCAAATTCAATACATACGCCTGACGAAAGCAAAAGGCTTGACATCAGTAATATGAAGCTTGTATTTGAAGATGACTTTAGCAGGGAGCTTGACCCATCTGTGTGGAAAACGATTCCCGATAAGCCTGAAAGAAGAGGTGGATATTGGTCAGAGGAACAGTGCTTCATTAAGGATGGAAAGCTGATTATACGCACTGAATATAAGAAAGACGGTAAATACGGTGCAGGCTGGTATACAGGTACGTGTTCTACACAGGGACTTCGTGAATACAAGCACGGCTATTTTGAGGTAAGCTGCAAGACACCTGCTGCTGAAGGTCTTTGGAGTGCATTCTGGCTGCAATCCGAATCCATGGCTGATAATTGGGGCACAGACGGTGGAAAAAACGGAGCAGAAATTGATATTATGGAATCACCATATTATAACGACCCTGTTAATACAGCCAATGCATATCGCAATACAACAATTCATACTGTTCATGTTGATGGTTACGGAGATTTATATCACAATAAACGTTCATATTTTTATCGTCCTGACAAAAACATGTATAAGGAATTCAATACATACGGTGTTTTATGGACTAAAAAGGAATATATTTTTTACATAAACGGAAAAGAGACATGGCGCACCGATTTTGGTGTTTCACAGGCACCCGAATTTCTTTGGTTATCTGTAGAAATTGCAGGTAAGGACAATGCAAACCCCGAAAATACAGATAACAAATTCACATGGGCAGGTGATATACGCAATAATCCCGAAAAGCTTATGCCCGCAGATTTTGTAATTGATTATGTCAGAGTATATCAATAGATATAAGGGAGGAAAAAGGTTATGAATAAAAAAACAATTTTAATGATTTTAATTCCAATAATTATTATTGCTGTTGCAGTTATTATTTTCTTCTTACTGCATAACAGTAACGCAGGCGGATATTCAGGAACTGTTACAGCTATGGGTGAACCGCTTGCAAATGTAAGCGTATCTGACGGTCGCAATGTTGTAAAAACAGATGAAAATGGTGAATTCACATTAAAAGGATACAAAAAAACACGCTTTATAACTGTTACTGCTCCTGCAGGATATACTACAGAGAATTATTATATCCCTGCCGATAAAAGCAAATCTGACGGATATGATTTTAATCTCGAAAAATCTGATATAGCAGCAGGTGAGGCTCACAGCTTTCTGCAGATTTCAGATACTGAAATCGGCGAGAACGGTGTTGGTGAATGGATAAACTATCTCAAAGATATAGCAGAAAATGAAAAGCCTGCATTTCTGATACACACTGGCGATATTTGCTATGAGCCGGGACTTAAAAAGCATATTGAAGATATGAATACCGAGAATATGGGTATTCCTGTCCGCTATATTATAGGTAATCACGATTACGTTGACGGTAAATATGGTGAGGAGCTTTTTGAAAGCCTTTACGGTCCTGTGTGGTATTCATTTGAGGTTGGCAATGTTCACTATGTTGTTACACCATTTCAGGTTGGCGGTGACAGAAAATCAGGTTATAATAAAAATGATCGCTGGCGCTGGCTTGAAAATGATCTTGCTAACACAGATGAAAATATGAAGGTCATAATGTTCAATCATAATATTCCGCCATCAGATGATTATGTCATATCCTTTGACCGCAAGGAACTTGACCTGAAAAAGCATAATCTTATAGCATGGGTTTTTGGCCATTATCATTATAATTATATTGAAGATAATGAAGGCGTGCTTAACATCAGCACAGCCCGTCCCGATTGCGGAGGTATAGACTCTTCTGTCAGCGGTGCAAGAATAATTAATATTTCAAAAACTTGGGATATCACAACCAATATGATTTATTATAGGTTTAACGGTCCGGCACCGGAGGTTGAGGATGCCAAGTGGTCAACACAGCTTGATGGCAATATTCTGTTCTGCAATACAGTTATTGATGATAACAAAGTCTATGTTGCAACGGTTGACGAGGATTATCCGCGTACCTGCGGTATTTATTGCCTGAATCCGAATGACGGCAAGGTTATATGGAATTACAATACAAAAAATTCTGTTAAAAATAATGTTATAGTTGAAAACGGTTTGCTCGTTGCGCAGGATTGCGACGGTAATGTTTACTGCCTTGATTCAAATAACGGCAGTGAAAAATGGACCACAACCATTGCACTCGGCACATCGCTGAGCACAAGCAGCGGTATATGTGTATCAGACGGTATTGTTTACACAGGCAGCGCCGCAGCAATTACCGCACTTGATATAAATACAGGCGAAAAGAAATGGGAAAATATAAGAAATTACGGTGAGGCATCTCCTGCTGAGTTTGTTGTTGCCGGTGACAAGCTGATTGTAAGCTCTCATTGGGACGCACTTATTGCCCTTGATAAAAACACAGGCAAGGAGCTTTGGAAGAACAAGGATGAGGATATCCGATTCCGTAGTTCAACTCCTGCCATTGTTGATGAGAACACACTGATTGTTGCCGACTCGGATGCTGTTATGATTGTCGATGCCAACACAGGTGAAATCACAACTAAAAAAGATTTTGAGGGTTATAATTTCTCCTCAAGTGCACAGCCGACTGTTATAGGTGATATTGCTTATATTCCTACAGCAAATAAAGGACTGATAACATTTAATATTAAAAATTGTGAAATTGTACAGGAAATACAAATTGGTAAGGCAATGATTTATACTGCACCTTATACAAGCGGTGATTCGCAGACAACTGAGCCTTCCTTACTCCAACTGCCTAATGGTTCTCTTGTTTTCGGTGCATCAGACGGTAAGCTGTACATTATGTCTGCAGATGGAGAAATTGAAAAAACGGTTGATATCGGTGCACCGATATTCGGTTCTGCTGCATACTATAACGGAAGCATAATTGTATCCGATTTCACAGGCAGAGTAATCTGCTTAAATGAATTTGAATAAAAATGGTGATATTATGATTCTATACTTTTCAGGCACAGGGAACAGTGCCTATGTGGCTAAACGAATCTCTGATATAACGGGTGAAAAGCGTCTATCAATCAACGAATATATAAAAACTGATAAAACATATTCTGCTGATAAAGATGAAAAATTGATTTTCGTAACGCCTACATATGCTTGGCGAATACCGAAAATTGTTGAAGAATGGATTGAAAAAATCAGACAAAACGGAAATCACAGCGCATATTTTGTAATGACTTGCGGCGGAGAAATAGGAAATGCAGAAAAATATATTAAGCAGTTTTGCCAAAAGATTGGCATTAGCTTTCTCGGCTGTGCAGGAATTGTTATGCCGGAAAATTATATTGCTATGTTTGATGCACCTGATAAAACCGAAGCGCTGAAAATCATTGAAAAGTCAGAGCCTGAAATTGACAGAACAGCACAAATGATTAAGAATAACAAAATACTGTCTGCAAATTCCGCATCATTTATTGATAAGGCATACAGCAGTATCGTAAATGATGTATTCTACCCGTTGATTGTTCACGCAAAGAAATTTTATGTAAAAGCCAGCTGCATTTCCTGTGGTAAATGCGAAAACCTCTGCCCTCTTAATAATATCTCTACTAAAAACGGTAAACCCATATGGCAGGACAATTGCACACATTGCATGGCGTGCATATGCCACTGTCCTGTAAATGCTATTGAATACGGAAATAAAAGTAAAAATCAGCCGAGATACACATGCCCTAAATAAAATACGGCAAAAGCCTGTTTCAGATAATCTGAGACAGGCTTTCATTTTAATCAATACTGCCTATTTAAACATTATGCAAAACAGACTGCACAGCAATAAATAAAATGTAAGATAATCTTAATAATTATTTATTTGCTATTATCTGCACAAGCTATTATAATACAAGCAGAAGATAAAACGGAAGTGATTATATTGAAAAACATTTTGATAATTGATGATGATATCAATATCGGCAATATGCTTGAAGAGCTGCTGACAAAGGAAGGCTATCTCACCTCCCGTGCATATTCCGGCACGGAGGCATTGATGTTTTTATCAGCCCACACGCCCGACCTTATTTTGCTTGATTTGATGCTTCCCGGGCTTAACGGGGAGGAAGTACTGCCGAAAATAAAAGGAATACCTGTAATCATAGTCAGTGCTAAAATAGGGATAGACAGCAAGGTTGATATGCTGCTCGGCGGCGCTGCAGACTATATTACGAAACCATTTGACACAAAAGAGCTGCTTGCCAGAATATCGGTTGCTCTGAGAAAATATTCAGCAAATCAGAATTCTGACCGGCTTATTTTTGATGATATAGTTCTTGATAAAACACTTTATAAGGTATTTGTTGACAACAAATATGTTAAGCTGACAAAAACAGAATATGCTATTTTAAAGCTGCTTATGGAAAACCCGACACAGGTAATAACAAAATCAATAATGCTTGACAGAATAAGCGAGGATACACCTGACTGTGTGGAAAGTTCCCTTAAGGTGCATATCAGTAACCTGCGTAAGAAGCTGAAGGATACCGGCGGCAAAAATTATATTGAAGCTGTATGGGGTATCGGATTTAAGATGATAGAGTTATAAAATAAATTATTGTTTTTCTTAACCTTTTCTTTACCACTATCTTTACTGATATTTAAAACCCAACAGTTAAAATAAGGTCATCAACTGAAGGAGGCTTTATTTATGGAATATGTTCTTGAGACAAATTCACTGTGCAAGAGTTACAGGAATTTCAAGGCACTGAACGGACTTACAATGCATGTACCAAAGGGTGCAATTTATGGTCTGGTAGGAAAAAACGGAGCAGGCAAAACAACACTCATAAGACTTATATGTGCCCTGCAAAACCCAACCAAGGGAGATTACACACTTTACGGAATAAAAAACAATGACAAGGAAATTTCAAAGGCACAAAGACGAATCGGTGCTGTGGTTGAGACTCCGTCAATCTATCTTGATATGACGGCTGAGGATAATCTCAAACAGCAATATCGTATACTTGGACTTCCCTCTTTTGACACGATACCGGAATTGCTTGACCTTGTAGGTCTTAAACACACAGGCAAGAAAAAGGCTAAAAACTTTTCGCTCGGTATGCGCCAACGGCTCGGCATAGCCGTTGCACTTGCAGGTGATCCCGATTTTCTTGTACTCGACGAGCCTGTAAACGGACTCGACCCACAAGGTATTATTGAAATGCGTGAGTTAATTTTAAAGCTGAATCGTGAAAGGCAGATAACGGTTCTGATATCAAGTCATATTCTTGACGAGCTTTCCAAGCTTGCTACACATTACGGCTTTGTTGACCACGGACATATCGTTAAAGAAATCAGTGCACAGGAGCTTGAAAAGAACTGCCGCAAGTCAGTAAGAATGGAAGTTAACAATACTAAGCTGCTTGCACTCGTGCTTGACGAACTCAATATTGAATATGACATTATCTCTCAGACACAGGCTGATATATATTCAAAAATCAATGTATCACAGCTTGTTACAAAACTTGCGGCAAAAGGCTGCGAGGTCAGTGCTATGCAGGAGCGCGATGAAAGTCTTGAGAGCTACTATATCAGCATTCTGGGAGGTAATGAAAATGAGTAAGCTTTTATCAGCAAATTTCAACCGATTGAAAAAAGACAAAATCTTCTGGATAACACTGATTGCCGCACTTACATTGTCAGTATTCGCGGCAATAAACAGCGGAGCAAGTGCAATAAAATATCAGGATCTTGATCCCGATAACAATATCACATACTTAAACAGCTGTTATTTTAATCTTATGCCTATTGTGGGAATATTTTATGCTGTTTTTATGTCGCTTTTTTTAGGTACGGAATACAGCGAAGGCACAATCAGAAATAAAATTGTTTTAGGTCATACACGCACAAATATTCACCTTGCAAATTTCATTACCTGCCTTGCAGGCGATATCGTAATTTACTGTGCAATGCTTATCGGCGGACTTGCCGCTATTCCTTATTTAGGCGGCTGGCAGGGCGGTGCTGCTAGTCTGCTTTCCAATATACTTATCGGTCTTTTTCTCACCGCTGCACTGACTGCAATTTTAACAATGCTTTGTATGCTGTCAACAAACAAAGCAATCACTGCCGTTGCAGCAATCCTCCTTGCTTTTGCTTTAATGGTCGGAGCAAGTGCTTTTTATAATATGCTGCAGGAGCCTGAATTCACCCGTGAATTTATAAGCATTTCAGCAGACGGACAGGTGGAATTCGGTGATGAAATCCTGAACCCTGCATATGTTTCAGGATTCAGGCGCAAGCTATATGAATTCTTGTTAGTATTCCTGCCGACCGGTCAGGGTATATTAATGGCAAATCAGGAAATTCACTTCCCTATTGAACTTATATATTCATCAATCATCACGGTTGCAGTGAACATCTGCGGTGTTTTGGCATTCAAGAAAAAAGATTTGAAGTAAAGGAATAACTATGGAGCTTTGGTTATCGGTTATAATTGCCGCCCTGATTTCAGTTATAATTGCATTATGCATAAAAATTCATTTGCTGCGAAAATCAGCCGATGAGATTAGCAAGGCTTTTGCCGAACGGCTCAATACCGACACCAATACGCTCATTTCGATTTCCTGTCGTGACAGGCATATGCGCGTACTTGCTGCTGATATCAACAAGGAACTGCGTAGGCTGCGTGATGACCGAAGAAAATATATTCAGGGTGACGCAGAGCTTAAGGATGCCGTTACCAACATATCACATGATTTGCGTACACCGCTGACTGCAATAAGCGGATATCTTCAGCTTCTTGAAAATGAAGAAAAATCAGATGATGTTGCACGATATATTGAAATCATAAAAAACAGATGTGAGCTTATGAAACAGCTAACTGAGGAATTGTTCAGATACTCAGTCGTGACATCAACAAGCGATAAGCTGAAACATGAAAGCCTGTCACTCAACAGCGTGCTTGAAGAAAGCATTTCAACATATTATGCCGCACTAAAAAATGCACAAATTAATCCTGATATTGCGATTTGTGAAAGTAAGGTAATACGAACGCTTGACAAAAATGCACTGTCACGAATATTCAGCAACATTATAAGCAACGCAATAAAATACAGTGACGGTGATTTAAGCATTTCACTACATGATAACGGCGAAATCATATTTTCAAACCACACATCAAATATGGATGAAATACAGACCGGCAAGCTGTTCAACAGATTCTATACTGTTGAGAATGCTGAAAAATCAACAGGTCTCGGTCTGTCAATAGCAAAGGTGCTCACTGAAAAGCTGAATGGCAGTATATCAGCACAGTATAAAAATGGTAAACTTAGTATAAGTGTTTGTTTTTTTGAGGACAAAAAATAACGAAATCAAGGGCAATTCTATCAAAGAGTGTCCTTGATTTTTTATTTTCGGTCTGTTTTTCTCTCAATGTATTGATTAAAACTTTTGTATATGGTATATTGATATTGATATTTCAAAGCACTCTGCTTTGTATAAGGGGGAAAGTATTATGAAATTTGTAAAAAAAATCGGGAATGTAATTCATTCACGGGGATGCTCATACCTGTTTTTTGTTTTAAGTGTGTGTGCAGCCATTTTTCTTAGAGGTGCCGAATGGGCATACAGCTGGATTGCACAGCTTTATCCGCTTGGTGACAAATTCATACCTGTTATGTTTGCTGTAATCGGAGTTTGTATAGCAGTTAATTTCGGCTATTTGTTACTCACAGCATTTGCAGGTGAGAAAAAGGACAGCATAAAGGGTATTAAAGCGTTCAATATTCTGCACACTGTTTTTGCTATTCTAGGCACAATAACATTTATCTATAGCTTTGTGCTTTTATTCGGTCTTGACAGCGGAGTATCGGCAGCTAAGTTTTCAAACGGACTGAGCGGAATTTTATCAAATCTTATATACCTTGCACTGGCATGCGGCATAGCACAGCTTGTATTTTGCGACAGTAAGAAAAAGGTATTTTATTCACTCACATCAAGCGTCATTGTATGTGCACTGATTATAGCGATGATAAATTTCCCTAATATATCCGGCGGTGCAAATGAAAACAACACCTTCCCGCCTGTTACATTCGAATCAGAAAATCTTGCTGAGGGTGCTGTTGTAACCTTTGAAAGTCTTAAACAAGGTGAAAAACCCGATGCCGAAAACATGCTTGCAGACAATAAAAACTGCTGGACAGCACAATCACCTAACAGACTGCCTGCTGAGGGCTTTGATGACACAAACAATAGTGTAGCTGAAATCAAGCTATCACAGGTAAGCACCTTCAATACAGCCGTTATTGAAGAGCTTGGTAATGAAGCACAGTATTTCAGACTGCAGGCTCTTGTCAATGATGAATGGGTAACAATATATCAAAGCGAAAAAATACAGGATATGCGTCTTTGCAGCTTTGATGCAGTTACAACAGATTGTATCCGTCTGTCAATTGATAAATTCAGAAATGACAACACACCTGTAAAAATCAGATCCATCAAGCTGTACAATGAACCTATGAGAAATGCAGATGATTTTGAAGTAACTGCATATCAGCGCCTTGACGGAGATGTGCCTACAGAGATACTTGCTAAAGGCGATGAATATGTTAAGAACTATGCAAGATTTTATGATGTATACAGTACAGTAATCGTATTTGCCGCTGTTCACTGGGATGAAAATGGTCAGATGAACTTTGGTGAAATGGGCGAAGAAAAATTCGCACAGGAAATTGCTGCACTCAAAGAGATCATCGCCAAACGTTCTAATCCTGATCATAAGGTTAAGCTGATTGTTACTGCACTTGCTGACGGCGCTTGGGGCAACGGCCACAATGGTGTAAACACATATATGACAAGCTATTGGGAGGATGTCGCAAATCAGATTGCAGCTTTCGCAGCAAAATATGATTTTGACGGTGTTGACATAGATTGGGAATATCCTGCGAGTGCAGACGACTGGAAAAATTATGACAGCTTTATTCAGAAGCTCAGTAAAGACTTAAAGGCTGTAAAACCTGAGTCAATCATCTCAACTGCATTATCAGCAGGTCAGCTTGGTCTGTCACAGGAGACCTTTGACTGCATTGACCAGATTCAGTTTATGGCATATGACGGCAATGACACGGACGGATATCAGAGCTCACTCCAGCAGGCTGAAGAGGGTATGCGTGATTTTGTTGCAAACGGTGCAGACATCAGCAAAATCAACATTGGTATTGCAGCATACGGCCGACCTGTAAACGGCAGTCCGTATTGGGCAACATGGAGAGATCTTGAAGATGCAAATTACTGGAACAGCAAGTACTTTACCGTGCCTGATGCAAACCAGATTTACGAAGGCACCTTCTGCTCCCCTGCTCTTGCAGGCGACAAAACCGCATATGCACTTTTAAGCGGTGCAGGCGGTGTAATGGTATTCCGTGTAGGTTGCGATAAAACAATGGATAATCCGAATTCTGTAGCCTGCGGCATTGAAAATACACTCCACAGATATATAAATAACTGGTAAACAATAATTTACACAACAAAAAATCCGGCTCGATGAGTCGGATTTTTTGTTTTATCTAATATCAAATTAACTTTTATTCATTCCCAAGCGGTTCAACCTCAAATGAGAAATTGAGCGGTTTGAAATAACCGAAATCAATCATATGCTCCTTGCTTGGAATAGGTCCGCAGCTGCCTGAGCCTGTTCCCCTTACAAAGCCGTCAACCGTTACGTACGTTGTATCAACATCAGGTAAATCCTCAATATGCTTTGCTTTCTTAAGCTGTTCAAGTGTAAAGTGATTTGCGTTGAAATTGATATATTTGTAAAGAGCCGTGAACTTTAAGCCTGTTGCATTTTTATTTGTAAGCATACCATAACGTACTTCGCCCCTGTTACCGGAATCCTGCGGCTTGATATACTTATGTGCCATGTCTGTAACAGTAGTCTCATAAACACCGATTGGTGCATGTTCTTTGAAATCAGAATAGTTTTCAATCGGTCCTCTGCCGTAATACTTCACATTTTCAAACTCCTTCTTAATTTCGGTATGAACACCAAAGCGAGGGAGCTGGTCTGTAAGCGGACAAACCTTTTTAAGTGATGTGCTGATTGTGATTTTGCCATTTTTGTCAAAGCAATAATCAACCTGTGCCCTTGCAAGAACAAACACACCTCTTGTTACAAAATCATACACTGTGCTGATATATTTAATGTTATCCTTGATTTTAACATCACAGGAAACAAGTCTTGTCTTTGAGCAGTCAAGACCGATAATCTTCCAGAAAATAACCATATACTGGTCATTATCAAGCCTGCCCCTATAGATATGAGGTACAAAGCCGTTTGCCTTGTCGTATGGATTCTGATTAAGATATTCAGTACCGTTCTTACTATAGCTGATAAGACCTTTCTTTGTATGGAACACTGCACTGCCATTATCGAATACAACATTGATTGTATTGCCATTCTCAGTTATTTCAGCTGGCTTTGTTTTATTATCTGCCCATTTAAGATGTGCACAGGAAACAACAACCTGCTCTGTTGCAATTTCATCACCGCTGTTTTTATCTGTATAAACAAAGTTTACGAAAACGTCTTTATCTGTTTGACTGAAATAAGTTGAGTTGATCTGCACCTTTTTCTTAGAACCGGCAGGAATAACACTTGTGATTGTACCAACCTCTTTGCTCTCGCCGTCAGCCAAAACAGCAAAATCAATTTTAATGTCAGAGCTGTCTGCAAAGCTTCTTGTGTTCCAAAGTTCAAAAATATTTTCCTTAACAAGTTTTGCTCTTATCGGTCTGTAGCATACCTTCATTTCAAGCGCACCGCTTGATGGCTTACGATCAGGATAGAAAAGTCCGTCAACACAGAAATTGCCGTCGTGGATAGGCTCGTTAT
>CAMWPJ010000011.1 GCA_947176035.1 uncultured Clostridia bacterium | reverse complement strand
GCTTACAGAAGATTATGATAATGATGATAATTCTGATATTGAATTATTACTAAAATATTGTAATAAAACACCAAATAAAAAAACAAAATCAAAAAGAATGATGTTAGAAAGTAATTTGTATTATTCTGATATAGATAAGTATTTATATAGTGATCGTGAAATAATTTATTCAATAATAAATCGTATTCATGAAACAAAAGAAACTCGTGAAGCAATCAGAAATTGGCTTAAAGAAATTGACAAAAAAAGAGAATTGCTAAATACAACTGATTTCATTGATGAATTATAATGAAAATCTTTGCAAAGCATTAATTATTATCGGTATAGTTAATGTGTAAAATGGTTTAATCTTTGCTAAAAAGCAAAAAATTCCCCTCAAACTCAATTAAGAGAATGAGGGGGATAACTATTTATTGATACTATTTTAATACATAGATACCTACAACCGTGCATCAATAGCTATAAGTATCAAATTAATAAATCGATGGCGAACACATAACACATTTTAATCCTTTCTTACTGTTCCCTTTTTAATAAACCCAACCTTATAACCCGTTGCAGTCTGATAAGAAATCATAGGGTTTCCCTCGCCTGTTCCGAGCTGGAGCACTCTCTCGCCTTTTGCTACACTGCCGACCTTTAAGGTCAAACCGCTGTCTGCATAAACAGTTTGTGCTGATGTCATTGCCGCATTGCCGTACTTTGTCATAGTTGTGTTCCTTTCTGTATCAATATTGCTTCTGTCTTTCGGTCTGAGAATACCATTAATATATGCTGACGTATATGGCACTTCCCTGAGTGTCATACCTGTACCTGTACCGTTATAATTTTGGTCGTAATACTTAAGCTTGCCATTAGCAGTGGATTCCTTGACGATGAAGATATGGCCGTATGTACCGCTTGTCCTGATACCGATATCCCCTGCTTTGAGCTCGCCGTTTTTATAGCTTGGTGCAATAAATTCAAAATTATCTTTAAGCCATTTGCTTGAATTTCTGTTTGTCCACCAATACTTTGCATTGCCCCAAAAGCCTTTTTTTAGACCTAAGCACTTATCAATATAGCAGTCAATCAAATCAACACACTGCACACCGTATACACCGTCATAATCTGTCTTTTTGCCTATGTATTGATTAATCCATTCGCTGAACTTAAGTGCTCCTGCTCCGCCTTTCTGCTCCTTGTCATTGAACAGTCTTGCTTTGATAAAATCAATTACATTCGTCACAATCGGTGGGATGTTGATGCCGAGTGCCCTTGCGTTTTCGATAATTGAGGACACCTCAATAATACAAAAGCACACACAGCTGATTAAGCCGATTGGTGCATATTCTATATCCGTTGATGTCATAATCAGCGTATCAAGCAGAATACACATCAGTATCATACCGAAATAGCCCACAAACTTAGGCACGGACATCCTCAGCTTTGAGCTGCTGACACCTTCGATAAAAATACCTTTGCACAAGCCAAAGACAAAATCAATTACAAACAGTACCAAAAATATGATTACTGCGATTAAACATTTTTTAAAATCTGTTACAAAATATTCCATTTAATTTTCCTCCTTTGTATCATCAAGATACTTCTGAGCTGCCGCTCTTATTTTTGCTATTGAATTCGTTTCTGCTGACGATAATGTTTCAAAGAATTCTTTGGTTGCATTGTCAGCTGTTGGTTGTTCTGCTGTTTCTTCCGGCACAGGTGTATAAATCGTGATAATTTTATCATCAACAATGTTGTATGATACAGCTGCGTTCATCTCGCAATCCGCATCAACAAGCTCAAGATAACCTGCAGCCTTTAATTGCTCATCTGTCGGATTAATTATCAGCTTATCATCAAGAACAATCTTTCTTCTGTCAGTATTAATCTGATATTCGTTTATGTATTTAGCCAGCATTTTGACCCCTCCTGTACTAATATTTAATAACACGATATTTTACCGATTTGAGAATTGTCGAGCCACCACCCTGCTGGAATATAGCAGTGTTAGCACAATATTGTGTCGAAAAGCTCGCTGTTTCATAGATCAGCTCGTCATCAAGCCACACCTTACATCCCCTTGTTTTGTCAAACCACAATCTGATTTTATAATCTTTCCCTGCAGTGATATTTTTCAACTGTAGTTGTGTGGTTTCCGACACAAAATACAAGATTCCATTTCTCACATAGATCTGATTTCCTGTTACAGAATTAGTCAACTGAATTCTAAATCCATTTGATGCTGCGAATGATTCTATATTGAATTCAACTTCACATTCCGAAATGCTTGAATTAATAATCGGGAATAAATAGCGGATGTAATTATCGCCTGTATTTGCACTTAGCTTTAAACCGCTTTCTGATAATGTACCCGATGCAATTCCGTTTATGAATTCTTCATAACCTGCATTTTTCAGCTCACCCATACTATAATCCCACTTGTGTGGATATTCTTCTGATATTTTATATCCAAAAGCACCTGTTCCCTGATTTGTAAAGAATCGTTGTGTTACTTTATCATACAGACATATTTCGCCGTCTGATTTTCGCATAACCGGGATAAAATCTCTGACAGGTTGATTATTTTCCTTAATCTGAAAGCTGTACATTTTGTAATAACCGAAGTTACTAGCGTATTCGGTTGATGCACTATTGGTACGGGCAAATATTAATAGATGACTTGTCATACTGTTATCGAACTCCGCATTAAAAGTGACGGTCGCAATAGTGCCATTCTCAAGTGTTCTTCTGCCGCTGCCGTCTGCAAATATTTCATAGCTTCGTTTAATTGAAGAATTAACAGTAGTCATCGTCTTGTTATTCGTATCATCCGTGTCTCTTCTCCAATATTCAGCATTCGCTATAGTAATTTGAAAACCCTTTCCACTTTCCAGAGCACCGAAAATCTGCTGAAAGTTTGAAATTCCTGAAATTCGATGTGGCACAACTACAGTTTTCACGTAAGTGTCTGCCTTCGGTACATATAGTGTATCAATATACTGTGTTCCTGTACTCGCAATATACTCAAGCTCTATATACGGCTTTGCGGTCTGCATCATCAATCTTCGTCTTAGCATACTCATATATCAACACCTGCCATTAAGCCTATATGATTAACAATGCTGACCTGATACTTTTTGTTTGCCGCAACATCAATTTCTGTTGCCCATTTGATATCTGCAGGTAATGTCAGGTTCGTAGGTGTTTTACCGCTGATAAACTCAAACATATATTCATTGACAACACCCTGCTTTTCTTCACCTAATGCAATGATTAACTCGGTAACCTCACCAAAGCAGTAATACACATTCGGTTGAATGGTTGCAGTTGTTTCGCTAACAGATATCTGAGGTATTGAGCTTTGCTCAAATTCCGTCAGCTTTTTGTTAATTTCATCAATATCAAACTGTGCATCGTGAATCAGTTTGGCAAAACCATCTGCATATATTACAAGCAAATCTGTATCGGCTTTTTCATCAATTTCAGTATTTAGTTTTTCAAGATTAGCTGTATGACCATTGACAGTTTTGATGACAGCCTCAAGCTCCTCCTGACTTGCTTCACCGATTGCATACAAATCAACATTATCCCATACATAGAGTGCTTTTTTCATTATGCATTCAGGGTCGTTATATTCCCCACTTTCGTCAAATATGTCGGTTGTCACAAACAGCAATCCGTATTCGTTATCTCCCAGCACGGAATCTCCCGTCTCAAGGTCGTAATATTTGTATGTGAAGTCAAGAAGGTCATCGTAGCTCGTCAGTTTCTCTATACCAATAAGCTTGCCGCCGCCAAGCACTTTTGCTACTGCGCCGTTAGATATCGGGTTATTGCTCTCTTCTGATAATTTGCAGTCGACTGCAATCGGCTCTGCATCCTTGCCGTTAAACTCGCCGTTTTCTTTTGCTCTAATCAGCTCGTCTGCAATTGTATTAGCCCTGTCCCCTGCTACTTGAGCCTGTGATACCCTTTCGGCATTTTCCTTAACATATTCGGCATAGCCTTTAACTGTGGCTACATCCTCCTGCAGCGGATAATCCGACGGCTTGTCGCGATCATTCAGATGCATTACAATTGTCTTTATCGTTTTGCCGCTTGTTTTATTGTCAAGATATATCCAAGCCTTGGTTTCATCAACAGCCTGCTGCAGTATTTCATCAGGAATGCTGACCGAATATTCATTACCACTCTTACAGCCTTTTATCACAGGCGCAGTATCACCCTGTGTTTGAAAATGCACCTCAAAATCATCAGGCAACTCCAAACCCTCAATGATTAACTGCTGTCCGTAATCATACCTGAACAGGCCACAGAGGAAAGCGGTGTCCTTTCCCTGCGCAAATTTTACTATGTTTTTCATTTATTCCTCCTTAAAAATAGGTATAAAAATACGGCGTACCCCTCGGCCGCCGTTATGGATAAATCAATGTTACCACATCCTTTATTGAATTTTGGGTATAAAATAAGCAGGGATATACCCTGCATAATTATTTTTATTATTGCATTTATTGTAAAATATTGTTATTATATCAGCAGAGCATTAAGTTGCTCGGCAAGGAGTTGTCTATAAACGGTAGGCGGTTAGTCCTCTGAATAAACAGAGGGCAATGCCCTCTAATTCATTTTAGGGGGTGATGCTATGGAATATCTTGCATTTGTTGTAATTATTCTGATTGCAGCCACAGGCTACATAATAAGCATAAAAAAATAACCGCCCTGTCCTGAGAAAACAAGCGGTTATTTAATCGATTCTTGGACTAACCGTCTATCGGATAGCTCCTTGTTCACTTATATTATAGTGAATTAAATTACCATTGTCAATAATATTTATTTGCAAAAATTCCCATAGTATGATATTGTATGGCTGAGAGGATGATTTGATGAAAAAGAAGATTATAGCAATTGTGATTTCTGTTGTTATAGTTGCAGGTGTCGGAACAACAGTAGGAATTGTTGTTAACAGGAGCAACGAAAAAGAAGCGGCAAGTATGGTGGACGAGGCTGTGTCAAAGGCTTTAGCATCTACTACTCAGCCAACTACAAAAGCAACTACCACTGCTACAACTACCACAACCACACAGCCTACTACGCAAACCACTACTCAGCAAACCACTGTTCAAACAACTACAGAAAAGGAAACTGAGCCAGAAATCACACAACCAGAGATAGACCCAGATGATATTCCAGAAGAAATACGTACTCCTGTAGGTACTGTTACTAAATTCCCCAAGAGAAAGTTGCAAGATGATTATGGATATTATTGGTCAACCAGTTATACATATGATTCTGATTATGAACCACACGCTTATACATATTGCATTGACGAAAACAATCAGTTATTCTATCACGATGATGATGGAAATAGAGTATATTATAAAGAGGAAGAATAAGGAGCAGAGAAATCTGCTCTTTTTTATTTATGTAATGTTATAAAAAAGAACACCATTGAGGTGTTCTTAATTATTGGAATCTATAATTTTATATAATTTTCCATTTTTTAAATATAATTCATTAACATTTAAAAGTTCTTCTAATGTCTTATTATACTTTTCTTCTCCTAATATATTTTTTAATTCATCACTGACCATACTCATTTTTAATCGAGTTTCAAGATATTTAGTGATATATTCATCTTTAAAAACAATTCCCATTATATGAGCCTCATCTTCGTCACCATTTATCCAAACGTCATTATATTCTTGGGAATCAAATTCTTCAATTTCTTTATTTGATAATTTATGCCGTGCAATATCACAATATGCTTTATAATCTATTGGAACAATAGTGGCATTATGCTCTAATGTTTTTAAAAGAAAATTAAGAGCAACAGCTATATCTTTAGCAGTTGGAATATTTTTTTCTTGTATTTTTGTCTCTTCCCCGGTAAGTAAATATTCCATAGAAACACCGAGAGCCTTACTATAAGCAAATAAACAATCACAATTTATACCCTTTTTTAATTCTCCACGTATATGCAGCCTTAATGTGCCCTCGTTAACTTTACATAAATTTGCAAATTCTGTTTGGTTCATCCCAGTATTAAATATTAGCTCCTTTAATCTTCTACCAACAGCTTTGTAATCAATATTTTCCATATATTAATACTCCAAGTTTATAATTATATATCTTAAAACAAAAATAACACAAATAACAAATTTTGTCAACAATTGCAGCATAAAAATAATAAAAAATAATTTTACTGAAATTATTGACAATAAAATACGATTTGGATATAATATCCATACAAACTAAAAGGAGGTGATAAAAATGACCGGTAAGGAAATTAAGAATACCATTCTTAGTTCTGGCTTTAAGCTTTGGCAGGTTGCAGATGAGCTTGGTATTAGTGATTGCACTTTTTCAAAAAAGTTGCGTTATGATTTCTCGGAAGAGGATACTCAAAAAGTAATAGACGCTATTTCTAAGTTAAGTGCACAAAAGAAAAACGACAACTAACCGCCGACCAAAGCACTAGTTGCCGTTTAAATGACAGGAATATTTATAGTAAAAACTATATATACAACCCCTACCGAACGTATATATTATACATAAATTAGGGGTTCCTGTCAAATTAATTTTTATTTTTGAAAGGAATTTTATATTTATGAATGAATTAATAAAAGTAAATTACGATAATGACAGACCGACAGTATCTGCGAGAGATTTGCATTTTTTTCTCGAATGCACTGAAAGATTTAATAATTGGTTTGACCGTATGAGTAAATATGGTTTTACAGAAACGGAAGATTATTTAGGGTGTAAAGTTTTTAACACCCAAGCTCGACAAGAATTACAAGACTACCAACTCACTATTGAAATGGCAAAAGAGCTTTGTATGCTCCAGCGCAATGATAAGGGCAAACAGGCACGGCAGTATTTCATCAACCTTGAAAAGGCTTGGAATACACCCGAGGCAGTTATGGCAAGAGCATTGAGATTAGCAGAAGAAAAGCTAAACAGTGTAATGGCAATCAATTCAAAGCTGTCTGTAGAGGTGCAGGTAATGCAGCCTAAAGCAGATTACTTTGATGAGCTGGTTGACAGAAATCTATTAACGAATTTCAGAGAAACTGCAAAACAACTCGGCATCAAGCAAAATAAATTTATCGCTTTTCTTCTTGACAAAAAATATCTTTACCGTGATAAACGTGGCAAGCTTATGCCATATGCAAATAAAAATAATGGTCTATTTGAAATAAAAGAGACATTCAACGATAAAACCGAATGGGCAGGCACACAAACACTTGTTACACCAAAAGGCAGAGAAACATTCCGCCTGTTGTGTATATAATGGGCGGTGCTGAGATATGGAACCATATGAGAATTTTAAACCTCGTTGTAGTATTGCAGATGCTGAAAAGATAACAGGACAAGCAACACCCGAAATAGGAAAAATTGCTCGTGAATGTTATATTGATACTTACCAAAAAGAAAGCAGTAAATGGAAAAATGACCATATTTGGAATCAGCATTGCGCATTAGCAAGTGTATATATGCTTGGCTTTATAAGTGGTGCAAGGGCAGTAAGAGAACGAAAAAAGTAATAGATAATCAGGAGCAGGTTTTACCCTGCTCCTTTTTTGTTATTTATTCAGCAATTCCTCAATTGCTGTCAGTCTTTCATTCTGCCCCTCTAATTGAGCCTTTAAAGAATCAATCTCCTGCTTTTGCTCTTGAATCAATTTAAGCATTGCAGGAATCATAATACGCTCCTGCCAATTCTCCACTTCGCCCTCTTTATTATAAATTGCAGCATTGGGGAATATTTCAGCAACATCCTCAGCAATTAATCCTATCTGCGTTCCGTCAACCAATGATTTATCTGCAAATTCATCCTTGTAATTGAATGCAACCACAGGCAAATCATATAACGCTTTTGGATTTAATTCAGCAGGCAATTCATCCGTTACATTTTCTTTATATCGTTTTGATGAACTTGATGAATAAACAAGACCATTACTATTTACATATAGACTGCCAGCAGATAATTTACCCAAATTTATACCGTCATTAAAATAAGCGTGTTCAAAAGTCGCATCACTCTTAAAAACAGCATTAACCCCAACAGTCAGCTTACCATTTCCATCAATAGAGAAATTGGTTGTTCCACTCACAGTATTATAAACTTCAAATATATTATCTTCATTACCACTGATAGCTTTAATTCTCACTCTACGAGATGAGTTTGTTGACTGCAAATATCCGTCTGCAATCGTCCAAGCGCCTATCTTACCACTATCAGCCGTTACATCACCTTTAATTTGTGCATTGTTGGCGATGAACTGACCGTTATATCGCATAACAAGCGGCCATGAGCGTTCACCCGTGTTGTTGTCTGTAACTGTTACAGCAAAAGCAGCATTGGTATCGAAATTACCAAAATATTTTTGCAGTGATGCCTGATATGTTTTTCCGTCATACACGGCATTGCAGGACAAGTTGTTCGGTCCTATTGTCCACCCGCCAATTTCGCCCTGCGCTGCCTGAAGGACACCGCCTGTCATACCGTTAGCAACAATCTTACCGTCAATTGTGATTGCAGCTGAGGTAATATTACCGCTGCCGTCATTTGAAAAGCCTATGCCGTTTTTGTTAAGTACAATCATACTGCCCGGCTTGTCAATTTTATCAAGCACACGCATTTGTCGCCAAGTGCCGTCCTCGTTTTTATCAACTACAATATAGCCGCCGTCAGCACCCATAATCTGATTTGAGACCGTTTTAAAGGCTTCATCAAGATATTGGTAATTGTTATTGCTGACGCGCTTAAAAGCCGTAAATGAGCGGTGCACAGGCCCTACACGCTTGATATGCTCAGCTGCTGTTTTGCTGTAGGATTCGATTTGAATATCAGGCTTACCTGTGTACTTGATTTTAATGTGCATGATAGGGATATATGCCTGTGTACCTGCTGCAAAATTCTTGTTTTTTGCATAGGAGATAATGTCAGCAAGCTCTATGCTTACATCACCGTTCATCAGCTTGAAATAACAAGGTGTCATATAGAATATACCGCCATTGTGGCGATAAATGCTATTGATATGGTCAAGCACTGACTTTGCATCCTCTTCTATAGTCACAATCGGACTGTCAAGCACAAAGCCGTTTTTATATTTTGTAGTGCTGTTTTCATATCGGATGACATCATGTGAATAGGCACACTCAATATATTTCATACCGTGAGGACCGTCACCCATTACCTCGAAATCTGCTACGTCATTGTCAGTAATCAGATATTCGGCTTCAACAGAAAAATCACCGACTGTCTCGTTAATATTTGCAAAGGAATATTCAACAAACTGCACCTCATCATATCGGTTAACAATAATACAGCCGCCCGCTCTGCCCGCCAGATACATCAATACCTCTCTGACAGTATAGCCTGTTGTGTTGCCGTCCTTTTCCGTGCCATAAATCAGGCTCATATCCACTGTATAATTCATCATTTTTGAAAAGGATTCAGCATTGTATGGTATGCTTGCGAATTTAAATATATCCATAAACACGTTATATGCCTTAGGATGACTGCCGAGAGATGATGACGGAACATAAATAATGTTGCTTAAGTTGTACATACGATCATAGCCTGTAATTGAAACAAGCGGACCTTTTTTTATCATATCATGAACAAAGAATGTACCCATTGGCACCCATTCAATTTTAGGGAATGCTCTGCCGTTTATAACAAACGTTTCATTAAGCTCATAGCCTATGTATGCCTTTAAATATTTACCCTCAAAATTCAAATTCTGCGCGCCGTAGAGTATAACCTCGCACATCTGAGAAGTGCCTGCACCGAGTGCAAAATCATCCTCTGAAAGATTGTATTCAAACTCAAGCTTACATATTGAGCCGTTATCCTTCGGCGGTGCTGTTTCATTTTTATTGTCATAGCCGAATACATAGTCATCAATAACCAGCTTTGCGTGTGTTATTGCCTTTCCTCTCTGAATTTTTGCACGTAATTCATCTGAAATCGGAATCATAATTTTTCACCTTTCTATAGCATCAAATGTGTAATCTGTATAATATCTTTGTTTTTTTGCTGCGGAATAAATTGTGTGTGACGAATCACTGAAATAAACAGTCAGGGACAGGATTGTATTCCCGTCCGTGTCTGTATATTCAATATCATGAAAAGCGGTCTTTTCACTGACAACATCCTCCAGCCTGTCAAGCTCTTCTTTGGTCAGAGGAGCAAAGCTGAAGGACACTGTCTTTTTCACTTCGGTAATGGAACCGTTCATATAGGCGGACACCGACCGCCCTGTGCTTGAATCCCAAACCTTGTTTGACTGCCTTTTAACACCCTTTATTGCAGGCTCAGGCATTTTTATGTTATCTATATAAAGCGGCATAATTCCTCCTTATACGTTGATTTTTTCATTAGTGTATACATCATTTTTCTGTGCAGTTTTCTTATCCACACGCACCATAATCCTTTCATCACCAATCTGAATCGGAATAACAATATCACCGCTGCTGTTGCCGCCGAGAACGTTTGAATATTCAATCAGCATTTTTGCCATTTTTGCAATCCAGCCTGTATTGTTCTCCAATGGCACAACAGCCTCTTTTCCTCTCTCACCAACCATAGCAAGCGTTGGTCTGTCAATCACACCGCCTGTGGCAAGCAGTGGGATATTCGGAATGCTGAACAACTGATATCGTCCGCCCGAAACACCAACACCAACCTTATTCAGAACAGATGCGAGTGTACTGCTGACAGAGATATTAAGATAACCGTTAACACGGCTTATCATATTGTTAATCAGCCCTATAACACCATTGAGCGGCTCTTTGAAACAGGATGTAAACTTGTCTTTCAATCCGCTCAGACCATTGCCTAAGTTGTCTGTAAGACTGCTGCCTAAGTTTCTCAGCTTACTCTGCAAGCCGTTACTGCCTGTAAAGAAATCAGTAATTTTAGCTTTGAAAGCATCAAATTTACCTCTTACCTTATCCCATACATTGCCGATACCGTTAAGCAGGCCGTCAACAATAAATCCGCCCTGCTCCTTCATTGCCTTTGATGGTGATGCGATACCGAAAGCATTTTTAAAGCCTGTAATGATCGGCATAAACATATTATCGTAAACCCAACGACCGATATTTTTCAGTGCATCGGAAATACCTGTTTTTATACCCTCGCCGATATCCCCGCCGCATGCCTCTATCTTCTCCTGAAAATATGCCTTAGTGCCGTCAATGGCATCTGCAAGCCAAGTGCCGAGTAATGCAGAAAGTCCGCCGACAGCAGCACCTATACCCTCAAACAGAGAGCTCACCATTCTGCTCCAGTCAATACCTTTTACAAAATCTTCAACATCTCTTGCTACCTGCTGCCAATCGAGCGTTTCAAGAAAACCGGTAACTAAATCAAAAGCACCGGATATTCCGTCGGACAGAGTTTTGCCAATCTTGCCGAAATCAACCTTTGCAAACAGTCCGTTGAGATTATTTGCTAAGCCTGCACCCAAGCCCTTGAAATCAAAACCGGTAAGGAAGGTATCTACTGCAGAGAAAACTGTGTTTAAACCATTGCCTACAAGCTCACCCGCACCATACCAATCAAAGTCGGTAACAAAGCCGTTCAGTGACCTTGCAATACCGCTGACTGATTTATTTATCTTAGCCTGTATACCTTCCCAATCAAGTGAATTGAGCCTGCCTATTACACTATTGCAGGAGTTGGCTATTTTTGAGCCTATACCCTCAAAATCACCGCTTGCCCACAATGCCTTGATTTCCTCAAGATATTTTGATAGCTGCTGTGATGCCTTTACATCGGTTGAGGATGACTTGCTGTCGGATGAATCATCACTCTGCTTTGTAATCTTGTCAAAGCCGTAAAGCTCATTTTGTGCCTCGGATAATTCCTTGGTAGCATCGGCAGTATCACCGATTGCCGCCCCTGTGGCACGGATTGATTTTGAAACACCCAAAGATGCAAACACATTACTGATGGCATCCGCAACAGAAATTGCATAAGGCATCAGCTTTTCAAATAAGCCGACAACTACATTAATTGCAGGTGCAAGTGCATTGGCAAAGGAGTTTTTCAGCGTTTCAACACGGCTGTTAAGCTCTTCATTCTGGCTGAGATAATTTGATACAACGCTTCTCAGCTCACCGAATATAGACTTACAGATTTTAAGTCCGAGTGATGCAATACCGATTCTGCGTATTGATTTAACTGTGTTGAGCAAAGCCTTATTGGCCGTGCCCGATGCACCTCTGATTTTTGAAAAGCCGTCTTTTACCTTATTAAATGCACCTGCCGCAGCAGTGCCGATATTTTTAACCGCTCTGAACGGAGCGCTGACAACAACATTCAGCTTTTTGAATACAGCTGTAACACCGTTGAATTTGCTTTTTATCTTTTCGGCAACACTGACCTTGCCCAGCTTTGTAATTCGACTTGTTAGCTCTTCAACACTTACCCCGTTTTGTTCAAGTGTTGATTTCAGGTTATCGTATCTGCTCTCCTCAAGCGCAATACTCTGATTGGTTGACTTTATCTGTGCATTAGTCCTGACAGATGCCTCCTTATACTCACGTTCCTGTTTTGTGAGCTGCTGCATTTGCTTTTCAAGGTTTTCTAATAAATTGCCTTTTAAATTATTTAAATCAAGCCCTATGTCTTCTGCATTTATTTCAAAAGCCTTGAGTTTATTTTTTTCAGCTTGAATTTCGTCCAAGAATTTTTCATATTCTTTAACTTTTGAATTATACAACTCTGAAGACTGACTTGCTTTATATGCAGCCTCTTCGGTTTTATACATTTTCAAAAACATATCATCCAGAGCCGCAATTTCATTTAATAATTCTTTACTCTCAGCAGAAGCATTATGAATATAATCAATCATTTTTTGGTGTTTTTTTATTACACCGTCTATAGTTCCGCCGTTCTCGCCAATAAATTTCTTCTGCTCATCATACTGTGCATTCAGCTTTTGGAATTCAGCCTGACACTTTGCCATTTCAGCACGCTGTTCATTTAGCTGAGCAACTAACAGCCTTGATTTCTCTTTGAAATCGGCAATTTTCTTTCCGCTCTCAATGGCTGACTGCGTATTCTTATTTTGCCTGTCTGTCAGCAGCTGCAATTGCTTGCCGAGCTTTTGCATTTCAGCTGACGAAGAGCCGAGTGCCTTTTTTGTTACCTCCTTCACGCTGTCGGTAACCTTTGACACAGAACTGAGTTCTTTTTTTATGCTGTCAATCTGCTTTCGGTAATCGCTGACATCTGCTGTGAATTTGGTGACTAATTCCTGTACATCCAACCTTTCACCCCCTAATCTTCAAATGGAATATTATTAAAATAGCTGACAGCCTGCCCTGCTCTGATATCAAGTATCTCGTCCTCTGTCCAATAAGGGAATTCCTCAAACACCTCGTTAACCTTATCACCAAACATAATCTTTGCAGTGAGTGCAGCCTGATAATATGTAAGGATTGATTTTTCCTGATACTCTCGGCGCTTTCGTTCACGATGATAATGGATATAATAGGAAAGCTCACCAAAGGTAAAATTCATCAGCGTATCAAACGGCAGGCCGTAGCTGTTCGCTTCTAAAATCGTATCTTCAAATGAAAGGTATTTACTGCTCGGGAAAGGTAGCGTTTTTGCTATCCTCCGTGCTATCAGCAATCACTGCAGTATCGGCTGCACCCTTTTCGATGTGTTCAAAAATAGCACTGTAAGAACGATCAATGCCGTTTTCGACCTGTTTTGTCTGTTTGTCAGACAAAATACCCGATGCATTGGCAATGCCGAACACAATCTTTGCAAAGGCATCAATGCCCTTAGTGCCGTTATCAACAAGCAAATCGTAAAGTTCCTCGCCTGATAAGCCGTCATTCTCATTATCCTTAAAGTTAAGCGCCTCATGAAAAACCGCAAGAAGCTTTTCAGGATCACTTGCCGCCTCAAGAATCGTGTCAATTGATTCCTGTTTAAATTTATTTTTTAGTCTTAACTGAGACGAAACAGTAAGTCTGAGGCTTACTGTTCTTTCTCCGATTTCAATATCGTATGTACTTTTCTTAATCATAGGTTCACTCATATTTTTCCTCCGTAAAATCATAAGAGCAGCAAGATGATACCTGCTGCTCGTTTATTTTTTTATTATGCCTGTGGGAATGTTCTCTGCCAATCACCGTCAAGCTTATATACTGCCTTAGCCTCAATAAGGCTGTTAACCCCTACACCATTAATTGTAATGCTCGGCAGTCCTGAATTTGAATACTCTGCACCATCAGGCATTTTAACGAGAATAGGGACACTTTGTGCCGCATCCTCAAGTGCCGACAGCACCTGATAATCCGATTCCTTTTCCTTTGCGTTATAAAGGAAAGTCACTTCATAAGCATCATTCTTTTTGCGAATACCGGGTATTGAATGTTCAATATCATCATCCATACAGGTGGCATCAAGCTCTTCACGCTCGCCCTTGGTAATGTCACCAATTTGTGTAAGATAATTCAGGCACTTTGATGATGTGCCTGTATAGTTCGGGTAAAATTCTATACCCTTTGAGGCTAAGCCCCTTGTCGGTTTGTTTTCGTTCATATATTCCTCCTAATCAATAAGTCTGTTTAAAAGTGTATCAACTCTTCTGCCGTAACGCAGTGTTTTGCGCAGATATCCGCTTGCATCGTGCAGCATAGAATCAGGTGACACAAACTGCCTTAAAAAACCTTTTTCGGTCATAGTACAATCTACAAGTGAAAGCATTTCAAAAAGCTCATCCATATCAAAAAACCACAAATCTATCTGATATGCAATATCGTCAACAATTGAAATATTTGTTGAAATATTTGTCAGCTCAAAATATGAAATGATATTGCCGTCATTGACCGATTCGGGAAAAGCCATTTTCACCTTAAAAGGTATATCACTTTCAATATTTTCAAGCACAGCTTTAATTTCTTTTCTGTAGTTTTGTATCATCGCAGTACCTCCTTGGCAGCAGAGCCGAAATGTTCTTCTATAATCGGCTGCATCTTTTTCATGGATTCGTACATAAAGGGATTTGCAGGAATGCCGTTTGTATAGCGCACACCGACACCGGGTATATTCACTCTCCACGGCTCTGTTTTACGCACAATGCCTAAGTCAGCATCAAGCGGATGTCCATTCTTACTGCCTGTTGGTCCTGTGCCGAATTCAACAAAAACAGCGTGGTCGTTGTTCGTTCTTGTACCTGCAACAATACTGTCCTGCTCACGATAACAAAAGGTTTCAATTGATTCTCTGAGCATGCCTGTTATCGCAGGGCAGTTGTCCCGCTGCATACCTGCAAGGGTTTCAGCATCCTTAAGTGCCTGCTGCCTTATACGCTCAATCATTCTATCGGGTGATTGTGTCAGCTTGTCAACATAAGCATCAAGCCCCTCAATTGTAATATCAGTTTTTGACATCCTGCACTCTCCTATCTGTAGAACGAACGGTAATATGCCGGTGACTGATATATTTCTTTACACTTGTTATAAGGAAATAACCAAGCCCTTCAATTTTTACCATATCACCCTTATTGAGCCTGATTTTGTCATCATAAACAACAGCCGTGTAGCTTGCTGTGTCTACCTCTCCGCGCTCCTGCACTGTACTGCTGTCATCAGCAGGCTGCCAGCACAACTCAAGCTTTGCACTTGGTACATCCGAATAAACCGCCCTGTCAAAATTATAATCGTTGCTGACCGTTATTTTGGGATATACCTGTGTTTTTACTGTCCATTCACTCGGTGTTTTCAATTTTTGCATGTCCGCTCACCACCCTGAATCTGCTGTACTGCTTTAAAATATTTTCAATCGAGGTGTTTATCTCCAGCTCGGTTGCATATGTCTCACTCTGTGATACGGAGCCCTCGGAATAGGATACACTTTTCAATCCGAATGTTTGCTTATTCTGTACAGTATCAAGCTGATATCTGATATAGGCTATATCTGCAATGGTTGAATTTGTAACTGCACTTGGAATATCAGCACATCCGAAATATGCTCGGCAGTCATCAAGTGCCGCCTCAATATACTCATCAGGATTAAAATCCCTGTGATATTGATTGAAATATTCTCTTTCAACTTTTGAAACATCACCCACACGGCGCAGGAAAGCACACTTTGCAAGTTCTGTATTCATCCTTCACACCCCATAACAAAAGGTACCCTATTCGGATGCCTTCGCTTTTGTATTCTTATCTGCTGTATCTGTGCATTTCTTCCACCCTGCCTTTTCCCATGCAGGATAACAGGCAGAATCAATGTTAAGCCTTTTCTTGTCTTTTTCAACTGCAATCTTCATATTATCCTCCTTACTCGATATTCACAATCATCTTGTTGTCAAGCGTTGCAATACCATAAAGAATATCAAATGAGCAGGTGTCAATCTTGTGTGTAGAATCATAATCAAATACCACTCTGACAGCAAGACCATCCGCAGATGCAACATAAGAATTCTTATTGCCCATCGGCAAATCGAGAGAACGGCAGACAAGTGCAAGACCGTTGCGGTGAAAACCTACGGATACAGGCGCAGTTACAACCTTTGCATCAACAGCATTAAGGTCAGCATGTAAAGGCTGGTCGATTTCAACCTCTGCAATTGCACTTGATGCCCCTGTGTAATCCTTAATGATGTGATAAATATAGCCCTGAACAATAAAGCAGTCACCTTTCTTGACAGTAGCCGCCGCAGTGTTAAGTTCGCTGAGTGCAACCTTGCTCTCTCCTGCTGTTCCGGACACTTTAAATGACTTTGCACTGCCGACCTTATTATCAAGATAACCAAACGGATACGGAGCGTTCTGACTCATATATGTATCCATTGTATAGATTCTGCCGAGCTCTGCATCACGCAGTGCCTTTGAATCACCTGCATAGGATACCTTTGACATATTATCATCCATAGCATAAGTAACCTTATGTGACGGATTGAGCACAAGACGTCTGTTCTGCACAGGCACACCCTCAAAATCAAGATAACTGCCTACCTTTGCAATATCCTTAATCGGCTTTACAGCGTTTTCATCAGATGCGGTCACACTTCTTGATGCATTCTGCACTGCAGACGCGAGCACATCGGCATCAACAGCCTGTGCAATCGCCTGCATTGCCGGCTCAATAACCTGTGATGAAAAGTCCTTTAGTTCAAGTGACATTTCCTTTGAGCCAACCTGAACAGTAATATCTCTGAGCCTGTCGAGCTTAACAGGTACACCCTCTTCAGTGATATCCTGCGGTGATACAGCACCCGTAAAGTTCTTAGCAACAAACTTTGCAGGCTTGCGCGCTGTGATTGTGTCACCGACCTTTGCGAATTCCTTTTCGTAATCGCGGTGCACAAGATTTGCCATAACGAGATTGTTTTTAAGCACCATTAATGCCTCGTTGGCGATAACATCAGGTGTAAGAATTGTATTTGGCATAAATTTTACCTCCTATTATGCGTTTTTCTTTCTCCATTCTTCATATTCACGAAAATCCTTTGGCGGAACATCCTGTCCACCGTGTTCTCGTTCTGCGGGCGGAATATGGTCACCGCGCAGCTTCTCGGCAGTTGCAGCCTCAACCGCCTTTTTGAATGCAGTTTCAAAGGCATTGATATTTGCATTTGATGTCTCTGCATCCTTACCTGTAAGAAAATCTGCAAAATCAGCTGTATAGCCACGGCTTACAAGCTCTGATGCAACCGCCGTTTTAAGCTGTTCGTGTGCAAATTTCTCCTTTTCTCTGGCAAATTCAGCCTTGTCCTTATCAAGCTGATAACGAGCTCTTTCATCAGCTGACATTTTTTCAAGCTTTTTTGCCTCGTTTGCATCATCCTTTGCCTGCTGCTCCCATTTGACTTTTGCCGTTTCAAGAGCCTTATTGATTTTCTTGTCAAAGTCTGATTGCAGTGTTTTGTCTGAGGACAATAATTCATCAAGCGTTTTAGGCTGTTCACCCCCCTGCTGCTTAGTGCCCTCGTTCGTCTGCACAACGGTAGTATCTTCCCCCTGTGCACCGCTGCCCTCATCCGCTGCGAAAAGCTGAAGATTAAGTGGCAGCATTTTGTTGTGAACTGTTTTATTCACGTTCATTCCTCCTTGCCCCGTACGTTCATTTAAGCCCGCACAGTTCCTTTTTTATATGAAAAAAGCAGAGTATAACACCCTGCTCTTAACACCTATATTAAATTCAGACATAATAAAAGCACCATACATCAAGTACAGTGCTTATTCTTCATTCTGTTTCCATAAAGGAACATATTTAATCATTTTTTCAGGAGTATCAAAATTTCTAAAACAATATTCTCGTTCTGTATCGTACTCCTCCGGTGTCATACCATCTCGCCACCAAGGACATTCTTTTAAGGTTGGTGTAGCCCAATCATCCAAATTCTTTCACTCCTTTTGTATAATCTTTTATAGCATTGTTTACTAATATTGTTTCTCTTATTCTGGATCTATCAGCAGATTCAATTTCGCCATTTCTTATTTTTGTGCTCAATTCATTCATTGCATCTTCATATATATCATCAAAAAATGATTTTCCTCTTGTTTTGCCATTACTTTCAAGTACAAACATTTTCCCATCATATCTTGATATTATAAACATATCGACACAATTACCGCCTGACAAAGTCATAAGATCAGTTTCACTGAATTGTGTAGGTGTATTATGATTGTGAACGAAAGCAAAGCTACCGTTTGAATTTTCTCTGACGAATTGCCAAAAATCCCCTCCGCCAACCTGACTTGAAAGACCTGTCTCGGTATAAGCAATATTTCCTGTTTCCAAATCAACCATTACAAGATGTTCTTTTCCGTCTGCATAACCCAATTCTGCAACCTGTCTGCAAGCATCTGATAATCCATTGTTGACATTATCAGATAAGCCTTCGATATTCACTTTATATTCAGCATCAGGTGAATATACCAAAGATTTACTACTATATGGTGATTTTCCTGCTGGTACTATAGTATCACGATTTTCATCAGATTTCAACACATACTTATCATACCACTGCTGATAGGTCATATCGGCAGGGACCTTTATACTCCGCCCTGTAATCGGATGTCTTGCCCAGCGTGTGCCTGTTCTGCTGTATGTATCGGGAACAGTAACCGAACGGCAGAAAGGATGCATCGGCGGCAGATTAACACCTGCCTCAGCCTCTGACACTGAAAAGATTTTCAAATCAAGCTGTCGGCAAATCTGTGATGTCTTAAGGTCAAGTGTCGCAAGAAAACGGTATTTTTCAATACCTGCCTCACGATAACCCATCAATATGCCCTGATTTGCAAAATAATTAACCTCAGTACGTATCAATCGGCTTGCACAGTATCTTTGCCCGTGGTCGGAATCTGCACCGATACAATCCTCCATTATTCTGTCCTCGAGCTCTTTAAGGCTCATGCCTGTTAAACAGCCTGTCTCAATTGTCCGTCTGAGCTTTTCGACAAACCTATCATTGTTTTTCCATACACGTGAAGAATAATTGTTCCCGCTCCATTTATGCGCAAGCATTGCCTTAAGCTGTTTACTGCTTATCTTGTTGAAATCATACGCCTTGCCGACATTCTTCTGGTCATAGTATATCGTACGGTAATACGACTGCTTTGCAACATCCCTGAGCCTAGCTGTCATCAGCTTTTCTTCTGCAACCCCAAGTAATATCGCCTCTGTTCTGACAAGGTCCTGTAATGCCTGCAATCGGCTGATACGGTCAGCATAGGCAGGTGCATCAAGAATGGATATAATCTCACGTCTTGCCTTTTTATCAGTTGTCTTGCTCAACAGCTCTAAAAGCTCTTTCCTCTGCTCGGCAGTCTGCTTTGCGGTTAAAAGCTGTAATGCATGTGCAGCATCAATCTGCCCACCCTTTTTATAGGTTTCAAATATCTTCGCTATCTTAGCAGAAATCGTTTTTGCAGATTCGTAATAAAGTCTGTTGATTTCCTCCACGGTTACAGTTGTTCTGCTCTGTAAAAGTGATTCGAGTTCAACAGCCCTGTTTTTCCAATACTCATTCATCATCTACATTCCCGTTATTCTCATCGGGTGAATTATTACCAAAGGAATCCTGATATCTTTTCATATCCTCTTCCTTCTGCTGTTTCATATTTTCCAATGCCTCGGCAGGGTCCTTAACAAACCATAAAAGAGAAAGCAGGGTCTGGTCGTCAACGAGCCCCGAGTTTTTCAGCTCACAAACCATATTGACAATTGCCGGCTCATCAATCGGCATGCATATTGTGAACACAATGTCAACATCATTTATGTTAACAGGAGTAACTCCTTTTACAGATAAAAAGTTGTTATACAGCGTCCAGCGCTTTTTCAATCCCTTTTCCATACTGCGCATTTTGCTTTTTACAAGTATATTCAATGCAAGCAGCTTGAGCTTTAACGCAACACCTGAGCTGTTACCGCTGAATTTTTCGTCTGTCATATCGGGTGTTAAGGTCATTTTATGTATTTCACTTACAAGCGTATCATCAAGTATTTTTAACGATGCCTCGTCAAAGGTCTTTTGGATATACTCAATCTTTGCATCCACCGGCAGGCCGTCAATCATCTTTTCGTTTTTCATATCTCTGATTGCACTTTCTGAAAAGATACCGCCATACAGTGCAAGAACTGCATCAACAAAATTCTTTTTGTCGGTCAATCTGTCTGATAACAATTCGTTCCTTGCATCAATCAGACTGATTACCTGTTCAAAATCGCCCTGCCGTTCACTGTTGTTCTCATAGCATATTATCGGCACTGCACCGAATGCCTGCTGCACGGCATCACCAACAGGATTAAACATAAAATCAGTCTTACTGCAATCCGTGCTTTTATAATCTCTGCGCATACAATCGGAATAAACCGACACATTATAATATTTTGTTTTGCTTACAGTCTCGCATTTTTCAAACCATATACCAAAAAGGTCATTGTGCTCAACCGTATTATCCTGCACAAGAATAAGCTGGTCAGGCGGATATGCTGCTGAGCGAGGTACAGGCACATCATCCGTGCTTGCATATACAAGCTCGCAGCTTTCGCCATATATTCCGATATTCCTTCCGTTTTTCTCATCAACCTCGGCAATATTCTGCTCGTGATAGCAGTCGATTACAGGTGAAATATCTATTTCTTTATGAAAAGAATTATTCGAATTATCGTGTCTTGTCAACTTACCCGTCTCTTTATCAAGCTTAGCTTCAACACTGCTTATCATAGACAAGGCGGATGATTTCTGCTTTTTAGCACTTTTATCATTATTGTCATACTTAACAGGCTCACTTAAATAATAGCCCTGTGTGATATCAACAATGTATTTTGCATAATTTGCCTCAACCTTAACCATATCATCACTATTTTGAGCAAGCTGAGGATGCCCCTTATACCGTCTGTGCAGCTGTCTGCATCTCTGCTCATACCGCTCAGCTTTATCAATAACATACCTCAATACCGAATCAGGTATATCACATTGAGCTGCATTTGGCACTTCATTTTTGTCAATATATATAATCAAGTTAAAACCTCCTGTGTCCTTCAACTATCCTGCCTAAAATTGTGCTTACAAAATATCGCACTGCATCCATTGCGTGGTCATCCTCTTTAACAGGCTTATCCTCGCCGTGCTCTGCTGCCTTATCATCCCAGCGATACATTCCGAATTCTGCAATCGTATTTATGCAATCCTTTGTAACAAGCAATTCGCCTGTCTGCAATCGTTTTGCAACAGACCTTATACCGTCAAGCACAGTATTATCTGCCTTAAGCACCTTAATACCTCTTTTCATCAGTTCAGCTATAAACGATGCTGCCGAGGGGTCAACTATCACACACTGATAAGATATATCACTTATAAACTCAATCAGATCATCCGCATACTCGCCGTCCGTCTTTTGTACACAAGTTTTTCTGCTGTTGTAGTAATATTCCTTTACACACAGCCACTTGTTATGGAATTTGCGCCACATAAGAAATACTGTGGGATTGAGCGTTCCATAGTCACACGAAATATACGCACTGCCGATAAGCTCTTCTGCCTTTGGCTGAGCAATAATATTTTTATCCGAAAACATATCATAGATTAAGCCTTCGGCAACCTTCCATTCACCCAATATGAAACGGGCATAAAAAGCGCCCGCGTACATTGCTCTGTACCGGGCTTTCGTTTCCTCTGACAAAGAGAGGTTATCTTCCATTGTAAAGTGAAGATATATTATATTTTTCTCAATACGTTTTTCTAATGTTATCCAGCCCTCATAAAACCAATGGTGCGGATTTTCAGGGTTGCAGTTAAACCAGAATTTCGAGCCTGTAACCGAGCATCTTGCAGTTGCTTGCAAAACAAAAGATTCCGGCATCAGGGCAACCTCATCAAAAAATGCTCCTGCAAGTGTCATACCCTGTATAAGGTCCTGTGAGCTTTCATCACGTCCTCCGAATACATAAAAGTAATTTGTTCTGCCGTTTCGGCTGATTGTCAGCAGATTATCCGAACGTCTGTAATCTGCATCATACCCCCTGCCCTCAAGCATAGGCGGTAAAAAAGACAATACATTCCTGCGAAAGGAGCTGATTGTCTTGCCGCACATTGCAAAGTTCATTCCGTCAAAGCTTTCCATCGCCCAGAATACATAGGACAGGCTCATTGCCACTGTTTTACCGCTTCGTATTGCCCCGTCAGCAATAATGCCGTTTTTATCTTTAACAGGTGAATTGTCACACCACCACGTCAACACCTTGAGCTGCTGCACACTGAATGGTGCAAATGTCATTCCTGCCATTCGAGTTCACCCGCCTTTACATCAAGTGCCTGCATAAAGCCATCGTCTTTGCTTTCCTTGACAGTAGTCTCTCGTTTATCCCGCCAATCATCAGGCTTACGATTTTTAAGCCAAAAGATTTGTGCTGTTGTATCCGGCACAACCTGTTTAGTTGTTGTTTCGGTTTTTATTCCGTTTTCACTAACAATAGTTTTAGTTTCGGTGTATTCATATCCTAACGCTCTTTTAAGCAGCGCATTCTCAACCTCAAAGTCAACAACCGCCTTATTCTTTTTTAAGGTGTTAGAAATGTTAGAATATTTCTTTTTCCAAGCAATTAATGTTTCACGTCGTATTCCGATATTGTGAGCAATCTGCTCATCTGTCAGTCCGTCTCTTGCCCATGCACCGATAAGGAGCAATCCCTCATCCGTGAGCCAATATTCAACTTTACTCTTCGCCATTGAGTTTACCCCTTTCTGCAAAATAAAAACAGCACCCATCAAGGATGCTGCTCGTTTGATTTATAATTTTACAAGTATATAATATCACTTATTTTATAAGGTATCAAGGGGTATATTGGCTCTATTGTCCGAACTTTCTATATAGTCCATTAATTTTTCCTGAACGGTTGACCTCGAATAATGTAAGGTCAATGCAATTTTTCTGAATGACTGTTTATATATAAATCTTCTGATTGCCATTGCTCTTATGTCTTCGTCAGATATTTCATCAATAAATACTTCTATTTCTGAAAGCTTAGTGCATACTCTGTGATATTCCTTTTTGATAAAAGGACTTATATCCAATCTCTGTATTGCCATATTTTCAGTGGTCTTTGCGATAGTATTACTTTGTACTGATGGTTTTGCTGTATTTACTGCGCTTATCGGCGAGGGCAAATACTTAGCCTCTATCATATTCTTTTGCTCTGCCAATATGTAGTAATTTTCAAGTTCTGAATAAGTCATTGGTTTTCATCTCCTGCTTTAATTCTGCTAAGATCGCAGATTAAAATACTGTTGTTGTTTTGAATATCCTGCAGTTCAACAGAATAGACAAAATCATTTTTCTTGTTTTTACGAAGAACACAGGCAGTAAGTCTGTACTGTGCATTCTTAACATTTTTATCAGAATACAGAACAAGCTCACCTAAATTCTTTTTAATATCTGATAAGACCATATTACAGCTCCTGTATAACGATAAACAATCCAGGAATATCGGCATAAAACTTTTCGACGATCTCCGATGCAACCAAAGCATCATCCTTCCAAAAACCTAAGTCCGTCATTATATCTTTAAGCATCTTCTGCAGGTTATCTGTATCGGGCTTAGAGAGCTTATACTCACCATTAGTATGCTTACCTGTAATCGGAAACAACCATTTAACCATAAGCCTTACACCGCTCTCCAATGGCTTGTCAGGAATATGTGCAGCGAGATTATCTCTGAGCTTAACCTTTGCACTTTTCATTTCAGCAGTATCATAAAAAATCGGCTTACCTGATTTTACTGTTACCTTGTGTTCCTGCTGAGTAACTGTCGGCGGTTTCATAGGCATAAAAAACTGAATCAGCTTTTTGTTCAAAATTATCAACTCCTTAAAAAAATTCTTTTAGTCATTGTTAGCGGGTAAGTTGTTGTGCGTAAGCTTCGCACAACTTATCCCCGCAATGACATAGGCACGGTATAGGGGTACAAGTGCAACGAATATATACGTAGTATATATAGGTCATTTGTACCCCTGCAAATAACCTTAGTCATTTACATTTGTACCCCCCTACAAATGACCTTAGTTATTTGTACTTGTGTTTTAGATACAAATGACCATAATTTATTAGTCATTTGTACCCTCTTCCTTTCGATACACAACACCGTTTTTGTAATAAAAATCTTCGCTTTTTTTTATTCTGTCCTTAACAGCCTGATTGCTTATCTTCCATTCATCTTCAAGCTGTTTTATTGTTACCTCATCATTTTCAGATGATAACAAACTGTATGTCATTTCGAGTTCAAGATTAATTTTGTCACGCTTTGACTTAGCATTTTTCTTTCTCTGCTCCTGACCTTTTTGCCAGTAAGGTTTATCCTCAGTTGAAATATCACTAAGCACACCTGATTCGTCTATCGTATGAACAGGATAATCAAACCACAAATTCAAAGGCTCAAACTTAGGGAATTCTCTGAGCGTGCCCTCAATTCGCCATGCTGTCCTTTGCTTAATCTTTTTGGATATGGCCCTGATATCCTCCCAAAGCCTCTGTATCGTATTCGGTGCAAATTCGTTTTTGCATATGCTGAGGACTTTATCTTTAACAATCAAATCATCCTGACTGTAATTACTAAGTTCTTTATTAAAACGTACAAGCCATTTCTGACACAGATTGCAAACCGCACGGTCAATCTGCTGTTGGGTAAGCTCGTCCGTAACCTCAAGCTCTATTAAATCGAGCAGTGCATCAGGGTCACGTGCAAATACACCCGAGCCGGATGCTCTGTCCATTGACTTTTTGTTGCCCTGTCCGCCTTTAGAATGATGATGACAGTAGATAACGGCACAGCCAAGCTCGGTGCATACCTTGTCAAATTGATTGCAGAATTTAGCCATCTGGTCTGCTGAATTTTCATCACCTGTTATTACCTTATATATAGGATCAATGATAATCGCTATGTAATTCTTTTTTGCAGCCCTTCTGATAAGCTTTGGTGCAAGCTTATCCATAGGTATTGAATTACCTCTAAGATTCCATATATCAATGTTAGAAAGGCATTCAGGCTGCCAATGCAGCGAAGAATAAACATCCTTAAATCTGTGCAAACAGGAGGCACGGTCAAGCTCAAGATTCACATAAAGCACCTTACCCTGTGCACAGTTAAAACCCATCCAATTTTTACCCTCTGCAATACTGCAGCAAAGCTCGATGAGTGCGTAGCTCTTACCTGCCTTTGAAGGACCTGCAACAAGCATTTTATGTCCCTGTCTAAGCACACCGTCAATAAGCGGTGGTGCCAGCTCAGGCAGGTTATCCCATACAGATTGCATGCTCTCAGGCTCTGGCAGATTGTCATTCACACCCTCAATCCACTCATACCATTCGTCCCATGAAGTTTTGCCAATGTTGGTATCAATAATAAACTGCTTATGCTCACCACGCATTACACCGGGTAAACGGCTGAGCCTTGACGGGTTTTTGTTTTGCTTGTCAATGCTCATACCATTTTTTGTGCAGATGTTATAAAGATACTCTACCCTTTTCTGATATTCCTTAAAATCTGCTGCATCAACACGCACTATTGCGTGAATTGATTTTTTGCCTGAGTAAACAAGAATAGCTATAGGCAGCTCGAGTTCTTTTAAAATAGCCTGTTGCTTGCCGAGTTCCATATTATCCGATTCTACAAGTGCATATCTGTATTCGGTTACGTTTTCGTTTTTTACACCCTTACCGTCAAGCGGATTAAATCTAATCCATGCACCTGCATCCTCATTGTAATCACCAAGCACTGAGCCGATATCATCGCCACAATTGTTAAGCTGACGTATCAATTCGCCTGCTGTTCGGTCAAATGCACCCCTTGTTGGTAAATATTTGCCCTTATCATTCTGCCAGCTTTCCATTACATAGCCTACAGTTTCATCAGGCAGAAACAGTGTTTCAAGATACTTAATAACCTCATTTGCAGGGTTGAAGTTCACAGGCTCTCTGATTTCCTCTTCCTGAATATATGCCTTATCAACCATTATGTAATCATCACTGATTTGGTCATCCCAATCAAGTGCTCTGTCTTCGATGCTGTGCGGTTTCCATCCTCTGTCCTTAGCTAACTGAACAAGCGTGCCACCTGTAACTATCGAGCCTGAGTAATTACCAAAGGTACGCCACTTTTTTTCACATTCACCCGGATGATATCTTGCAGAATCTCTTGCACTCCAATCATCCCACACACTGCAGGCATAACCCTCTTCTTTCAGAGCCATGCCTACATTTGTCCATTCCGTATAATCAAGCAGTGCAGGATTGAGAAAATCAAGTATTAAATTTAAATCTATGTTCTTTTCCATTATTCTGCTCCGTAAGTTTCTACATTAACATCGTGTGGTATTCTCCAACCATT
Source organism: uncultured Clostridia bacterium (assembly GCA_947176035.1). GTDB lineage: Bacteria > Bacillota > Clostridia > Oscillospirales > Acutalibacteraceae > Eubacterium_R. Next base: position 4,629 of record CAMWPJ010000011.1, on the reverse strand, counting down.
TGCAGCAATGCGGTCAATCAGCTTTCTTGCAGTATCAAACTGCCATGTACCTACATGCTTAAAGCCTTTACCTTCTAAAAATCTTATCTGCTTCGGTGTTGTGAGGTTTTCTTCTCTGCGTTTATTAAGCCTGTCAAGAAGTAAGGTTGCTTTACCTGCATTCTCTATTTGGTCAGGGAATATGCCGAGTTTTTCCAAGGTTTTTACTTGTTTATCTGAAGGCGGCATCATTTCCCAACCGAAAGAAGGCACGTAGTTTGCTAAGTCCTCAGCCTGAATAGACATCTCAAACTGCAAAGGATCTACAAGCTTTCGCTTTCTCGCTTTCATTTCGGATAATTGTTTTGCAAGTGTTTCTTCACGCTGGGCAACAACATCACTTTCTGCCTGAACGGCAGCCTCTTCAATATCAATCGGACAGCCTGTATTTTCGTTCAGATTTTCTGTCATTTTCTTTGATACTTCGGGAGATTCGCAAATCAGATTTGCAGGGTGGCAAAGCTCGTGCCTTTCTGTATGCCAAAGAAAATCCAGCAGAAGTAAATGTGTTTTACCCTCTGCAAGCCTTGTGCCTCGACCAACCATCTGGCAGTAAAGACTTCTGACCTTTGTAGGTCGCAGAACAACAACACAATCTACGTCCGGGCAATCCCAACCCTCTGTTAAAAGCATTGAATTGCAAAGCACATTGTATTTGCCGTTTTCAAAATCGTTTAATATTTCTGCACGGTCATCACTGTTGCCGTTTACCTCAGCAGCACGAAAACCATGTTTGTTAAGTAAATCTCTGAATTTCTGACTTGTTTTAATGAGTGGCAAAAATACTACCGTTTTTCTATCGGCACAATATTTCTGCATTTCAGCTGCAATCTGTTCAAGGTAAGGATCTAAGGCTGTGCCGATTTCAGCAGCTTTAAAATCACCTGCCTGTGTTGATACCGCTGATAAATCGAGTTTAAGCGGAATGGTAAGTGCTTTAATCGGTGAAAGATAGCCCTCTTTGATAGCCTTAGGCAGAGTGTACTCATACGCAAGACTGTCAAACACCTGACCTAAGTTCTTCATATCTCCTCTGTCAGGTGTTGCAGTAACACCGAGCACCTTTGCATCACAGAAGTAGTTAAGTATTCTTTGATAACTGTCTGAAATACAGTGATGCGCCTCATCTATGATAATTGTGTCAAAGTAGTGCCTATCAAACTGATTAAGTCTTTTCTCTCTCATAAGCGACTGCACTGAGCCTACAGTTATTCTGTACCACGAATTCAGACAGCTTTCCTCTGCCTTTTCAACAGCACAATTTAAGCCTGTTGCTTTTTTGATTTTATCTGCCGCCTGTTCAAGCAATTCACCTCTGTGAGCTAAAATGAGCACTCTTTCACCTTTGCCTACACACTCATTCGTTATGGATGCAAAAACGATTGTTTTGCCTGTACCCGTAGGCAGAACGAGCAGGGTTTTTAATATGCCCTGCTCCCACTCATTAAAAACAGCCCTTTTGCTTTCCTCCTGATAAGGTCTAAGCTGAATCATTAAAATGTACCTGCCTTAAAATTCGTTGTCTGCGGTGCAGCAGTATTTGCATCTGACGGCTCATAAAACTTTGTGATTTTGTTATTCTGCTTTTCTGTACCGTCATTGCCTGTCCACTTATCGACCGCAACCTTGCATCTGCCCTTTGCACCGATAACTGTACTCCAATTCATTCTAAGCGGCTCACCGTGCTTTTTCTGACCTATTGAAATGAAGAAGGCACTGAGTATACCCTCACACTTTGTATGTAAGAAAAGGTTATGGAATATTGTTCCTCTGTTACCTTTTCCGTCATCAACCGCTATTTCAAGCTCTGCCTTGTTGCAAGCAGGCAGCTTTGCACTGCCTGAGTGTCTGCCTCTGTTAAAACTCTTAACAGTAAAGCTATAATCACCTTCAGGTAAAAGTGTAAAACTGCTTTCTTCAAGTATTTCATCATCCCAATTTAATTCTCTATCCATATCAATAATCTCCTTTTCTATTTAAAATGGCATTTTTCTGTAATTTTCTTCGACAGCTGAGAACACCTGCGACCATGCACCTATCAGCACACCCTGAATAAACTCATTATCATAATTCTCAATCGGTGTATTTTTAGGGTAATAACCCTTGTCTGCAACTACTGCCTGAATTTCCTCAATCGTTACCTTTTCAGGTTTCATCAAATCATAAAGCTGCTGAATCACACTGTTGTTGCTATGCAACTCAGGATAATCAGATACAGGTGTTGGCACATCGTCATTGTCGAGTATTTCATCAAATTTATCATGCTCAACCACTGTTGTTGTCTGCATAGTCTGCTGAGTACAGTCAGGTAAAATATGCTTAATCTGTTCAAAATCAAACGGCAGCTCATCAGCAAGTCCATCACGGTTTTTAGCATCCCAGCAAGGGTGATGTGTTGTATACATCATTCTTGTTCCTGAGCCTTGTGCCTTGCTTTTTTTGGTCTTGTCATCCGTAACAACATAGGTTTTATAGTTAACAAAGAATACCGCATCTGCCCACTCTTTTATCAGTGGTGCAACAAGCTTTGTCAGTTTCATCTCATACCTGTCATAAGCACCCATTTCGTCAGGCTGCTCAAATTTACGCAGATATGAATGTGCTGTTATAACAACATTGATACCTCTGTCGATTACCTCATCAAGCAGATTAAGCAGCTTTCCGAATTCATCCTTAAGATATGTAAAGCCTGTGCCGTAACCGAAATCAGCAATGCTTTGTTTTTTATGTGCAGCACATACTGATTGTGCACACAGCTTTTCTGCCCAATCTGCTGTGTCAACAACATATGTTTTACAAGGCTTGTTATCTCTCACATATTGCACCTGCTGTAAAAGCATTTCCCAGCTTGACGGTGCATCAAATCTTTTTATATTCAGCTTTTTGGTGCTGCCCTCTGTATCCGAAAATAACGGATCAGGAAACTTTGATGCAAAGGTTGATTTACCAATCCCCTCCGGACCATACACAATAACCTTCTGTGCTGAAGGAATAATTCCGTTTGTAATGTTCATTTAAAAAACTCCTTTCTGAAAGCTCGGTTTAATACTATTTGATGTTTCATCATTCCGGCTGATGCTATAACCATCCTCAATAATTATTGAGCATTCGTCACCTGTACCGACACGCGTTGCAATAACCTGTAAATCCTCGCTCTCAAGCCACTGGGCAAATTCCCGCAAGGTTTCATTATCCATCTGCTCAAGCTTATCAACAAGAACAAAACCGCATTCCGGATTCAGCTTGCGGATAATAGCTGTGGCTACTCTCAGCTGCTCTGAACCGCTCATATTATCCCATTTCATACCTTTGTATGTAATTTCACCATTGACTACAGAAAGCTCAGGCAAAGGCAAATCAGCATTATCAAGTAAGCTTTTTTTATCGGCTCTGATTTGTTCAAGTTCATTTGTCAGTGTGTCATACTGTGTCTGAAAATCATGAGCCGTTTCCTCTGCTCGTTCCTTATCAAGATTAGAGCGAATTTTGATATTAAGCTTGTCTATCTGCTCGATATTTTCTTCAAGCTCGGCAGTTGACCTGTCAACTAAGTCCTTAGCGGAAAGCTCAGCAATCTCCAAATCTGAATTAACCTGAGCAAGTGCGGTTTCAAGAGCTACTTTCTTTTCTCTTAGTTCTTTTAAATGCTCACGCTTTTTCTGATTCTGAGCATTGGTAAAGAGTATTTCCTGTTGCTGTTGTATAAGCTCACTTGCTGAAACAGGCTCAGACGGCACACCATCATAATGTACCATTTCCTCGGCATACTTTTTCTTCTGCTGAGCAATCTGACCGATAGTATGGCGCTGATTGTACTTTTCATTCTCAGCGAGCTCAAGTTCAGTAAGCTTGTCGCCTACACCTATAATCTGCAAAAGGATGTTTGCTTTTTCGTTTGCAGTCGCCTGCAAAAACTTAGGCAGATTCAGTGCAAACGATTCAATAAATTCATTGAGCAGCTGCTGACCGCCCTTATTTCCGTTGGAATCAATAACCTTAAGACTGCTGTTTTTGCCTGTTCGTTCAACAATAATGCCATTTGAAAGAGTAATCTTGAGATAAGGCTGCACAACCGAGCCCTCTCTGTTTGCCTGTGACGGCTTGAATCTGTCACCGCCTAATGCCCAGGCAATAGAATCAAGGACTGATGTCTTGCCCTGGTTATTTCGTCCGCCTACAATAGTCAAACCATTTGCTGTAGGCTCAAGCTTTACCGCCTTGATTCGTTTTACATTTTCGATTTGTAATTCATTAATTTTTACTGACATTGCTTTTCTTCCTTTTTTTCTAATTCTTTTTCTGCTTTTGACATCATTTTCCATAGCGACTCATATTCGTTGGATAACTTTTCTCCATCCTTTGATATTTTCACAACATAATCTAATAAAATATCGGTAAAAGTGCGTAAACTATTAAAAATAAACAGTTTATAATGATCATCAACGGCATCATCAAAATTATTTAATGTTTCACTAACTATTAAATTCATTTTTTCGGCTGTAACTTCGATATCATTAATTAAGTGATCAATATCATTTGCATTTTTAAAATGTTTCATATCACATAATGCCTTTCCATAAATCAATATAT
>CAMWPJ010000010.1 GCA_947176035.1 uncultured Clostridia bacterium | reverse complement strand
GTTTAGAGAACAATAACTACCCATAATGTTAAACACATTGACTATGATATTTTTGCCGGCATATGTTTTTCACTTAATTATTCTATTAAACACATAATCAAATATGTAAAGTAATATAAGTACTCCCGTATCGTTTTACACAATACGGGAGTTTTTTATTATTTCTCTTTCTTTTTGAGAACTGTTATTACGCCTGCAGCTGCAAGAAGAGCGGCTGAAGTGCAGATGATTGCTGTGTCCGCACCTGTTGCAGGTGATTTTTTAGACGTGTTTGCTTTTTCGGTTGTTTTCTTTTCAGTTGTGGATGCGGTCTGATTTTCAGTTACCTGCTGTGAAGGAGCAACTGGCTTTGTCTCGTCTTCTTTATCATCAGGCTTATTGATTTCTTCCTGTGCCCATACATCAAAATAATATGATGAAAGTGCAATCAGTGCATCCTTTGTTGCATACATATTATCTTCATCATCATATGTAAATACACCTGTTGTTTTGCCCTCAAAGCCGCAGAGATCTGCATAAATTGAATTCAGCTTTTCAAAATGCGGGGTAAGGGTTTCTGGATTGCTGATATCGGCATCATCACCGTAATATGAACTGTTTGCCCAGAGTGCAAGTGCTGTTGAATCTGCGTTCGGTTGTGTACCGTATTCAGGATTATAGCAGTAACCGCCTTCAACTGCATAGCTATTAAGAACTGTCATTGCATCATTCAGCACATCTGAATACTTGCCAAGCTGGAAATGACCGAGTGAAATTGCAGCAATGAAATACGCAGTGTTATCACAGCCATAGCCATAGAAATTTGCGCCCTCGCCCATTGTGTAGAACTCGCTGATGTATGTATCGCAAATCGCCTCGATAAATTCATCACTGTTATCACATAAAAATGCACCATTAATAATGTTATAATAATAATTTGGTGTCACCGGCACAACTGTAGGGTCCATTGCCATAAATGATTCCTCGATATTATAACCGTAAAAATCTGTTGTGTCCTCGCCAAGGGCAATAAGAGCTGTGATTACTGAACCGTAGGTTGCAAGACTTTCGCCATAGGCTGCAACAATTCTGCCGTTGTTGGCATCAAGATTTGCTTTTACATCAGCAATAAAGCCGTCAGCAAATTTTGATACATCTGCACCTGAATCAGCTAAAAAGCTGAAATCCAATGCCTGATCAACGCCATAACTCTCGGCATCGGCGGTAAGGTATGCAACAGCACCCTCAATTTGTTTTTGCACTTTGTCAGTGCTTGGTGTCTGAGCTGCAAATGCAGTGATGCTTGTCATAAGCATTACACACATTGCAAGTAAAACTGATAAAATCTTTTTCATATTTTATCCTCCTTAAAAATTTATTAACACGTGTATGAAAATACAACGTTGTCACCATTTGAAAGTGTATATTTATTACAGCTTTTTGACGGCGATTTACCATTGACAAAATAGAGCCATCCGCTTTGATTGCCACAGTCCTTTTCGTCAATGTTATTAAAGCCCGCGATGTATTTTCCATAGCTGCTGCTCACAACATTCATTGTAACACCACGATTTTCACATGCTGCCTTAACTGCGTCATATGCTGTACTGTCATTAGGCAGAGTTACGGAATAATTGCTTATTATGTATCCATCTGACGGAACATAATCCTCGTGTCCGGCTTTCAGTTCATCCATATTATCAAGCACGCTTGTGCACTCAATCGTTACTGAACAGGTTATTGTTGATGATGTAGTTGTCTGCCTTGCTGTTGTGGTTGGCTTGGAAGATGCAGGTTTGTTTGATAGATTATTTGCAGTTGTGTTGTTGTTTGCGATGGTAGTTTTCTCATCTGTATTCGAAGCATTGTCTTCATTATTTTCTTTTGGAGATGAAGTGCTTGTATTTCGATTATTGGGTGCAGAGGTTGATTGCCTGTCGGTTGTTTTATTTTCAGATACTGCATCTATTGTACTTTCGCTTTGTGTTGTGCTTATTGCCGTAACAGTTGCCTGTGCTGTCTCATTTTCGTTAAATTGCGCTTTATCGGCACTGCAGCCAAAAAGTGCTACGCATATTATAGCAGATAAAACTATTGCAGATAATTTTTTCATAAAAAACACCCCCGTCTTTCAGACAGGGGTGCACGCAATTATACAAGGTATTTTAAATCCCTTTGCTTTCCCACTTGCCCAAAAGCTGAATTTATTAATGTGAGCTTTAAACTTCGCTCACCGCGGCAGGTCTCCCGACTTATGATATAGTATAAATTTGTATACATATGAATACGCCTTCTCAGTCTCCCAATGGCATTTGTATTCACTTCGTCAAATACGGTAATGGCGGTTGCCCAGGATTCTCACCTGATTCCCTTTTCATTTCAAAGCTGTTGTCAGACTTTGAAAACCGCTGAATATTTAATTATTATGTAGCTAGTATATCACCAAATACAGATATGTCAACTATTTGGTATAAACTTCTTGTTTTAACACACCTATATAAGGCAGATTTCTGTAAAACTGGTCATAGTCAAGACCATAACCAACAACAAATTCGTTAGGCACATCAACTCCGACATAATCGGCATAAATGTCTGCCTCACGTCTTGCCGGCTTGTCAAGCAAAGTTACAATCGCAATTGACTCCGGATTTCGCTTTGAAAGCATATCATGAATATGCTTTAAGGTTTTTCCTGTATCAAGTATATCCTCGACAAGCAACACATCAAAACCGGAAAGGTCATCGCATATGTCCTTTATAATTTTAATTTCTCCGCTTGACACGGTATTTGCACCATAGCTTGATGCCTGGATAAAGTCAATATTGCAAGGTAAATCAATGTGCCTTGAAAGGTCAGTTAAGAAATAGATTGAGCCTTTCAGCACACCTACTATAAGTAATTTTTTGCCCTTATAATCCTTTGTAATCTGCTCACCGAGCTTTTTGGAAATTTGCACAAGCTCATCTTCGGTAACTAAAATCTTTTCAACATCCTTGTTCATAATTTCTCCCCTTAATAATTATTGTTTATATACGATATTTTTTCCAAACACCTTTGCCGTAAAATGTAAGAGACAGAACCGACGCAATTGTCCATCCGATAGGCCACGCAAGCCAAATTCCTGTCGAATCAAAAAATTTTGACAAAATAAAAGCAAGACTTACCCTAAGCACTAAATCGGTAAAGGTGGTTATCATAAAATATTTCATTGCACCTGCTCCGCGCAGTAATCCATCAGCTGTCAATTTAGCCGCAATAACGATGAAAAATGGTGACACAATCAGTAAAAATGTAACGCCGACTGTCAGTGCATCGGTTGTGCCTGAATTCATAAATAAACCTATCAGCTGTTTTCTCAGCAGCAGAAATACAGCTGAAAATATCAGTGCAAATGATGAGCACATAATTATTCCTGACTTAAAACCCTGTTTAATCCTGTCCTTTTTACCTGCACCCATATTTTGTGCGCAGTAGTTTGACATTGCATTGCCGAGTGTGTTAAAGCAGGTTATGGCAAAATTGTTAACCTTAACAGCTGCGGCATAGCCTGCAATAACAGATGTGCCAAAGCTGTTGACAATACTTTGAATAATTATGTTGCCGACCGATACAAAGCCCTGCTGCAAAATACTTGGTATGGCAATTCGTGCAATTTTTTTAAATAACGGCACTGAAAACAAATCAGGCTTTTCACATTTAATTTTCCTCAGCTTTGCGAAAACAACAATTACGGACAAAATGCACGATACACCCTGACATATAAAGGTTGCCCATGCAACACCTGCAATGCCCATATCAAAGGTTGTTACAAAAAGTATATCTGCACCTATATTTGCAGTTGATGATAACGCAAGAAAAACGAACGGTGTTTTTGAATCGCCGAGTGCCGAAAATATACCTGTTGATATGTTATAGTAGAATAAAAACAGCAGACCGCCTGTGTAGATATTCAAATACAGCATTGTATCATCCATAATATCGGCAGGGGTATTGATTGCATGCAAAAGCGGTTTCATAAATATAAAGCCGACGGCCATTAATAGAATACAAAGCACACCGCTTGCGATAAAGTTTGTGTTTACTGCGGTTTTTAAATCCTTATACCTTTTTGCACCAAAAAGCTGTGAAAGTACAACACTGCATCCGATATTGCACCCAAATGCAAAAGCAAGGTAAATTAGTGTAACCTCATAACCATTTCCAACAGCGGCCAGTGCATTATCGCCGATAAATTTACCTGCAACAAAGCTGTCTGCAATATTATAAAGCTGCTGAAAAATTATACTTCCCAATAACGGCAGCGAAAAATTCCACAACACTGTGCTCGGCTTGCCGCTTGTTAAATCCTTAGCCGTTTTTGTCACCCTCTTTTCAAAAGATTATACCACTCTTATTTATTAAAGTAAATAAGAGTGGTATTAAAAAATTCTATATTTCGACAGACTGTCTACGCTAATAAATAGTGAACCGGATTGAAGTATAATGAAAAACACTTTATTTAATGTCATTTATAAATTATAAACGGGTATTAAGATTTTTTAGGTAATCAAGTGTTGCTCGTCTGCCGGCACTAAAGCCTTTTCTTATAAAACCATGGTCCCCATGTACCTCTGTCAGTGTACAATCGGGATATTCCTTTGCTGCTTTTCTTGAATATTCAATACTTACTAAACTGTCTTCCATTCCGTGAACAATAAGTACAGGTTTTTTGAAGGTACATATTTCCTTATATGAATCAAGATTTTTTACATCCTCAGCATATTTTCGACTCAGCTTAATTGTGATTGCATAAAAGGTATCCGGTATTTTATCAGGGTCAAATTTAGCTGAAATCATATGTCCTCTTCTCGCATCATCAGGTATACAAAGTGCAGGATAATAAAGAAATAGTCCTTCTATTTCCTCCTCGCACTGTGCTGCGGCAAGAGCTGATACCAAACCACCCTGACTGCAGCCTGCAAGCGATAACTTATTTTCATCAACGAAATCCAGATTTTTTATGTAATCTATTACATCAAGAAGGTTTTCTTTTTCTGTAATTACACTCATACCTGTACTTTTACCACCGCTGATTCCGCTGCCGGACATACAAAAATCGTACAAAACAGCAATGTACCCAGCCTGTACAAATGTTTTTGCGTAGCCTAAGGTTATCATCATATTGCTTGAAAAGCCGTGGCTTACAATAACGGTTTTACAGGGTAATATGACGCTATCCGGTTTTAAAATTATACCTCTTAATGCATTGCCATGACTATTAATGCTGAAGGGTTTTAATTTCATAAAATTCACCTCATTATTTGACTGTCACTTTATAAAGTCCTGCACCGTGAGGGGGAATAACAGCATTGAAGCAGTTTTTGAATTCACCGAGTTTTTCTTTATTCCAAATATCATAGATATTGTATTTTTCATCCGGCATAAGTATTTCAGTAAGGTCAAGTTTTACAGCATATTCCTTATCCCTTGTGTTGAAAAGAGCAACGTATTTACATCCCTTACCGTTTGCAACCCAGATTATATCTCCCTGGCCATTCTCCTCATTTCTCAAATGCTGATGTGCGCCATAGGCTGTTCGATGCATTTTCATATACTCATCATTTGTTAGCAGTGACAACGTCCATTTATCATTATCAGGCATATGACCGCCCATCATCAGCGGACTTTTGAAAATTCCCCAAAGGCTCATCATTGTAAGCTGCTCAGGCTTGGTAAACTGTGTCATTCTGTCCTGTGGTCCGTGACAGGTTCCGTTTTTTGAAAGTCTGCCCAGAGGAAGCATATCACAATCAGGATAATTACCCGGTTTAACCTTATCCTGCCACAGATAACAACGGTCAAACATATCATAAAGCTTGCTCCATTGATCCCAAAAGTCACCCGTCATTCGCCACATATTTGCATTTTTTGCAAGATGGTCAGCATTTTCAATATGAGCAGGACCGGGTGAAAGTGAAAGTACAATCTCTCTTCCGCAATTATCTATTGCTTTTCTTATCATTTCAATTTCATAATCGGCAGAATACGGATTATCCCATTGACGGAATTCTGTAACACAGATATCATCACACTTAATAAAATCAACACCCCAATCGGCATACATTTTTATAATTGAATTGTAGTAATCCTGTGCACCCTCACAGTTTTTCATACCATACATATCGGTATTCCATGAGCATACCGAAAAATGGTGTGCCACTTCACGTGCGGTAAATTTACTGTCTTTAATGGGCATATCTGCGTGAACAGCCTGACGGGGGATACCTCTCATAATGTGTATACCAAATTTCAGGCCGAGACTGTGACAATAGTCGGCAATTTTCTTAAATCCCTTACCGCCAGCTGCACTTGGAAAGCGATTTTCAGCAGGTATTACTCTGCCATATTCATCAAGACAGACAGGTGTAAAATTAAAATAGTCATTATCCTTTGCTTTTGGTTCATACCACTGAATGTCGCATACAATATATTCCCAGCCGTATTCTTTTAGATATTCGGCCATATAGTCAGCATTTTCTCTTAGCTGTTTTTCCGTAACTCCTGCACCAAAACAATCCCAGCTGTTCCAGCCAAGCGGTGCATTCTTTGCAAATTTTCTGTGCATAGTATTTCCGTCCTTATATGCTAATATCTAAATTGATTTTATAATTTTGCAGATAAATTGTCAATATAAATTATATAACAAAACAAAAACCACAGTCCGTATATATGACTGTGATTTTTATTCTTTATTTTTACTTTTCATCCGGAAGCTGATCAACACCGTTAATAGCCTCTTTAAGTCCAAGGTCCTCTTTAATCATAGAGGTTGAAACGCCGGGAGTTCTGTCGAGGAATACAAGCTCACAATAATCCTTAAGATAATCAAACTTATCACTGCCTGCCCAATCGCCGCCCATTACCACAGTATCAATGTGATATTCCTTGACATCATCAATTTTCTGTTCCCAGCAGGATTCAGGAATAACGAGGTCAACATATCTTATCGCTTCAAGCATTTTTTTTCGTGTTTCATAGGTATGGTATGCCTTTTTGCCCTTGCCTGCATTAAATTCATCTGTAGAAAGTGCAACAACCAGATAATCACCCATTGCTTTTGCTCTTTTTAAGAGCCTGATATGACCATAATGTAAGAGGTCAAACGTTCCGTAGGTTAAAATTCTTTTCATTGAAATCTCCTTAATTGGAATTAATAACATTAAAAGCTGACGATATTATTTTAATCAGTTAAATCCTTTATAACCTCACCTGCAATGATCAGCCCAACCACTGATGGAACAAAAGCGATGCTTGCAGGTATCTGCCTGCGTGTGCCTGAGTCCTCATCACTTTTTCCAACAGGTCTGCGCGGCTCTTCTTTTGAGTATACAACCTTAAGCTTTTTTACTCCTCTTTTTTTCAGTTCACGCCGCATTACCTTTGCAAGCGGACATACAGAGGTTTTATAAATATCTGCAACCTCAAATGCAGCAGCATCAAGCTTGTTGCCTGCTCCCATTGAACTTATAATCGGTACACCCGCTTTATACGACTGCACTACAAGTTCGATTTTTCCTGATACTGTATCAATCGCGTCAACAATATAATCATATTGCGAAAAATCAAAATCACACGAGCTTTCGGGAGTATAAAAGGTTTTATAGGTATTTATTTTCACATCAGGATTAATATCGAGCAATCGTTTTTCTGCAGCATCCACTTTATACATTCCGATAGTGCTGTGCAGAGCAATAAGCTGTCTGTTGATATTTGTAAGTGCAACAGTGTCATTATCGATTAAATCAAGTGTTCCCACTCCGCTTCTTGCAAGCGCTTCAACCGTATAGCTTCCGACTCCGCCGATACCAAATACTGCAACCCTGCTGTTTTTGAGCTTACTTACGGCATCACTGCCGATAAGCAGCTGTGTTCTTGAAAATTGATTCGGCATAATTTTTCCTTAACATTTTATATATAGTATTCATCAATAGCCGCAGCACGATAATCGTCAATTATGGACTGCAGGGTTATTGAATCAAGATATTCGCTGATTACCTTGTCAAGCCCTTTCCATACAGGTAATGTCATACAGCTGTCAGCCTTATCGCACATATTTACCGCATCATCAAGACAGGCAACAGGGGCAAGACTGCCCTCGGTAATACGAAGAATATCACCTACTGTATAGTCAGCAGGCTTTTTTGCAAGCATATATCCGCCTTGATAACCACGGGTTGTTTTGAGCACACCCGATTTGTTCAAAAGCGGTACAATCTGTTCAAGATATTTTTTTGAGATTCCTTGTCTCTCAGCTATATCCTTAAGGGCAACAAAACCATCAGACTGATTCTGTGCCAAATCAAGCATCAATCTGAGCGCATAACGTCCCTTTGTAGAAATCTTCATATTTCCACTCCTTATAAAATCTATTGGATGAATTACTTTTTTCAATACCTAATTATATCATAGGTTTTATAAGTTTTCAACCGACTATACAAGTTCACCGTTTGAAAGGTTAAATGAGAGTGTATCATTTTTGTCGTCGATAGTGTAATCAATTTTAAGAATTTTATCCTTAACAAATTCAGCACTGTTAATTACTGCTTTTGGCGATGTAACAGTGTCAATAAATATTTTTCTTTGCTCGTCAGTATAGGTTGAAACATCGTCAGACACAAACAGCAGATTGCCGCAAAGGCTGTTAACCTTGGCAACAATTTTTCTTTTATTAAGCGGCATCTGAATATTATTATCACGCAGAAGAAAAACATCAGGGTCATTCAAAAAGGCTCTGCCATCAAGATGTCTGCGGAAAATTGTGTTCATCAGCGTATGCTGGGTTGAGACATCCTCACGTGAAAACGCATTATTTTCCCAGCCAAGCCCTACATCAGCACCGATACGGCAAAAATCAACCTTACCGAAGGCAGGTGCAAGCGGTACACCGCAGCCGAGAATAATTTTATCACCGCAGCATTCTCGCAAAAAGTCCATAGCCTCACACATAATTTCGCCTCTGCTCTTGCCGTGAATCGGGATAATCGAGCAGGCATAGAGGAAATCAAGCTTAACCATATCATAGCCCCATTCATTGAGTACCGTATCAAATACCTTTCTGATATAAGCTCTTACCTCATCATTATAAATGTCAAGTGCATAAAAGCCGCCCCAATTATGAGAAGCATAATGTATTTTGCCCTTTTTGTCATGCACAAGCCAATCCTTATGCTGTTTATAGATATGAGATTTCGGTGTAACTGCAAATGGAGCAAGCCATAATCCTGCCAGCATATTATGTTTATGAATACTGTCGGCAACCACCTTCATACCGCTTGGAAATTTCTTTTTATCAGGCTCAAGCCAATCACCTACAGTACGTTCAAAACCGTCATCAATCTGAAAAATATCAATCTTTGTATCAAGCTTTGCAATAGCGTCTAAATCACGATTAACAATTTTTTCAGTAACACTTGTGTAGTAATTATACCATGTTGTGTAGCCGCATGACCTCTGCACACGAGGTTTAGAAATGCCCATCATTTCAAAATATTTATCAAACACTGCATTGTATTCGCCTTTGAGCGTAGCAAGTGAAAGCAGGCATTTCGCTTCTTTAAAGGTTACACCTTCAAGCTCCTTTTCAATTTTTATGCAGTCAGCAGCGGAATCAAGGGTAATTATAGTGTAGCCCGCTCTTTCGCTGAGTGAACCAATCAGAAATACTTCACTATTTTTTCTTATATAAGCATAGCTGTAGCCGTAGAAAACACCCGGCTTTTCGGGATATTTATGAAAGGTTAAATCACCTGCGCCCCACATACCGAGTGTATTGAATTTGCTCTTTTCAATACCGAATTTACGTGGATTGAATTCATCCATTGCACCGTTTGGTGAATATTCTTTGGACACAGTCCAGCTCTGAAAGCCGTTTGTAAAAATACGCTGAGAGCTGTTGAATTTAAACGGCATTGCCATTTCAAACTTTACAAACTCAATTTCGCTTTTGGGTATAACAGTAAGCTTAATAAGTTCATCTGCGTATTCAGGCATAACGATAAAATCTGCATTGTCAAGCTCGCTTGATGATTTCAGCACACCATTTATCTTATATATAAAATTAAATTTATAATCCATATTATTTACCCCATTTATATTCTATATTTTGATAGTAGCATAGTCTTATTATTATTTCAATATGATTTTGTGAATATAAACAATAAAAAATACCGCCCAAATTACATCGGACGGTACAAATTGTAATTATTTAATTAAGCAACCTTTGTGAAAGTTAAAGGATAAAGCTCATCCTCAACAGGATTATCATTCATATCAAACAAACCATTAATTGTAAGTTTGTCACCTTCTAAGGTGAATGATTCGTAGTTAATCTTGTTGCCTTGATTATCAGTAATATAGAATCTATCTTTATCAACAATTGTCTGCTGAGTTGTATTTTCATTATAGTCCTTTATAAGGCTTGCATACAAATTGTCGAGCTTAAGCTCATCAACAAGTGCCTCACGGAGTGTTTTGCCCTCTGATTCCATATAGAAATCATCAAAATCTTCTCTTGAAAGACCTTCAGCCTCACCGGTCTTATATGTTCCTTCAAGCACATAATCAACATATTTTTCCATATAAGCATCAAATGCAGGTCTGAACTGCTCCTCATTTACAGAAACAGTATAGTTGTTATCACTGTCAAAGGTGTAGTATACATTAACTGTAAGTGACTCGTTGAATACACCGAAATATTCGCCGTCTTCATCCTGTGACATATCAAGACCTTCGTTAGCTTCCTTTGAAAGATCAATTGTTGTTTCCCACTTACCTTCAAGTGATACTTTTGGTGAGCAGCCAACAAACATAGCTGCGATAAGGCAGACACAAATGAGTACTGCGCTTAATGATTTGATTGTTTTCATAATAATGTCTCCTTTCAATGTGAAAAAATTATAACATAATTTGCTTAATCATTCAAGTATTTGTTGCTTGTTTTACTTGTTTATGTTAAATTATAGACAAAAGGGAGTGTTTATGATGAATTTAATTCCGCAGCCGCAAAAAATCAACTATATCAGTAACAAAAAGGTAAAGCTTACTCAGATTGCTCTTGGAGATAATCTGTTAAGTAAAAGAGCACAGGAAGATTTTTTATCTTATTGTTCATTGCCATCAGGCGATAAAAATGTAATTTTTGAGTGTGATGTATCTCTTGAGGAAGAGGAATACTTCCTCAAAACAGGCGAACAAATATTGATTAAG
This sequence comes from uncultured Clostridia bacterium, assembly GCA_947176035.1. Taxonomy (GTDB): domain Bacteria; phylum Bacillota; class Clostridia; order Oscillospirales; family Acutalibacteraceae; genus Eubacterium_R. The sequence goes on along the minus strand of CAMWPJ010000010.1, from coordinate 21,789 downwards.
GCAAGCTCAGCCGCAGGTCAGCTTTACGCCCTGCAGACACTCAAACAGATAATTTTTCAAAGTAATTATGCTCTGCCTATTGTAGAGATTTCCGATAAACCCGCACATAAGGTGCGTGGATTTATGCTGGACGTGGGCAGATACTTTTATTCTGTCAGTGATGTAAAAAAAATAATTAACAGAATGCTCATCCATAAACTAAATGTTTTTCACATTCATCTGACAGAGGATCAGGGATGGCGTGTTGAAATCAGCAAATATCCACTTTTAACTGAAATTGGTTCACAGCGCAGAAAAACAAATTTTAACAATAAGCCCCATGGCGGCTTTTATACAAAACAGGATATAAAAGAAATCGTTGATTATGCTCACGATTTTTGTATTAAAGTAATGCCTGAATTTGATATTCCGGGACACTCACGTGCTGCAATTGCGGCATATAATGAGCTTACCTGTTTTCCCCGTGCACTGCCTGTTGCCGATCATTGGGGGGTCAAGCACGATGTACTTTGTGTCGGCAAAGACAGCACAATGAAATTTGTTTATGATGTGCTGGATGAATTTTTTGAAATGTTCCCGGATGAATATTACCATATTGGCGGTGATGAGGTTCCAAAGCATCGCTGGAATTTGTGCCCTCACTGTCAGGCTAAACAAAGGGAACTGGGGATTAGCGACAGTGATAATTTGCAGTTTTGGTTTATGAATCAGGTGAAAAATTACTGTAAGGCACATGGCAAGCAGGTGTTTATGTGGAGCTGGGAGCTTGATAATGATAAAGCAATAGATACAGATCTCGGCTTTACAAAATGCGGTGAAATGGAAACCGGTGACAGACCATTTATTGATACATCCACAAGTGCCTGCTATATTGATTTGCCTTACGGATATATAAGTCTTAAGGATAGTGCAAATCACAAGATATTTGCAGGTAATGCACTTGGCATTGAGGCCGCACTATGGACTGAATATGTACCAAATATGAAAAAAGCTGATTTAATGAGCTTTCCGCGAACAGGCTGTATAAGTGAAAATGGCTGGAATGGTGATTGCAGCTGGGAAAGCTTTTCGCAGAAACTTAATTTTTATTACAGCTATCTTGATAAAAATAACATCGGTTATGCAAAAACTAATATGGCAAATCCAAATATGTTGAGAGCAAAGCTCAGTATTTTATGGTTTGAACGCCGTCAACTGACGTGGCAGGGACTTACAAATATTTTTGATGATAAGAAAATTGAAAAAATTGCAAAAAAATAATGGGCAGATTTGCCCATTATTTTTTTATTACTATTTATTGCAGCAATTTTTCCTTTATTTCCCCAAACATCTCCCTTAAAAGGAACGTAGGCAAGAGAGTCATTTTAGTTTTTGATGAAACAGCACTCGATTTTATACCATATCTTTTGCATATTGCCGCAGCACGCTTTTGATGATATTCAGAGGTTGCTATTGCCACCTCTTTTTTCATACCAAGCCGCTCTATAATCTCAAGAGAAAATCTTATATTTTCATCCGTCGTGGTTGATTTATCCTCTATAATCAGTCTATCTTTCAGAATTCCTCTATCATAAAGGAGTTTTTGCATGCAAAGCGCTTCGGATAATTTTTCATCCTTACCCTGTCCGCCGCTGAGTATTGCAACAGCCACCGGATTGTTTAGCAGAAATCTATATGCTGCATCCGTTCTTTTTTCAAGGGAAAGACTCGGTTTGTCACCCTTAACTCTACAGCCGAGAACAATCACAACAGCTTCACTGTCAGCCGTGTTTTTTCCTGCCCTGTAAATTTCGTACATTTTCAAAACAATCAAAAGCAACAGACAAACTGCACTTATCCCGATAAGCCTTTGATTAGTTGAATCAAATCTGTTAATCAATAAACCCAATGCAATATAGACTGCGCCAAGTGCCATTCCGAATACATTCCCGAAATTCAGCACACCATCAAACACGGCAGCAAAAAAGCATAAAAACACCACAACGCCAATAATTATTAAAGCAACCTGCATTATTTCTTAGGAACAATCCTATCTTTTCCGCCCATGTACATACGAAGTGCCTCAGGAATGAGCACACTTCCGTCTGCCTGCAGATTATTTTCAAGGAACGCGATAAGCATTCTTGGCGGAGCAACAACAGTATTGTTGAGAGTATGCGCAAGATAATTGCCGTTTTCGCCCTTAACTCTGATTTTTAAGCGTCTTGCCTGTGCGTCTGTAAGATTTGAGCAGGAACCAACCTCAAAATACTTCTTCTGTCTCGGTGACCATGCCTCAACGTCAACAGACTTAACCTTTAAATCTGCAAGGTCACCTGAGCAGCACTCAAGCGTTCTTACAGGAATATCAAGGCTGCAGAACAGGTCAACAGTATTCTGCCACAGCTTATCAAACCACATCTTTGATTCCTCAGGCTTGCAGACAACAACCATTTCCTGCTTTTCAAACTGATGAATACGATATACACCGCGCTCCTCAATTCCGTGAGCGCCTTTCTCTTTTCTGAAGCAAGGAGAATATGAGGTAAGCGTCTTTGGCAGCTCTGCCTCAGGAGTAATGGTATCAATAAATTTACCTATCATTGAGTGCTCGGATGTACCGATAAGATAAAGGTCCTCACCCTCTATTTTATACATCATAGCATCCATTTCCTCAAAGCTCATAACACCTGTAACAACATTTGACCTAATCATAAAAGGAGGAACAACATAAGTGAAGCCGCGGTCAATCATAAAATCTCTTGCATAGCTGATAACCGCACTGTGAAGACGTGCGATATCACCCATAAGATAGTAAAAGCCATTGCCTGCAACTCTGCCGGCAGCCTCGAGGTCTATACCATCAAAGCGCTCCATAATATCAGTATGGTATGGAACCTCAAAATCAGGAACAAGCGGCTCACCGTATTTCTGCACCTCAACATTTTCGCTGTCATCCTTACCGATTGGCACTGACTCATCAATAATATTCGGAATAGACATCATAATGGATGTAACCTTTTCGTTGAGCTCCTTCTCTCTGACAGCAAGCTCCTCGAGCTCCTTAGCCTGAGCGTTTACCTGCTCACGGATTGCCATACCCTCTTCCTTTTTGCCCTGTGACATGAGTATACCAATTTCTTTAGAAAGCTTATTTCGGTTTGCACGCAGCTCATCTGCCCTTGACATAACGGCTCTGCGCTCCTCATCAAGCTCTATAACCTCATCAACAAGAGGTAATTTCTTATCCTGAAACTTTTTTTTGATATTTTCCTTTACAATTTCAGGGTTTTCTCTTACATATTTAATATCAAGCATTTTTTTAGTCTCCTAACTTATTAGCAATTTCCTTTAAATCATCAGCAGAATAGAACTCTATCTCAAGTGTTCCCTTACCTCTGCCGTTATAAACCTTTACTCTTCTGCCGAGAACTTCAGTAAGTGACAGCTCAACCTCATCATAAAAGGAATCACGCCTTTTTGAGCTTGAACGGGTTTTAACAGTTTTCTCTGTCATTTTAGCAAGACGCTCAACATCTCTTACTGTTAAACTGTTTTTGATTATATTTTGTGCCGCTTCGCAAATCATTGCTTCATTATCAAAGGCAAGCAGTGCTCGTGCGTGACCTGCTGAAATTTCGCCCTTTCTGGTCATATCGCGCACCTCTTGCGGTAATTTGAGAAGTCTTAGTGCATTCGCAATTGCCGGTCTTGATTTTCCAACTGAAACAGCAACATCCTCTTGTGTAAATCCACAACGATCAATAAGTGCCTGCAGACCTTCTGCCTCTTCAATAGGGTTGAGATCCTCGCGCTGCAAATTCTCAATAATAGCGATTTCCATAGTCTCAACATCAGAAAGCTCTCTAATAACAACAGGAACTTCCTTAAGACCTGCTATTCTGGAGGCTCTCCAGCGCCGTTCACCTGCAACAAGCTGATAACCACCTTCCGGAAGTGGTCTTACAAGCAGTGGCTGAAGTACACCATGCTGGGTAATACTATCCGCAAGCTCCTGTAAAGCACCTTCATCAAAGGTTTTTCGCGGCTGATCTTCATTGCGTGTTATTTCATTGATGGAGAGGGTATTTGTTGCTGTCATATCATCAACAGAGTTTTCAAGCATAAGAGCATTTAAACCCTTACCCAATCCTGATTGCTTTTTAGCCATACTTCACCTCTTATTGTTTTTTTAAGAATTCATCTGCAAACTTCTTATATGCGAAGCTTGCCTTTGAATATTTTTCATAATATAGTACAGGCTCACCGTAGCTTGGCGCTTCCGCTAACTTTACACTGCGTGGAATACGCGATTTATATGTTTTGTTAGGGAAGAACTTGTCAACCTCGTCCATAACCTGCTGATTAAGCTTTAATCTGCTGTCATACATTGTAAAAACAACACCTTCAAGCTCTAAATGCTCATTATAATTCTGTTTTACAGTACGAACTGTGCTTATAAGCTGACTTAAGCCTTCCAAAGCATAGTATTCGCATTGCAGCGGTACAATCAAAGTATCTGACGCTGTCAAAGAATTTAGGCTGAGCAGCCCTAAGCTTGGCGGACAATCTATGATTATATAGTCATAATCCATAACCACTGCTGCCAAAGCTTTTTTCAGCACCTTAAAGCGACTTTCATTTTCTGCAAGCTCAAGCTCTGCACCTGCAAGATTCATATTAGCAGGAAGCACATACAGATTTTTGAACCTCGTCTGCTGTATTGCGTCTTTAACAGGCACATCATTGATAAGCACATCATATGATGATACCTCAATATCAGATTTATCAATGCCAACACCACTTGTTGTATTACCCTGAGGGTCAATATCGATAAGCAATGTCTTTTTTCCTTTAATTCCTAAGGCTGCTGCAAAATTAATGCATGTTGTAGTTTTACCTACGCCGCCTTTTTGATTGAATATTGATATGGTTTTACCCATAACAGCACCTCCATTATTCAGGGCAGGGGATATGCCGGTCCTGATACCAGATTATTATACAACATATAAATGCATAGAGCAAGATGTTTCACGTGGAACATTGGGAAAATTTTTTCACTTTTGTATACAGATAATAAACTGTATACCATATATAGATGTTTCACGTGGAACATTTAGTTTTACAGCATTTTTTGCGTAGGTAACGGATTAATCTTAATTATAAACTATAGTAATTCTTTTTTTATCATAAACATATTATTTTTCATCTATTGCTCTAATCAAATATAAAAATAAACTATGTCAGCAGCCGATACGATTCTGATACAAACATAGTTTATATGAAATTCTATATATAGTAGTTATATTTCACGTGAAACACAAGTAGAAATAATATTACGATATAGTTTATCCCTATAAACGCAGAAAAAACGAGCTTACGCCCGTTTTTTCCACGTGATGAAAAGAGGAGAATATGTTAAAACGGTTTCCCGTTTTAAGCAGGGTTAGTACACTTGTGCGTGTTCTGTGCAGCATTTTGTGCATCCTTTGGTATTCTTACTCGAAATTCTATATATTCTTCTGTTTCGGTCTTGTCCGATTCTGCATCAATGCCAGCATCCTTCATTGTTTGGATAGCTCTATTGACTGTGTTAACAAAAATTCTTACATCCTTAAAGATTTTAACTACATTTCTGCGTGGTTTTATCTTTTTGTCTGTTATTGTATCTATGTAAGCTTCTGTCTGCTCAACGTTCAGATGTTTTTCCTTTATCAGCTTAAGGGTTGTCCACATATCCTTTTCGCTGTCAAGTCTCAGCAATGCACGTGCATGTCTTTCGGTAAGCCCTTCATGCTCTATAAAGTATCTTACATCGACAGGTAATTTGAGCAGTCTCAACTTATTCGACAGCGAGGACTGACTTTTTCCGAGTTTTTTCCCTATTTGTTCCTGCGTCATACCAAAATGATTAATAAGCTGACTGATTGCCTGTGCTTCTTCAAAGAAGTCAAGATCACTTCTCTGTATATTCTCCAATATAGAGAATACAGCACTTGACTCATAGTCACAATCGATTATTACACAAGGAACAGTCTGCATATTAGCAAGGATTGAAGCTCGCAGTCGTCTTTCACCTGCAACGACCTCATAATAATCACTGTTATTGATTTGTCTGCATAAGAGGGGCTGCAAGACTCCGTTTTCTTTTATCGACTCTGAAAGAGATAGCATGTCCTCACTTTTAAACTGCTTTCTTGGCTGATAGGGGTTTGGTAATAATTTTTCGGTAGGTATTTGAATTATTTGATCCAACCGCCTCATCTCCTTGATATAACTATACCACATTGTTTATATGAAATAAAGGATTTCCCATCGTGGGAAATCCTTTGTCTTCGACATATATATGTAACTTTAGAGTGGCTTGCTGTCTATTTTTTTAGACTTTCTCGGATATTTTGTCGGAGTCTGCGATATCTTTCTAATTATCACAATACTTCTTTTATCACCATTTGGCAAAGTGTACTCATCAAACTTAGCAAGCTCACCGCCAAGTATCTTAATTGCATTGCGTGCATTGTTCAATTCTTCTTCTCCGCTTGAACCTTTGAGCGCAATAAATAATCCACCAACCTTAACAAAAGGCAGTCCATATTCACACAAAATATTGAGCGGTGCAACAGCTCGTGCTGTTGCATAGTCATACTGTTCGCGATATTCATCATTCTTACTAATTTCTTCAGCACGGCGGTGTGTTGTAACTGCAAATAAGCCCGAATTGCGCAATACATCTTTAACAAATCCAAGCTTTTTGCCTACACTATCAACAAAATTAACTTCCAGTCCCGGATTAACAATCAAAAGCGGCAATGCCGGGAAGCCTGCCCCGGTTCCGATATCAATAAGCTTCTGTCCTGCCTTCATCTGCACATATCTCAGCGGATAAAGGCTGTCAACAAAATGCTTTATAACAATCTCATCCGGATCAGTTATAGCGGTCAGATTAACATGCTCATTCCAGCGAACAAGTCGCTCAGCATATGAATCAAATCTATCTATTGCGTAGGAATCGAGTTCTGCCCCAATTTCATTTACTCCTGTTTTAAGTAAATCAGAATTTATCATAATGACTCCAATATTATATTCAGTGCAGCAACATCTGCAGGGTTAACACCACTTATTCTGCTTGCCTGCCCTAAATTTTCAGGTCGGATTTTTGACAGTTTTTCAACTGCCTCAAGTCTTAAACCTTTTAATGAACTATAATCTATATCCTCGGGTATTTTTTTGCACTCTATTCTGCGCATTTCCTTGATTTGCTGTTCCTGCCTGGCTATATACCCCTCATACTTAACAGCAATTTCAACTTGCTCAAAAACCTCCTTGGGCAGATCTGGTCTGTCATCATCAACAGGAGTGAGTACTTTATATGTGACCTGCGGCCGCTTGATTAACTCAAGCATTTTGCATCCACGCTCCAGCGGAGTAGTGCCACAGTCAACAAGGAGCTTCTGCAAGGTTTCTGTCAAAGGAAGTGATTTTTCACTAATTCTTTTAAACTCTGCCTTAACATTTTCTTCCTTTAATAAAAATTTATCATATCTTGCGCGTGAAATCAAGCCTATTTTGTAACCTAACGGAGTTAATCGAACATCTGCGTTATCTTGTCTAAGAACTAAGCGATATTCACTTCGGCTTGTCATCATTCTGTATGGGTCTGTACAGCCCTTTGTAACAAGATCATCAATAAGTGTTCCGATATACGATCCACCCCGGTCTAAAATCAATGGCTCCTCTCCTTTGATTTTAAGAGCTGCATTTATACCTGCAACCAGTCCCTGCGCAGCAGCTTCCTCATATCCGCTTGAACCATTGAACTGACCCGCACCATAAAGTCCCTCAATATCATTAAATTCAAGTGTAGCCTTAAGTGCTGTAGGATCAACACAATCATATTCAATCGCATACGCTGTACGCATAACCTGCGCATTCTCAAGTCCGGGAATAGTATGAATGAATTGAAGCTGAACATCCTCCGGAAGAGATGAGGACAAGCCCTGCAAATACATCTCCTCAGTTTCAAGTCCGCAGGGTTCAATAAACAACTGATGCCTTTGTTTGTCAGAAAATCTTACTATTTTATCCTCAAAGCTTGGGCAATAACGAGGTCCCTTACCCTCGATTTTGCCTGAATACATGGGACTTCTGTGCAGATTGTCAAGAATAATTTGCTTTGTAGCATCATTTGTATAAGTAATATGACAGCATACCTTGTTCTTAGGTGCTCTCTCAGTATCAAAGCTGAAGGGAACAGTCTCCTCATCACCACCCTGAACTTCAAGATTAGAGAAATCAATTGACTGTCTGTTGATTCTTGGCGGAGTACCTGTCTTGAATCTCCTGAGCGGAATGTTCAAATTTTTAAGAGCCGCTGCCAAATCAACAGCAGGGAACATTCCGTCAGGTCCGCTTTCATATGATATGTCACCAATATATACTCTTCCGCCCAAAAAAGTTCCTGTTGCAATAATAACCGCCTTAGCTGTAAACAATGCCTCAAGTCTTGTTTTCACCTGCCACATTCCATTATCCAGCTTTTTGATATCTACGATTTCACCCTGCCTGATTTCAAGATTTTTCTGCAGCTCAAGTGTATGCTTCATCCCTGCAGAGTATTCACGTCTGTCAATCTGCGCTCTGAGTGAATGAACAGCAGGCCCTTTGCCTAAGTTGAGCATACGGGATTGAAGCGAATATTTATCAGCCGCCTTGCCCATTTCGCCGCCAAGAGCATCAATCTCACGCACAAGATGACCCTTTGACGTTCCGCCGATTGACGGATTACAAGGCATATTGCCAACCCAATCAAGGTTAATTGTAAATACTGCTGTGCTGCAGCCAAGGCGCGCAGACGCAAGGCATGCCTCAATTCCTGCATGCCCGGCACCGATTACTATTACATCATATTCTCCTGAAAAATATTCCATAAACCTGCTCCGTTTATTAAAAATCTATTAGCTAAATTATTTGCCGACACAAAAACGACTAAATATATTATTAACAACTTCCTGCGTTGCTTTTTTACCTGTAAGTGACAGCAGCTCATCAACTGCACTGTCAATCATAACATTAATTGCGTCATAGGTAATGCCTATTTCTGCACCATCAAGTGCCTGGCTTATATGGTTATAGGCATTTGATACGCAAAGCTTTTGTCTTTTATTTGCTAAAATGGGCTGTGAGGAATCAAAGCCCTGAACACCAAGAATTTCTTTAACTGCCTTTTCAAGCTCAGCAGTACCCTCATTATTTTTAGCAGAAATATAAACCACTTTGTCAAAATTTGACCGAATAATCGCCAAATCAATTTTTGATTCAAGATCAGTTTTATTAACAACAGCCACACATGGCTTATTTTTACAGCTGTCAATCAGCATTTTGTCATCAGAATTAAGCGGTACAGAACTGTCAAAAACTGCAAGTATCAGTGATGCGCTATCTATCTTTTCAAGAGCTTTCTTTATGCCGATTGATTCAACAACATCCTCACTCTCTCTGATACCGGCAGTATCGGAAAGATGCAAAACCATATTTCCAAGACGAACGGAATTTTCAACAATATCACGGGTAGTTCCTTCAATGTGAGTAACGATACTTTTTTCAACACCCGACAGCATATTCATAAGCGTGGATTTTCCGGCATTCGGTCTGCCGACAATTGCAGTATCAACACCCTGCGTCATAACAATTCCGTTTTCGTAATTTTTTATCAAATCATAAAGTGCCGATTTTGATTCTGTAAGTACTTGCTTGAGCACATCCTCTTCAAGCTCAGGTATTTCCTCATCAGGATAATCAACCCATGCAGCCATTGATGCACTGCATTCAATCATTTTGTCAAGCAACTGTGAAATTTTATTGCTCAAAGAACCCTGCAGTAAATTGAAGGATGCCTTTGCCGCCTCCTGACCCTGAGCAGAAATAAGTGCGGCAACACCCTCTGCCTGTGCCAGGTCCATTTTTCCATTCAAAAAAGCTCTTTTTGTAAATTCACCCGCCTGTGCAGGAACTGCACCTGCAGCAAACACTGCCTCCAGAGTTTTTTCAACAATAAAAATTCCGCCGTGAACAGAAAGCTCCACAACGTCCTCTCCGGTATAGCTCTTAGGATTTCTGAACACAAGGGCAACTGCATTATCAAAGCTTTCGCCATCAGCATAAACATTTCCGAATTTTGCAGTGTAGCCCTTTAGTGCTGAAAGGGGAGTACCATCAAGTGCTTTGAAAACCTTTTGTGCAATTTCAATTGCATCATCACCGCTTATGCGGATTACTCCTATTCCCGAAGCGCTGTTGCCGGTTGCAACCGCTGCAATAGTCTTTGCCAAATTATACCCCTCCTATTAATAATAACTGTAACAAACAAAAAGGTGGACACGAGTGCCCACCTTAATAGGGTTCTGTCACCCTTTTATTAGTCTTTGTTAACCTCAATTTTTCCGAATTTCGGAATATCTGCACGGTCAACTACTTTTTCACGGTTTGGATCCGGCTTTGCAGGAGTATAGCCTGAGCGGCTATTATTTCTTCTGCCACCGCGGTTATTTGAATATCTTACTCCGCCTTCCGGCTCGATAATAACCTTTCTGTCCATACCATTGCCTACAGAACGAGATGTTGCACCCTCAACCTCCTGAACAGCTGTATGAATAATTCTTCTTTCATATGGGTTCATCGGCTCAAAGGTATATCTTCTGCCTGTTCTGATTGCATAGTTTGCATTCTTAACTGCAAGTGCTTTGAGAGTCTGTTCTCTCTTTGCACGGTAGTCACCGACATTTAATGTAACTCTTACATATTTATCCGTTGACTTCTTAATTGCAAGACTTGTTAAATACTGAAGTGCATCAAGTGTTTCACCACGGCGACCGATAATAATACCGTAATCATCGCAATCAACATTAACCTCAACCACACCGTCAACAAGCTTTGCTGTAATTTTTGCATCCTCAACCTTAAAGCTGTCAATCATAGTTTTAAGGTATGTGCATACATAATCTAAATCGATATCACTATCGCTGATTTTCTCAATTTCCTGCTCCTGTTTTTCTGGCTGCGGAGCCTTTTTAGGGGCAACAGGCTTTGGCTGAGCAGGCTTTTTTTCCTGAACTGGCTTACGCTCCTGAACAGGCTTGCTCTTTTTTGGCTTTGGCTGCTTTTTCTCTTTTTTGCCGTCGTCATAGCTTGCTTTAACCTGTGCATCACTGCCACCGAATAAGCCAAGAACTTTTTTCTTCGGCATTGCAACAACCTCAATCTTAACATCAGCTGTCATAGGTGCGTTAAGACCTGTCTTTGCCGCAAGGGTTGCCTCGTCGATAGTTTTACCGGTACCGATAAATTCCTTTATCATATAATCCTCCGATAATTATTTAATTTTCTTAACATTCTCCTCGCGAGAACGGCGCTCGATTGTGTTATCAATCATTAGTCTTGCCTGTGTTTTTCTCGGCGGATACTGCTTGAAAATGAATATCTGCTGCAAAATTGCAACAAGGTTAGAAATAATCCAGTAAAAACCTACTGCTGCTGTTACCTTAAATGAAATATAAAATGAGAAGAAAGGCATCATCAGCATCATCAGCATCATTTGCTGTGCCTGCTGCTGTGCTGCAGGATTGTTTTTCTTTTGAATTATCATTGACACAACGCTTGAACCAAGTGATGTTACAAGACACAGGATAGGAATTAAAATAATCATTCCCTGCGTGTTACCCTTTAGATGCGGTACTGCTGTCATATCAAGACCAAACAGATTCATGCTGTCACGATATACAGATATCATATCACACTTTTCAGCAGTAAAGATATCAGGGAAGCTTGTCATAAGTGTTTCCCTGTACGCATCAAAATTCTCCAGAATATTAAGCTGGAAATACATTACCTTAGCATCCGGATCTCCAATAAGATTTTGATAAATAGGCATAATCACATCACTGATTGCCTGTGCATTGTCATTAAAATTACTGAGTCCCAAAACATAAGGCAGCGGGTAATAGATAATACCGATAATACCCATAAGAAATACCATCTGGAAAAGCATTGGTCCGCAGCCCATCTGCATAGGGTTATGACCCTCTCTTGAATAAAGATCCTGAATCTCCATCTGCTGCTTTTGCTGCATTTTCTGACGCTCTCTTGCATCTGTTACGCCCTGAACATTATATTTCTTCTGAATTTTCTGGATTTTAGGCTGCAATCTTGTGGTTTTAGCCATTGTTTTCTGCTGTCTGATATTAAGCGGTAAAAGCAAAAGACGGGTTGCAATTGTAAATATAACAATCGCAAGAAAATACTTGTTATCAAGTACCTCCATAAGAAGTCTCATACAATAACCGAAAATCCAATACAGCCACTTAAAAAACGGTATGCCGTTTGACACAGCACCCGAAGCGTTGTTTGCAAAAAGTAAAATACTATTCATTAGTTATCCTCTTTACTTTTCTTGGGGGGAACAGGGTCCCAGCCACCCTTACAAAAAGGGTTACACCTTAAAATTCGCCATATTGCCAAAAGCGCGCCCTTGAAAATTCCATGAATTTCAATAGCTTCTATAGCATACTGTGAGCAGGTCGGAGTAAATCGGCAGCTGCCATTTGAAAATCTTGGGCTGATTGTCAGCTGATATGTCTTTATAAAGAATATCATTACCTTTTTAATTAGCTTTTTCAATTCAGCACACCCAGCTTTTTCAGCTGGTCCTCCATCTGCCTTTGCACTTCCTGCATTTTTACCTGTGCAGTTTTTGTACGAGCGACAAAAACGATGTCATAATCACCGTTGAGCCTGTCCTCATACTCAGTAAAAGCGGCACGGATTAACCGTCTCGCTCTATTGCGTTTAACTGCATTGCCTATTTTTTTACCGCTTGTAATGCCTACCCTTGTTTTGCCGAGTCTGCTTTTCATTACATAGGTAACAAGGCAGGGTGCCGCGTCACTCTTGCCCCTGTAGTAGAGGCGGCGAAAATCCTTGTTTTCCTTTAAGGTTATGCTTTTCACCTAATCACTCCCAATCGGTAATTAGTAAGAAAGCTTCTTTCTGCCCTTTGCACGACGGCGAGCAAGTACCTTTCTACCATTTCTTGTTGACATTCTTTTTCTGAAACCGTGCTCCTTCTGAGCATGTCTCTTCTTAGGCTGGAAAGTTCTCTTCATTTCTTTTTCACTCCATTCAAAAGACTAAACTTGTCTTAATCTTTTATAAACTCTGCACGGGTATAGTGCAGGCAATTGATTTTATCAATGAGGATACAACTCCACATTATCGTTTGATATTATATATTAAAGTAACAATACTTGTCAACAAAAAATTTATTATTCTTGTATTTATTAACAATATATATTATAATTACACTATATGTTGGGGAAAACTGATCTCCCGTCAACAAGAGTTTTTTTATTTTTATAACGTGAGGGATAACTATGCTGGGAATTATCGGTGCAATGGATGTTGAGGTAAGCTCAATAAAAGAAAAAATCACACATAAAACCATCACTAAAATTGCAGGTATCGAATTTGTCTGCGGCTTTCTTGAAGAGGTTATGGTCTGTGCAGCACAATGCTCACCCGGCAAGGTTAATGCAGCAATCTGCACCCAGGCAATGATTGATAATTTTGATATAGATAAAATTATCAACATTGGTGTCGGCTGCTCACTTTCAAAAGAGGTTGTTATTAAAAATGTTGTTATAGCAACCGATGTGTGTGAATATGATATCGACATAAGTGCACTCGGCGAACCGCTTGGATTTATAAACGGACTGAATACTATTAAAATAAAGGCAGATGAAGCGCTTTCCGAAAAGCTTGCACGCACAGCAATAACTTGCGGCGAAAAAATCCACCGCGGCACAATTACCAGCGGTGACACATTTATTGCTGACAGCTCACTTAAGCAAAAGCTGGTTAATGAGTTTGATGCACTCTGCGGTGAAATGGAGGGCGGCGCAATCGGTCATACCTGTGCTGCAAACAATATTCCTTTTGCTGTTATACGTTCAATCAGCGACGGGGGAGACGAGAATTCTCAACTCGATTATCCTACTTTCAAAAAAATCGCTGCGGAAATCTCCACAGCGATAATCATTGAATATATTAAATCCGAACAAAATCAGTTTGCCTTATTTTAAATAAGACTGTTCATAATATGCTCTTCGGCTCTTTCAATAATTGAATGGATTGCAGTCCTTTCACCAAGGTCTGATCCTGTTCTTGACTTATCCTCAATAAAAGCAAAGCGTGCATCCTCAATTGCAATTGCAGCCGATACAAGCTCTCTGCCGAGTGTAAAATCAATTTTGAACATTTCCTTAGGCAAAATTCCTGCCTTTGCCATTGTTAAAGAGCCGCGATAAAGACAAAGCATATAGTAATCATAAATACATTTACTCATATTAACATCTTTTGTGTTCGCAATCATCTTTAGCATCATTGTTGATGCCTGTGCAAGAGACTGAATTGCTGACACCTCCTGTGAAGCATCAACATCTGTCATAAAAGACATATCAACACCCGTTCTGTTGCTGCTCACACCCAAAAGATAATCAGTAGTAACTCCGTAGTATTCACTGCACTTGATTACAAAATCAAGACCGCATTCTCTGATACCTTTTTCGTAATGACTGAGAAGTGCCTGACTTATCCCCAAATCATTAGCCGCCTTCTTCTGACTTATACCACGTTCTTTTCTGAGCTGTGAAAGTATCTCGGCAAATTTTGAAAGCTTTTCAACCTTTTCCTGCTTTGCAATCAGCTTATCAAACTTTTTATCTATTTTTTCGTGAAGTACTGCTCGTGTTTCCTCTATCATACTATCCATTAAAATTCCTCCATATTACAAATAGTATTATATCCGCCGTATTACTGTTTGTAAAGTAAAATTTTTGTTTTGTTAAATATTTGTAATATATCGCTTTAAAAGGAGCTTTTTTCAATGAAAACGTATACTCTTTATCTTTTCAGACATGGAATCACCAAAGGTAACTTAAACGCACAGTATATTGGGCATACAGATTTGCCGCTTACTACAGATAGTATATCCTCGCTGAAATCTATCAAGGCACATCAGCATTATCCAAATGTAGATGCCGTTTTTTCATCACCGCTTAAAAGATGCAAGGATTCTGCTAAAATTATGTTCCCGGAAAATAATATTCTGGTAATTGATGATTTTATCGAATACAATTTCGGTGAGTTTGAGGGACTTACAGCTGAGGATTTAAAAGATAACGAAGATTTTAAAAAATGGCTGCATGGTGATGCTTATGCATCAACTCCGTTCGGTGAAAGCAATGCTCAGTTTGCACAGCGTATCTGTGCCGCTTTCGAAAAGGTTGTTGATGGCTGCATTAAAACAGGCACAAATAACTTTGCAATCGTCGGTCACGCAGGTGTGCTCATGACAATTCTATCCTGCTATGGCCTGCCCGAAGCACCAATGGCGCATTGGCAAATGGATGCAGGATATGGTTATAAGCTGAGAATTACACCATCACTCTGGATGCAGGCTAAAAAATTAGAGGTTATTGATACATCGCCAACGTCGTTGGAAGAGTTAAATAAACAGTAAGTTAGAGTGCAATAAATCAATCCCAACCGCATACGGGATAAAAACTACAAAATTCAGGGCAGTTTCTTACCCTCTAAACACGTATTATTTCATAATTACATAAAAAATATTAAGGAGAATATATTATGCCGAAAACAACGGAAAAGACTAAAAAATCAAAGCCGCGAACAATTCTTTTAAGCATTGCTGCAGTTATTGCGGTAATCGCACTTGCAGCAGTTATCTTCATTCATATTGTCATCACACCAACCTCTGCCGATAATGAAAAGGCGGTTGCTGTCGGCGGACTCATTGTATCCGACAGCATTAACTATCAGCAGGAGGAAAGTAATCTTAAGGCTAACCCAATTATAAAGGTTATGCAGATGGTGTGGAAATTCTGCTCTGACGGTGATATGAAAAAGCACGCCGCGCAGACACCACCCGATAATATTCACGAGGTTACCGACCTTGCTTATATTGATGACGGCAATATCTATCATCAGCTTGATGTATACTATCCCGAAGGTACAACTGAGAAATTACCTGTGATTATTGATATTCACGGCGGCGGCTGGATGTATGGCAATAAGGAGCTTAACAAATACTACTGCCTTGCACTTGCAAGCAGAGGATATGTTGTTTTCAACATCAACTATCGCCTTGTACCCGATGTTACTGTCAACGAACAGCTGCAGGACTGTGCTTATGCACTCAAATGGATAAGCGAAAATATGCAGGATTACCCTTGTGATACAGAAAATATTTTGCTGACAGGTGACTCCGCAGGCGGTCAGCTTGCCGTTTATTCTGCCGCACTTTTGCAGAGTGAAAAGCTCAGAGAGGTTTTTGATGTTGTTGACGGCGACTTACAGCCGAGTGCACTTCTTCTTACTTCCCCTGTATCCTATATGAACGATGGCAGTGCCTTCAGTATGTATACAAAAATTCTTTGGGGCAGAGATTACAAAGACAAAGCAACCTATGAATATATGAACCTTGACCAGATTATTGATTATGTTCAGCTCCCGCCTACCTATCTTATAACCAGCAGCGGTGATACACTCGCGCACAGCCAGACACTCAAGGCTGCCGAACTGCTTGAAAGCAAGGGTGTACAAACCGAGCTTGTAGATTACGGCAAGGTTGACGGCAAAAAACAGGTGCACGTTTTCAGCGTGCTTTATCCGTTTGATACCGCCGGCGTAACGGCAATTGATGAGGCTCTTGCATTTTTTGAAAAGACAATTAATAATAAAGTAACGAATTAAACCTACATTGTAAAAAGCACCTTCTAAATGAAGGTGCTTTTTACAATGTAGCTCAATGATGTGTAAATTTCTTTCTATATATGAAATTAATAATACAACAAGTTGTTGTAATTTCTAATTTTATATTTTTTATCTATTATAATATATAAAAAATAAGTAGGTACTATAAACCTCAACTTTTTATTGCTATATTTTTCAGGAGTAAATATGAGTATAGATTATAAATTAATAGGTAAAAGAATTCAGAAATCACGAAAAAAGGTAAATATAACACAGCAGGAATTGGCTGAGCTTTTAGATGTGAGTGTAGGATATATCAGCCAGATTGAAAGGGGAATTACAAAGCCTAAACTTACAACCATAGACAATATATGCAGTCATATCCATTGTGATTTGAATTACATAATTACAGGAAAACAATAAACTCCGATTGTCGCTAAACAAAACACCGAATGGAATTAAACCATTCGGTGTTTTACTTATTTAATATTAATATCTGCTTCCCATTGAAATATAGTCAGGTCTGTTTTCGGAAAGCTGAATATTTGACTTGCCGTAAATCTTCTGCTGAAGCTCATACGCATCCTTTGGAATATCTGCAAGCCAGATCCAAGCTCTGTATACAGGGAATGTTTCTCCGCCCTTGCTGTTTTCAAGTGCAGGCACATTGCTCGACTGAATCTCAAAGCTGAGCCAGCCGTCACGCAGTGCAGTATTGCCGATAGAGACCAGCTCTTTTTTAGTATAGCCTGTTTTTGTATACTGTGAAAGCTGGTTAACAAGCTTAACCGTATCCAGTGTTCCTGCTGTTTTCGCTTTATTGAACAGCTCGTTGAGAACAGCCTTTTGTCTGTCAGCTCTTACATTATCGGAATCTATATGTCTGATTCTGCAATATGCAAGTGCCTGAAGACCGTCAAGTCTCATAACACCCTCTGTTCCCTCAAAGGTTTTCTCAATCGTTACAAGACCTGCATCACCGTAAACATATGGATTGTTATTAATCTCGTTAATCTCTCTTGTTGTGATGTTGATATCAACGCCGCCAAGAGCATCAATAATTTTAGGGAAGCTTGCAAAGTTAACTACGGCATAGTTATCGATTGAAATTTTATAATATCTTTCAAGCGTATTAATATAGTTACTCATACCATACATTGCAGACTCGTTGATTTTGCCGTAATGACCCTCGCCGCTAGCATCCTCGTAGTAAACAAAAAGGTCACGCAAAACAGAGGTAAGGTGAATTGTTCCCGTATCAACATTTACGCTTGCAATGATTGCAGAATCTGCTCTTGATGTATCAAGGATTTCTTCCTCAACCGTATCCTCACCTATAAGCAGAACATTAAGCACGTGGGATGATCTTACAGGGTCACCGTTCTGATACCAATATTTAAGATATTCCTTATAACTGTAAACATCATAAGCAGACTGCTCCTCAATCATCGGGAAGTCCTCTTGCAAAAAGTCCATTCCGTTATAATATTCTACAGCCTGGTATGATACGTCATCATCCTCATCATCTGCAAGGTTATTGAGCATATTGTTTACAAAATAAACAGCAAATGCACCTGCAGCAACGATAAGCAAAACAAGAATTATAATAACTGCCTTAACAATTTTACCCTTTTTTGTTTTAAAAAACTTTTCCTGTTCCGGTTCCTGAGGTAACAGCTCCTCTAACGGTGTATCGGCAATTTTTAAAATGTCAATCATTCCGTTATTCTCTGCCTTGTCCTCTTTCGGAGCAGATTTTTTAGGCTTCTCATTCTGTTTAGGAGCGATTTTAAAATCTTCCTTCGGCTCATTGTTTTGAGTTTTCTGCTCAGGCTTTACCTTTGGCTTTTGCTTCTGTGCACCTGTTGGCTGCTTTTTTGCAGATACCTTTTCTTTTGCCTTTGGTGACTCTGCCTTTTTTACAGGTGGTTTCTGTGCAGACTTATTCTGTGCTTTTTCAGATGATTTTTTTTGTTCACCTGTTTTTTTATTTTCGGGTGCAGGCACTTTTTTCTCCTGCACCTTTTTATTATCTTCAGCAGGTTTTTGTTCTTTTAACGTATTTTCTTGCTCTTCCCTGCGTTTTTTCACCTCAGAAAGGATATCATCTATACTATATGATTCTCTCTCCAATGATTTCACTCCTCTTTGAAAGGTCTTTGATTTTGACATTATACAACAAAAAGTACGTAAATACTATAAACAAATTGTAAATAACAATGATTGCCAATCAAAAACTTTTTTTGAAATACCACTTCATATCAAGTAATTATTCCTGACTGTCATCACTTTCAGTCACTTCTGCCTGAGCATCTTCTGTCTGCTCCTCTTCCTCTTCAAATTTATCTACTATAGAAAGAGTTGCAATTCTCTCGCCGTCATTAATCTTCATTACCTTAACACCCTTTGACGGTCTTTGGAATGTAGAAATCTGATCGGCAGGAGTACGAATAATTATTCCGTCAGAGGAAATCATGATTACATCATTTTCATCACTTACAGGTGCAATCATTGCAACCTTGCCATACTGAGCTGTACGATAGTTGATAAGTCCCTTACCCGCTCTTGACTGAACACGGTAATCGCTGAACTCGCTCTTTCTGCCATAGCCTGTTTCGGATACTGTAAGCAGTGAATAACCATCTCGTGCAACAGCAAAGCCTACAACATAGTCATCCTCATCAAGCTGAATTGCCTTAACACCTCTTGCTGTTCTGCCGATAAGTCTTGCATCCTTTTCCTCAAAGCAGATGCTCATACCATTGTGTGTTGCAACAACAAGCTTTCTTTCACCATCGGTAATATCAACCCAGCTGAGCTCATCACCATCATCAAGATTAATCGCAATAATACCTGATTTTCTGATATGGTCATACTGGTCAAGCACAGTTCTCTTTATAATACCATTACGTGTTACCATACAAAGGAAGGTTCTGTCCTCCTCTTTAGGCACCTTAACCATTGCGCTTACCTGCTCACCATTTTCAAGCGGAAGAATGTTAACAACATTCATACCCTTGCTAGTACGTGAAGCCTCAGGAATTTCATAGCCCTTAAGCTTGAATACCTTACCCTTGTTTGTAAAGATAAGAATAAAATCATGAGTTGAGCATGCAAACATAGTTTTTGCAACATCCTCTTCACGTCTGCTCATACCGGATATACCTCTGCCTCCACGGTTCTGTGCCTTGTAGGTATCAACTGTCTGACGTTTCATATATCCCTTTTCAGTAAGGGTAAGTATACAATCCTCAACAGGAATTAAGTCTTCATCATCAACATCGCCGCTGTAGCCTGAAATTTCTGTTCTTCTTTCGTCACCGAATTTATCACAAATTTCTCTTGCCTCGGTTTTGATGATTTCTGCAATTCTTTCCTCGTGTGCAAGTATGTCAAGAAAATCCTTAATTTTTTCGTGCAGCTCTTCTAACTCGTTCAAAATCTTTTCGATTTCAAGACCTGCCAGCTGACCAAGCCGATAAGCAACGATAGCGCTTGCCTGCGGATCATCAAATCCGAATTTTTCCATAATAGCCTGCTTTGCTTCAGACTGACCGCCCTTGCAGGCACGGATTGTTGCAATAACCTCATCAACAATATCAATAGCCTTTGCAAGTCCCTCTAAAATATGAGCCCTATCCTGAGCTTTTTTCAGATCAAACTGTGTTCTTCTTGTAATAATCTGTTTCTGGAAGGTGATATATTTTTCAAGAATTTCTTTAAGGCTCAATACCTTAGGAACACCATCATCAAGTGCAAGCATAATTGCACCGAAGGTAACCTGCATATCAGTCATTTTGTAAAGATTATTGAGCACAACCTGTGCGTTTGCGTCTCTCTTTACAGTAACCTCAATGTGCATACCGCGTCTGTCGGAATAATCCTGCACATCGGCAACACCCTCAAGGCGCTTTTCTTTAACCAAATCAGCAATTCTTGTAATAAGTCTCGCCTTATTAACTCCATATGGAATTTCGCTTACAACAATCTTAAAGCGGTCACCGCGTGTTTCAACAATTTCAGCCTTGGCTCTTACATAAATTTTGCCTCGTCCTGTAGCATAAGCCTCTCTGATTCCCTTAGCACCCATAATGATACCGCCTGTAGGGAAGTCAGGACCCTTGATATGCTCCATTAAATCCTCAAGCTGAGCATCAGGATTATCAATAAGGCAGCACATACCCTCTACAACTTCTTTCATATTGTGCGGGGGAATATTTGTTGCCATACCTACAGCAATACCTGATGAGCCATTTACAAGAAGATTAGGAAAACGTGCTGGAAGAACTGTTGGCTCACTTGTTGTATCATCAAAGTTCGGAGCAAAATCAACAGTGTCCTTTTTGATATCCTCGAGCATTTTCATTGCTGTTTTGCTAAGACGTGACTCAGTATAACGATAAGCTGCAGGCGGGTCACCATCTATAGAACCAAAATTACCGTGACCATCAACAAGAATATGTCTCATTGAAAATGTCTGTGCAAGTCTTACCATAGCATCATAAACAGAAGCATCACCATGCGGATGATAATGACCAAGCACTTCACCGACAGTTGTTGCACACTTACGGTACGGATTCGTCGGATAAAGACTATTATCATACATTGCATAAAGGATTCTTCTGTGAACAGGCTTTAGGCCATCACGTACATCCGGCAGTGCACGACTTACAATAACACTCATTGAATAGTCAAGGAATGCCTTTCTGATTTCATCACTGATTTCTACATCAACGATTTTTTGATTGTCATAACGAATTTCATTGTTATCCATTTTTTTCCTCCGTTTTCAAAGGATTCATCTATAAAACACTGTTTTTATTTTGTTTATCTATTTCACAAACATATAGTTTTTATTATTTCTTATTATTTTTTCAACGTATTCTTTATTTTCCTGCGGAATTGCCCTTTTTGGCAATATTTTTACCTCTGTACCTAAAAAGAAAAAATAGCATTCTTCTGTTTCATATATCACATTCATAATAGAAT
>CAMWPJ010000009.1 GCA_947176035.1 uncultured Clostridia bacterium | reverse complement strand
GTACTGTTATAAATACCTTAATGGGGATTTTATTTTTAATTATAGTCAATTTCTGTGGGGTTCATATCATTTCTTTCATGAACATAAACATTATTTTTGTTTTTTCCTGCCGCAAGGGTGACTGCATTCACTACAGTTACCGTCACAGCCTTTTTTATTATCACTGTCATTGTTATGATTGTTTTTATATTTGTGATTATGATGGCCCTTATGGTGCGGATGTCCCATATGATGGTGATGTTCTCTTCCTTCTGTTGAGAATTTTTCCCAATCATTATTGATTTTTTCAAGCAATGAAAGGAGGGTTGACTTATCCTCCTCAGAAAGGGCAGTGAACATTTCCTTGTGTCGTGTTTCTCTTTGCATTTTAGCCTCTTCTGCCATAACACGGCCTTCATCCGTTAAAGTAATATTAGCAGTACGGCGGTCAAGTATACTCTTTTCCCGCTTAATCAAACCGCTATTTTCTAATTTTGTAATGACTTCACTTGCTGAGCCCGGCTTAATACCGAGCTTTTCTGTAAGCTCTTGCTGCGTAATGTTTTCATTTTCAAGCAGAATTATCAATATTCGCTTCTGACTTCCTCGTCCCTCATACAAAAAATGCATAGTATGATTAATATTGCGCAAATTGATTATCAACTTACCATTGTTATCAGCATTTTCATAATGCTCTTTTTTTAAACTCACATCAAAGTCCTTTTTCACAATCATTTCCTCCATTTTCAAATTATAAAGGTACCTTAACAATATAATAACTCGCGAAACCAAATATGTCAAGGTACCTTTGTAATAATGTTGAAAAAAATTTTTAATATAATCAACAAAAAACGGTACAGTCATTTAACTGTACCGTCCTAAACGTAGAATTTTATTACCTTAACGACGCATAAATTTTTCAGCTACTAAACATTTGATTCGGAAATCACCTTTTGGGCAATATGCTCAGGTGCTCTGTCATAGCGTGCAAATTCTGTTGTAAATGAGCCTCTTCCTTGTGTAATCTGACGCATCGAGGTTGAAAAGGTTGTCATCTCAGCATCCGGCACCTCTGCGATAATTTCCTGATTGCCGTCAGAAGTTGGTGACATACCGAGAACTCTGCCTCTTCTGCGGTTGATATCACCAATAACATCACCCATTGCGTCATCATTAACGATTGCTTTAAGTGTAACAATCGGCTCAAGAATTACAGGCATTGCCTTGCTGATACCCTCTTTAAATGCAAGACTTGCTGCCATTTTAAAGCTCATTTCACTTGAATCTACAGGATGATACGAGCCATCATAAAGTGTTGCCTTAACACCTACCATTTTATAACCGGCAAGTACGCCTGACTCCATACACTCATTAAGTCCCTTTTCTACTGCCGGGAAAAAGTTCTTTGGAACAGAACCACCGACAACTCGTTCTGCAAATACAAGTCCTTCTGTATCATAAGGCTCAAATTCAATAAATACATCACCAAACTGGCCATGACCGCCACTCTGCTTTTTATGACGCCCTTGAGCAGATACCTTGCGTGTAATAGTTTCTCTGTAAGCAACCTTGGGTGTTGCCAAAACAGCCTCTACACCAAATTTGTCCTTAAGTCTTGATATGGTAACCTCAAGCTGCTGCTCACCTAAACCGGCAATAAGCTGCTGGTGTGTCTCAATATTATTAGTGAATTCAAGTGACGGATCCTCCTCACAAAGTCGGATAAGACCTGAGGCAATTTTCTCCTCTTCACCTTTTTTAGCAGCATTAATTGCCATTTTATATGTAGGAGTAGGAACTGCAACACCATCAAGTTTTACAACATTATTTGATGAACACATTGTGTCACCGGTTGAAAAACCACCCAGCTTGGTTACACAACCGATATCACCTGCTGAAAGCTCTGATGCATCAAGCTGTTTTGAACCGAACATCTTAATAATCTTACCCATTCGCTCTTCCTTGCCTGTTCTTGCATTATAGGCAGGAGTGGATGGAGTCATTTTGCCGCTGACAACCTTAAAGAAATTAAGCTTGCCGATAAAAGCATCGGATACTGTCTTGAAACAAATTGCAGCAAGCGGTCCATCGGCATCGGCCTTAAGCTCAACGGGACTTCCGTCGCTGTCAATTGCATATTCTGATAACGGCGCAGGACATACGTCTGCAATAAAATCAAGCAGCATATCACACGCAACACCTGTTAAGCCTGAAAGCGCAAATACAGGAATAATTGAGCCGTCTGCCATACCAAGCTTAACACCTTTGATTTTTTCCTCGCGGGTAAGCTCCTCACCCTCAAAGAATTTTTCCATAAGCTCTTCATCGGTCGATGCAACCGCTTCGGCAAAAACAGCCTTGATTGCTTCAAAACGAGGAACATCGGCAGGCTCAGGGGTTACTTCCCTCTTTGAGCCGTTTTCATAAACATAAGCCTTATCCTCAATCATATTATAGTAAGAGCGAACCTGACCTGCTGAGAGTACAGGCACAACAACAGGACAAACCTGTGTGCCAAACTTTGCTACAATTCCGTTAAAGCTTTTATAGAAATCAGCTCGCTCATCATCCATTTTTGTTGTAACAAAAATGCGTGACAATCCTTTGGCTCCTGCATTTTTGAATGCTTTTTCAGCACCTACTGCAAGACCTGAACGAGCAGACACAACAATAATCGCTGTATCGGCAGCACGAATACCCTCGGCACTGCCCATTGCGAAATCAAACAAGCCGGGTGTGTCAATAAAGTTGAGATTTTTACCCTTATAAGAAATGGATGCAACAGCACTGTTAACACTTATTTTTCTCTTTTTTTCTTCAGCATCAAAGTCGCATACTGTATTGCCATCAGCAACCTTGCCCATTCTCTCTGTCGCACCGGCAATATTGAGTAATGCTTCACAAAGTGTTGTTTTACCCTTGGATGCATGACCGACAATGGTTATATTTCTTATATTTTCTGCACTATTTTTCATAACTGTACCCTTCTTAATTTAATATCTTTGTGCATATTGTATAATATTTTTCAACATCCGTCAATACTTTCATTATGATTTTAACAATTTATTAAAAGTGAAATCAAAAAATAAGCAAAAACTTTTCAATTAAAAGTCTTTACCTGTAATCATATGATAAGGCAAATTGCAATATTATTATATTAAGAAAACAAACAATATCAATAAACAAATAAACCGCTGACCTTTTGAATTGTCAGCGGTTTATTATCCATTTATAATAAAAACAAATTGTCTATTTTTTCACGGTCATAGTCAAGTATCCACTGATTAAAGGAATTGTAAAAACACCTTATTTTTTCCCTATCTGACGCAATCAAATCTGCACCTCTGTCATCATAAGGATGAAATAGAATATGATTTTCAGAATCCAAAAAATACACGCTGTCCACAAAGCCCCTGTTCCCACCAAAATCACCATGCACGATTTCAAAAAACAGCTTTTTATAATCAAAATCAGATTTGTCTATATTCCAATACATCTGATGCTCAGCAATAATTTCTCCGTCAATATCCGACTCGTCAAGCCTCTCGACGAACTCTCCAAGACCAATAGTCTTGCACACATTCAAAACACTCTGTTTACTTACAAAATAATCATCTTCAATAATATTAATTCTAAGTATATCAGGCTTAAAGACTTTGTGATTATATATTTGAACTAATCTGTTAACTGCATTATTAAAATAGTTTTCTTTATTCTCAATATCACCATAACCTATTTCAAATCTGATACCTATAGGCGAATTGTAGAACAAAGGCTGTTTTAATAACGGATTATCTATATCACACAAAGCACAGTCAAATTTCTTTATCAAATCCAGCGACATAATACTTCTCCCTGATTTATTTAAATAAATTGTATCACAGGAGTCAAAGCTAAGTCAACGCAGTAATATTTTTATTGTCCTTTTATTCGTTTAAGTGCATTTTTTTCAAGGCGGGATACCTGTGCCTGGGATATTCCAACCTCTTTTGCAACCTCCATTTGCGTTTTGCCCTGCATAAAACGAAGATACATAATATTTCGTTCCCTATCATCAAGCTTTGATATTTCATCCTTAATCATAATTTCGTCTATCCAATCTGTATCGGTATTGCTGTCGCCAACCTGATCCATAACATATATAGTATCGCCGCCATCGGAATAAACAGGCTCATAGAGCGATACGGGATCAACAATTGCCTCGAGTGCAAGAACGACATCCGACTTTTTCACTCCCAGCTCCTTTGCAATTTCCTCAACAGTCGGCTCTTTCTGATTCTCGTTAATCAGCCTTTCCTTAACCTGCATGGCCTTATAGGCAGTGTCACGCATTGAGCGTGAAACACGAACTGCGTTATTATCTCGCAAAAACCGACGAATTTCACCGATACACATAGGTACCGCATAGGTTGAAAACCGAACATCCAAGTCAAGATTGAAGTTATCAATCGCCTTAATAAGCCCTATTACACCCACCTGAAATAAATCATCCATATTTTCACCGCGATTGGCAAAGCGCTGAACAACCGACAATACCAGACGAAGATTGCCCTCAATCAGTTTATCTCTTGCTGCTTTGTCACCCGCGTGTGCTTTATGCAAAAGCTCCATTTTTTCGCTTTCCTTAAGCACCTTGAGCTGGTTTGTGTTGATTCCGCAAATTTCGACTTTAGTATACTGCACATAAATCTTCCTTTTCTAATTTTATGTACAGTAAATTATTGTTTAGCGTAGTACGCAAAAACGAGGAAATGCGTATTTAGAGGGTGAGAAATTACCCAAAATTTTGTATTTTGCGAGTGGGAGCTGTACGATGGTACTGCCCCCCGAGCAAAAGACGAAAAGCACGCAAAACATACGCTGGTTCAATACCTGCGTATGTTTTAGAGTTGTTTATACGGGTTATTTGTAAATTGCTCTATATTGTTATTGCAACATATTGTTTGTGTTTTACCCCGTGTGCGGTTATGGGTGATTTATTGCACTCTAAACAATAATTTAACCCTCTGCTTTATTATGAGCAGAGGGTTAGTATTTTATAAGACATATTATATTATTTTTCAATTATTTCAAAGAATCCACATAATCAATAACCTGTCTGCGGTTTGTAAACCACAAGGTTTTAGACCTGTATTTATTATACACTTTCTTATAATCTTTTCTGCACTTATACGTTCTTCCCCAAAACAATATCCACAAAGCAAATTCCAAATCAAACTTTTCATTGCAGCCATCTGCCATATCGGGACGAGTATGCCCTTTATTTTCAAAATATCTATTCAAAGCAGATTTAAAGCAAAACAATCTGTTAAAGGAAAGAATAATTATTATATCTGCCTGTTCAAGCCTTTTTTCTTTATGCAGTGATGAATAATTACCATCGATAACCCAGTTTTGCTGCTGCATAAAATCAAAAACAATTTTCCTTTTCTCCTGCTCGTCACGTATCTTCCAGTTAGGCAAAAACTGCACTTTATCCAGATGCAAAACAGGTATATCATAATGCTCACCAAACATTTTGGCAAGTATAGACTTACCTGCCCCGCTATATCCCAATACTGCAATCTTCATTTTCAAGCTTAACAGGTATATAAACCTCGATATACCTGTCCTCCTTTCTGTCATTATACCAATGATAAATAATCAGCTCCGGACCTGACAGCAGCTGATAATTTGTACTCGGCAACCATTCACAAAAAATTTGTCGGCACATTTTAATATAGCTTTCTGTAGGATAACGCTCACTTTTGGTTTCAAACACAGCATAGGTCGCTTTTGGCAAGGAAATCTTATCAACATGGAACTGTTTTATTGTAATATCATCAAGCAGTGAAAGCTTATTCATAGGCTGTGCATAATAAAAATCATAGCCTTCATCTTCAAAATTATCTATTATACAATAGTCGAGTGATTCATTAAAAGAATCACTGCTGGCAGCTGACATTCCCTTGAGCATCCACTGCATATTTCGTGTTGAGAGGAACAGCTCTTCCTCCTGGTCTCGCCGCTCCTCGCTGTAGGGTGTACCTTCAAAATGTGTTTTGCAGCCAATAAATATCTGCCTGTCAATGTCAATAATCCGATAATCAAGCAGATTGCCGCCCTCGTCTGATTCATAATTTGAAAGCCGAGAAAAAGACTTCAGCTGAGAATCCGTCTTGCGTGCCTGTGATGGTGTAATACCATGAAATTTAGTAAAGGCTCTCGTAAAGCTCTCAGGATTTTCATAACCATATTTTATCGCAAGGTCAAGGATTTTTATATCTGAACCTTTAAGCTCTGCACCGGCAAGAGTCATACGTCTTGCACGGATATATTCACCAAGCGTATACCCCGAAAATACAGAAAACATACGTTGGAAATGATGACTTGAACAATACGCACAGGCGGCAATATTCTCATAATCAAGTCTGCTCAAAAGATTATTTTCAATATATTCTACTGCTGTTTCAATACTTGTTATCCAATTCATACCGCACCTCCTGCACATATTAAAAAAGTCAATCTCAATCATTCGAAATTACATTTGTGATAGAAATATATTCTAACACAAAAATAATTTCTTGTCTTGACTTTTTGTGCGATAAATCGAGCATATTTTTTGTGCATTGTCGATAATAATTATTAACAATATAATAGACTTTTGTTGACTTTCACTTGTACCAATATTATAATTAAAATATAAATTTTAAAGGAGAAGATAAAATGAAAAAGTATTTCAAGGCAATTTTATGCTTTGCACTTGCACTGGTAATGCTCCTTTCCACAGTTTCTGTTGCATTTGCAAAGAACAGCACCACTCCTGTTATTATGATTCACGGTATGGGTGGCTCAGGTTTATATCACAATCCCAATACCGACGAAGAACTCCCTGTAGAGGGCTTTAATATCGCCTCTATCCTCGGAACAGGCGGACTGCTCACAATGCTGCTTCAGGCTGCAAGCGGTAATGGAGGAAGTCCCGAGGCAATAATTGATGCAATAGCTGACTTCATGTCGCCATATGTTGACATTGCCTGTGACGAAAACGGCAACACAACAAACAATGTGGGCATAAAAAATTATTGGACTGACAGTCTTGCAAATCATCCCGGATATATTGAGGATCCATCATCCCACGAACCTGCAATTGCTAAACAGATATGCAATGTAATAGGTGCTGAAAATGTATTTGCGTTTAACTATGACTGGCGACTTGATGCCTGCGAAAACGCACAAAAGCTTAACACATTTATTGATGGAGTTAAGGCACAGACCGGAAAAAGCAAGGTAACAATTGTAAGTGCCTCAGAGGGAACAGTTGTAGCAGCAGCATATATTGATGCTTATAAGGACAAAAACGATATTGAGCGCCTTGTGTTTATAAATGGTGCTTTTAACGGTGTTAATGTCACAAAGGTTTTGAAAAAGGATTTTATTTTTGATCAGGAAATTATAATGGATTTTCTCAGAGCCTTCACTCTCAATTATAAGAGTCCTGATACAAATTTAACAGGTATAAAATTCTTGATTGCTTTTATGGAAGATTATGTAGGTAATCTCTGTGACTATCTTAATGATGTTGTCGAAGATCCCGAGCTTGTAGATAAGGTTTATAATGATGTGTTGGCACCGCTTGGAACACTCCCAGCAATGTGGGAATTTCTGCCTTATAATGATTTTTACGATGCAGTAAACGCTATGAGTGATATCGGTTTTCTTGACACATCAAGCGGACTTTATGATAAAATTGTTCGCTATCACTATGTACAGGGCAGACTTGAATCAAATCTTACAGAGCTAAAAAACAAAGGCGTTGACATTGCAATAATTGCAAACTATGGCATTCCGGGTATACCTGTTACATCTGCATATGCAAAGCAGACTGACTATCTTATTGATACTGAGCTTGCATCAGTAGGTGCAACAGTAGCAGATTTTGGAAATACACTTGATACGAATGGAAAATATGTATCTGCAGATGGAATTATTGACGCATCGACCTGTCTATTCCCTGACAACACATGGTTTGTGAAAGCAGTAAGACATGTTGATTTTTGGTATGATTCAGAAGCTACAAAATTCCTTGCAACACTAGCCACAACAAGCACATCGCTTGATATCGACAGCATTGAAAAAGAAACAGGTGTTGGACAGTTCATCGGAACAAACAGTGAGCAAGACATTATTCCGGTAGATGACAGCCTCCTTGCAATAACATCTATAAAAAAGACAACTACAAGCATCAACTCATCCGCAGTGAAAAAATCTCCGCCGACAGGTAATACAACAAATATATTAATATTTACTGCCGGTATATCATTCGCTGTAACGTTTATAATCTTTGCATTTGCAGTATTAAGAAAGAAAGTAACACATTAAATTATAGTTTAGCATGCAATCAACCTACAACAAAAATTCCGCAGATTTTAGCTGAAGTGCCGTAACGAAGGTTTTGAAATTAAGTAAGAACAATCGTTACGGCATTTTGCATTTTATAACAATCATAAATTAAAATAGTTTTAAATTGGAGGGAAATGCAATGGTAGCTTATATGATAAAATAAGTAAAAATCATATTGATGCGGCAGATGTTTAAATTCATACATTTGTATTGACTGATACAAATTATGAAATAGATTTTTGAGAATAAAGTATAATGAATATTTAAAATAAAATCGTTATGTGTTGTATTAACTGAATGGGTGTGATATAATAACTTCTGTCGAAAATAAAAGCAGAGTAGAATACGGTGCGTTAAGTGTCATATGAACGGGGAGTTGTCATATGAACGAAAAGATTTATGTAACATAACATCTTACGATACCGCGTTCGCATCCCGCTGTTGTTTATAGAGGTGATTTGACTTCTGGCGGTAGCATTTACGATCGGCAATAAGATCCGTGCTACGGAAGAAAGGAGGAAAATCATGAGTAAAAAGTTAACTGTTAAGTCTGTTTCAATTATGGGAATATTAGTTGCCGCTGAAATTATACTTGCACGTTTCACCATACATACATGGAATTTTAAAATTGGGTTCAGTTTTATTCCAATTGTTATTGCGGCTATTTTATTTGGCCCGATTGCAGGTGGAATGGTAGCAGCAATCGGTGATATTATTTCAGCGCTTTTATTTCCTGTAGGTGCATTTTTTCCAGGCTTTACACTAACTGCATTTCTGACAGGTGTTCTGTTTGGTTTGTTTCTGAAGAAAAAGGCTACATTTCTTAATGTATTATTTTCTGTATTGATTGTACAAGGAATCATAAGCCAATTTATTAACACCTTTTTTATTTCTTTTTTATACGGCAGTCCATATTGGCCGCTGTTTATTACAAGAATAAGTCAGTCAGCAGTATTAAGCGTAGTTCAGTTTGTATTTATTTTTTTAATTTCAAACAAGCTGATTCCATTATTAAAAAAACATACAGAATTAAATCAAACTCAAAGAACATAAGACACTTGTTTTAACTGGGGTGCCGTAACAAAAGTTTTGAAATTAAGTAAAAACGATCGTTACGGCATTTTGCATTTTACTCTACTAATAGAAACTCTATAAATTTTTATTAAAGGTATCAAAGAACAACTCAAAGCTGAAAATCAAATTTTATAAGTGCAAAAAATGAGCAACATTTCTTATAAAGCAAGAGCGGTAATATGTAATGATATAATCTATAAGCATTAATAATTGGCGACGATCTCAATACTATTGCTTTAGATTTCAAGTAGTGATGCAGTGAGTTTTCAGTGTTATTGCATTATTTTTTATTACAACAAATAAAATATGCTGTTTTGATGCCGAAAATATGTATAATAAATTGCAGAGGAGCTGATTAACTTGAATCATATTTTAATAATTGAGGACGAAAAAAGCATTTCAAATTTAATTAGATTAAGCTTGTCAAAGGAGGGATATAAATGCACCTGTGCTTTTGATGGTATAGACGCTGCTGATTTGCTTGAAAATAACAGATATGATTTGATACTGCTTGATATTATGCTTCCGGGGTTTGATGGGTTTACACTTATTGAGTACATCCGACCTATGGAAATTCCTGTTATTTTTATTACAGCCAAAGATTCAGTTGAAGACAGAGTTAAAGGTCTTCGTGCAGGTGCAGAAGATTATATTGTAAAGCCTTTTGATATTGCTGAGCTTTTGGCAAGAGTTGAAGTTGTTTTAAGAAGATATAATAAGATTGATTCTGTAATAGACATTTGCTCAATTACTATTGATACTTATTCAAGACAAGTGAAAAAAGATGGTAAAGAAATTCATCTTACACCAAAGGAATATGATTTGCTGCTGCTTTTTGCCCAAAATCCTAATCGTGCAATGTATCGTGAAACAATTTACGAAAGAGTATGGGGCGAAGAATTTTTATATGGCAGCAAAACTGTTGATTTGCACATCCAGCGCCTTCGTAAAAAGGTAGGCTGGGAACAGCATATTCAGGCAGTTAATAAAATAGGCTATCGATTTGAGGTATAAGTGAAGTATGAAATTTTCGGTAAAAATTATTTTATCAATGCTGTGTATATTGTCCTTTTTATTTGGTATTGGAGGAAGTCTTATGATTTCTTTCTCATTTAATGCAGCACTGGAAAGAGAAAAAACATCTGCATATAATTCATATCAAACTGTTCTTGGAACACTTCAGGTAATAAATGAGGCCAATAATTATATGGATGTTGATAGTATAGGTGAAATTTTAAAACAGATTTCAGACGAAAATACAGATTCGTGGACAGCTTTAAGACTTTATATGAATGATAAAACACTTTACAGTGAGGGCAATTTTGATTTTTTTGTTAATGATATTACCACTTCAGCGGATAATTGTGTCACAAAATATTTTTCAAATGAAAATGGAAATTGCTATCTTTTGATAACCGGAAACCTTGAGGCAGGTGATAATATATTATTCCTTGATATGGTGTGCGATATAACAACAATTGCTGAATCTCAAAATATGCTTTTAAAAATATACAGGGGTGTATTTCTGCTTCTTGTTCTTCTCTGTGCAGTTTTATCAGGCAGTATATCAAGATTTCTCACAAAGCCATTATCTGAATTATCAAAGGTGTCCAGGGATATTTCGTCAGGTAATCTGTCAAGAAGGGCAGAGATAAAAACCAATGATGAAATAGGTTTTGTTGCGGATGATTTTAATGCTATGGTAACACATCTTGAAAATAATATTAATCAGCAGGAACACTTTGTAGCAAGCTTTGCTCACGAAACCAAAACGCCAATGACATCAATTATCGGATATGCAGATTTAATCAGAAGCGGTATTCTTGATACAGATGAAACAAGAGAGGCTGCTAATTATATTGCTGTTGAGGGAAAAAGACTTGAAAATTTATCTCAAAAGCTACTTGAACTGATTGTTGTCGGAAAAGAGAAAGTGAATATAAAACCTGTTAGCTTGTCAGATTTTATAAATGATTTTGTTGAAATCTATAAGCCTGTTTACAATAAGCAAAATATAAAATTATTTTGTGAATGTGAAGCGGGAGTATGCCTTATTGACACGGACCTTATAAAGTCATTGATAATTAATTTGTGCGATAATGCAAGAAAGGCATTTGACGGTGAAAAAGGTGTAATAAAAATTAAATCACTTATACTGAAAGACGGCTGTGCAATACAGATTTGTGATAATGGTCCGGGAATTCCTGAAAAGGATATTCATCATCTGACCGAGGTGTTTTATAGAGTGGACAAATCGCGTTCAAGGAAAATGGGCGGTTCAGGACTTGGATTGGCACTGTGTAAAGAAATTGCAGCTGTGCATGGCGGAAGCATCAGAATAGAAAGTGAGATTGACAAGGGCACTGTTGTTACAGTAGTTCTAAGAGGAGGTGCAGCTGAATAATATGAGCGTTTTGAAAAGAATAGTTTTTTTCTTAGGAACTTTGATTATAATAGTAACAGGTTTTTTTATGCCTGATTTAGCATCAAGAGGGTTGGATTATCAGCTTCGCAATTCTGTTGAGCAAACAGAAAATAAAAAAATCTCACTGGTTTTATCAGATTCTGAAGAGGATATTAAAAATGCTTGGACATTTTTTAATTTAACAATCTTAGATCCTAATGCCTCTATAGTTGAAATTTCTGAAAAATCTAAAACCTGCAATTTTACCTACGATAAAATCAAAACAATTTCATCAGCAATACTTGAGCAACTTGGTATTTCAGATTATAACTATAATGATTTTAAGGCTGTACCAAATCTTTTTATTAGCCTGAGTGATGAAGTGGTTGCTAAATCAGCCGTGTACTGGTGCTGTTCATGGACAGATAAAAATAATATTCCGCAAATTATGTGGATAGATGATATCAACGGTAAAATGGTTGGTCTTATACTTAATTTTAATGAAATTAATGATGAAATGAATTCCTCAGATGGAGTTAAACAGAGTATTAACAATTCTGAATCCGATATACCCAAAGCAGTTACGGCGCTTGTCGAATATTGCAAAGAAAATTATCAGGCTGATGATGTTAGGTGCAGAAATGAATTGGACAGGCATTATGCAATAGAAATTATTTATAAAGAACCAGATAAAGACAATAATAATTTAATTTATCCTATATCTGTATATTTTGAAGATAACAAATACTTGTTTTTTAATGTTTGATGATAATTTGATGTTTTTTTGTTAATCTTTTGAAACTGTATACTTTTATAATATGTACAATCTATTGTAAAGGAAGTTTTAAAATGAATAGAAAAAGTATAATTATATTTTGTTTAATAATTGCTGTGATAGTTGCTGTGGTAGTTGCTGTTTTTGAGATTAATTATTTTAAATCTAAGCAGGATATCTTTATAACAAACGAAAATGATGTGTCCCAAACAGATAATACAATAAGCACTAATGTTGAAATTCCGATAGACAAATCCGATTGGAGACTCATTTTAGTAAACGCTGATAATAAATTACCGAATGAATATAGTATTAATTTTGCAACACTTGAAAATGGATTGTTTGCAGATTCAAGATGTTATCCGGATTTGCAACAGATGCTTGATGATTGCAGAGCTGAAGGTCTTAATCCAATAGTATGCTCTGCCTATCGTTCTCAGGAGAAGCAAGAAAACTTATTTGAAAACCAAGTAGAAAAACAAAAAAAAGCTGGCTTCTCAGATAAACAGGCTGAAATTGAAGCCGGAAAGCTTGTGGCAGTTCCGGGAACAAGTGAGCATCAGACCGGACTTGCTTTTGATATAGTTGATTCAGCTTACCAAATTCTTGATGAGGAGCAAGAAAAAACAGCGGTTCAGCAGTGGTTATTAAAAAACAGCTGGAAATATGGTTTTATTTTACGTTATCCTACTGACAAAAGTAACATAACAAAAATAAGCTATGAGCCTTGGCATTATCGTTATGTTGGCAAAGAGAACGCAAAATTTATTTATGATAACAATCTGTGTCTTGAAGAATATTTGTATTTATACTGATTTTAATTAATTGTCAATCATTTTTAGCGCAAGAATTCTACATTGTAACAGAACTTTTGTGGATTTACTATTTATATTTTTATTTAAAACGATACAGACTCATACCTAGTATAATAAAAATATTTTATGTAATTCATTAAAACAGTTGAGAATTAATATATAGCCGTTTGCTTACAATGTAAACGGCTTTTTCTTTTGCCTGAATAATTAACAGAAATAGCAACAAGTTTAGTTGTTATAATGTTCGTATATTGAGAAGACATATAAAATTATGTAAATCAGAAAACAAAAGTGCAAGAAATTTTATCAAAAACCAATGGGAGTTGAAAGAAATAGAAAAAATTTTAAGCAGACCAAAACTGATTGAAACCAACTGAAAAGGCAAATCATTGACTCGTATTCTTGATGATGTTGATTTTGAAATGAACAACGAAAATACAACCTATGAAGTAGTAAGTCACTTCAATTCAGAAGCTTGGATAATAGATGAAGATGCTGCTGAAACGGTACGATATATTTTTCAGCCTTGCATTTGTGGTCTAGTTCCTACACAGATGCCAAAGGATTGAATTCACTGCAATGCATCGGCAGCATTAACATTGTAACAGATGAAGAGTAGATTGCGATAGACAGAAAAAACGCTGGCATAAACAATGTGCTTAATCACAACAAAAGACGGTACAGTCTTTCAACTGTACCGTCTCTTTACATAAAACTTCATTATCGCACCAACATATTGATCTGCGGAGTTTTTTATATGATATATAAATTTATAAAAGTCAAACAAGGCTATTGATAATGGCTTCCATATCACACATTTTATTTTCCATATCCTTTACAAGAGCAAACTGACTTCTTGCACGTACAAGGTTATGATGATCATATCCGATTTTAAAATATGTATCGCCGTTAAGATAATCCGTCAAAAATCTCATGCCACATTCAAAGGTCATAAGCTTTGCAGAAAAAGCAAGATTATCAAGTTCGCATTGGTTAAGGCTATCGCCTGCCTCACTCAGAAAACCCTTTGCATATGCCCTGAAATAATCAAGGTCGATTGACACCTTTGAGGTATCAGGCTCATCCTCAGCGGCAGTATTGGCACCAAAGCGGATTGAATCACCAAAATCATAAAGTGCAAGACCCGGCATAACTGTGTCAAGGTCAATAACGCAGATAGCATCATCAGTCTCTTCGTCAAAAATAACATTATTGAGCTTTGTATCATTATGTGTTACACGAATAGGAAGCTTGCCCTTTTCAATCAA
The DNA here is from genome assembly GCA_947176035.1 of uncultured Clostridia bacterium. Taxonomy (GTDB): domain Bacteria; phylum Bacillota; class Clostridia; order Oscillospirales; family Acutalibacteraceae; genus Eubacterium_R. The sequence continues at coordinate 18,932 of CAMWPJ010000009.1, read as the reverse complement.
ATCCACAAGCCTTGAGCAATCAGCCTTTCTTTGCATAACAAACTCTATTTCCTTTTCACAATCCTTTGCTCTGCCCTGAGAATCTTTCTCAACTGCAGGCATAAACTCATTTTCAAATCGCCAGATTGTATTATGAAAATTTGGTATGGTCTCATTAAGCGTTGTTGCAGGAAAGTTTGACAGATATTTTTGGAATCTTCCGAATGCGATACCGCTTTTGCCAAATATTTCAGCACTGTCAACACTGTTATAGCTTTTACTCTCATCTACAAACTTATATGCACGATAGCATTCATTTTTGTCGCATCGGTAAAACTTCTCACCATCTGCGGTTTTGATAAAATTAAGAGTCTCTCTGTCAGGGTCACCGCCGCAATTCTCAATCTTATCACGAAGAAATGAGGTTACAGCAAAAACATTATCCATAAGTTCAGCAATATTCTTAAACACATTGGTGTTAACCTTCTGAACAATATATTGACTTACCTTTCCATTATCATTATATTTTGCAATATAAGTAACATTTATATGACCTGAGCCGAATTTCTCACAGCTAATCAAATCACCTTTAAAATTAAAATTATCAAGTATCAATTTTATATTTTCCATATCAGATTCTCCTTAATGAGATTTTAACATAATATGTTATTATATGCAACAAAAAAATCCGAGTATACCAATATAGCATATAAAAACTAAACCCTGCACCAAATAAATAGTGCAGGGTAAATTTGCAATTTAAATTATTCGCTCCTGAGTGCATCAATAGGACTCATCTGTGCAGCCTTTCTTGCAGGATAAATACCAAAGAACAAGCCTACACCACTTGAGAACAGCAATGCAACAAGGATAAGCCACCATGTAATATTTGGCGAAATATCAATCAGCGAGCACGCCGCAAATGCACCGGCAACACCGATTGTTACACCGATAATACCGCCTATCAGACACAAGATTATCGACTCTGTCAAAAACTGAGTTGTAATGACACTTGTTTTAGCACCGAGTGATTTTCTGATACCGATTTCTCTTGTTCGTTCTGTAACTGACACAAGCATAATATTCATTACACCAATACCGCCAACAATAAGCGATATAGCACCTACACAAGCAATAAACGCGGTAAGAACTGACATAATTATATCAACAATGTTAACATATGTAGCCATATTCTGTGCAGTGTACATACTGTTCGAATAATTGCCGTGAGCTGACTTCAGATAGTTAACAGCAGCATTGCCTACTGCATCATAGTCATAGCCTTCCTCTGCAATTACGAATGCACTGCTCAGCTGAGCATCAACACCCGTAATCTGTGTAAGTGTAGTACAAGGCATAAACAGTGCAATCATAAGCTGGTCAGAACCGTTAGAGAACATACTGCTCATCATATTTGAACCGCCGCCAAGAGAGCTTGTGAGTGCATCGATATTTGCAACACCACACACCTTAATCTTCATTGATTTACCGCTGGATGATACGGTAATATATTCATTTGTAACATCCTGATAACCGAATGCCATTTCAGCAGAATTCGTACCGATTACAGCTATAGGAGCATTGGCATCATATTCTTCATCAGTAAAAAATCGACCGTAAACACAATTGGTAAGTGCAAACTGAACATCACTGTTAACGCCAACAAGCATTGCTGTTGCCTCAGTGGCTGTTTTATCAATAGTTGCACGTCCAAAACCCATAAGCATTGGTGAACAACGTTCAACGCCTTTTACTTTTGTCTTGATATTCTGAATATCATCAAGAGTCATATAATCCTTCTCGGTTGCCGATGTAGCATCAACACTTACAAGAACGGCGTTTGATCCCATATCCTCAATAAGACCGACAATATAGTCTCTTACACCTGTACCTGCACCGATAATCATAATTACCGAGCTGATACCGATAATGATTCCAAGCATAGTAAGAAGACTGCGCATCCAATTGGCTTTAATACACTTTACAGCGATTTTCAGACTTTCTTTAATATTCACTCTGAAATCTCCTTACTTAGTTACAACTTTAACCTTGAATGTTTCCTCTGTATAATCACCCGCAGGAGCAGAAACAATCTTGTCGCCTGCCTTAAGACCTGACTTAACCTCATATACAGAATCAGACACAGCACCTGTCTCAATAAGAGTCTTTGTTACAGTACCCTCTCCCTCATTATAGAGATATACATATGAACCACTCTTTTCAAGCTTGAGTGATTCAATCGGAACAGCTACTACACCGAGGTATTCGCCGGTCTCAATTTCTACATCAGCATCAAAGCCTACAGTAATATTTTCATCTGTTTTAGGAATTGTAACAACACATTCAACACCTGCACCTGAAGCAGTAAGGCTTGAAAGACCACTGATACCGGCCATTGAGCCAACGCTGTCAAGAATACTTGTTGTTGAACCGCCTGTTGCTGTAGGTGCGATTGTTGCAACCTCACCATCATAAACACCATAAGCTGTTGTTATCTTTGCAGTCATACCAACCTTAACCTTATGTAAATCATATTCACTGAGACTTACAGTTACTGCCATAGAATCAAGATTTTCAAGTGTAATACCTGTTGATAGCATATTGGTCTGTGAGTCTGCTGATACATCAACCTGTGTTATTGTACCATCAAATGCAGCAACCCAACCATTTTCCATTTCCTTCTTCTGCTGTTCAAGGACATCGAGTGCCTTTTTAGTTGCATTGAGTGACTTTTTCTGTGCGTTTACTAATGTAGTATCAGCCTGAGCACTGTAAATAGTATACTGTGCCTGCTGTGCTGCGAGCTGAAGTTCTGCTGCTGTTAATGATACATTATTTGAGTTAATAAGAACTGCTGCTATACCCTCAAAATCAATTGATTCTACAGCGGTCTGAACCATTCTAACAGCCAAATCACTTTCAACAAGAATAGTTGCAGCATCAATGATACCGTCTCGCATAGCTTGAGCCATTGCATCTGCTACAGCCTGTGCAATTACATCACTATCGAACACACCATTTTCTATGCACATTGTGATAGCCTCGGTAATAACCTTTGTCATCTCCGCAATTGTATCAAGATTATCTGAAATCTGCACTAGTGTTTTGTTAAGCTCAGCAAGAGCGTCGGAAATCGAACCGATATCAGGTCTTGTTACACTTGGCAGTGTCGGCTCAGCACCGGAGTCGGTAGAAGGCTCAGTTATTGGGTCTGTGACAGGAGCACTTGTAGGAGCTTTAGTAGGTGCCTTTGTCGGCGCCTTTGTTGTAGGCTCAGTAGTAACTCTTGTAGTAGGAGCCTTTGTTGTAGGAGTAGTTGTTGTTTCAGGAGCATTTTCAAGCTCAGCAACCAGCTCTTCAGTATCTGCAATCTTTGATGCAAGCTCATCAGCCTTAATCTGTGCTTCCTTCTGAACCTTTACCGCATCATTATAGCCTGTAAGTGACTCATTATAGCTTTCACGAAGTGAAGCAATTTCACTGTTGAGTGAATCAAGATTAAAGGTTGCAAGAACATCGCCCTTGTTAACCTTATCACCAACTTTAACAAATACCTCTTTAACAGTTGCAACACTGCCAACCTTGTATTCTTTCTTTGTACCGGATGTTACTTCACCGGTTAAAGATACAGTCTCATAAATGTCATCAGTTGCAATAGTATAAAGTGATACCTGTTCACCGCCGTTTGCCTTTGATATGCCGAAAATAACTCCGACAATAATCGCAATAACAAGCACAATGCAAATCGGCACTATTACTTTCTTTTTACTTTTCTTTACAGTTGCCATAAAACTAACCTCTGCTTTGCATTATTATTTGATATGCTTAGTATAATTCCATTTTGTATAATTGTCAATAACAAATTGTAAAATTCATAATTTTTTCATATTACTTTTTTACACTTAGTGCTTTCTGACCGATATCTTTTCTATAATGAGCATTTTCAAAGCTTATTTTTTCAACTGCACTGTAGGATTTTTCAAGTGCTTTTTCAAGAGTATCACCCAATGCAGTAACGCCAAGCACACGTCCGCCTGATGTTACGAGCTTACCATCAGTAATTGCAGTACCGGCATGATAAACAGTAACACCCTCAAGCTGACCATCGGTAAGTCCTGTGATTTCAATACCCTTCGGATAAGATTTCGGATATCCGCCTGATGCCATAATCACGCATGTGCAAGCCTCGTCAGACCATTCTATGTCAAGATCTGAAAGAGTTTCATCATTAATTGCCTCAAAAATATCCATAATATCTGTTTTTAATCTCGGAAGAACAACCTGTGTTTCAGGATCACCAAAACGACAGTTGTATTCGATTACTTTTGGGCCTTTAGGAGTAATCATAAGACCAAAATAGAGACAACCCTTAAATGTTCTTCCCTCAGAATTCATCGCATTAATTGTAGGAATAAAGATTTTTTCCATACACTCTGCTGCGATTTCATCTGTATAATAAGGATTTGGAGATACTGTACCCATACCACCTGTATTAAGTCCCTTATCCCCATCCAGAGCTCGCTTATGATCCATTGAAGATACCATAGGTTTAACGCATTTACCATCTGTAAATGCAAGAACAGATACCTCCGGACCTGTAAGGAATTCCTCAACAACAACATTGTTGCCGGATGCACCGAAAATCTTATCCTCCATAATTTCCTTAACACCCACAATCGCCTCATCGAGAGTCTCAGGAATAATAACCCCCTTGCCGAGTGCAAGACCATCTGCCTTGATTACTGCAGGAAATTCGTTTTTCTCTGTAAGATATGCTATAACATCCTCACACTTGTCAAAAACCTTATATTCAGCAGTAGGAATATTGTATTTAAGCATTAAATCCTTTGAAAAAACCTTTGAGCCCTCAATTATTGCAGCGTTTGCCTTTGGACCAAAGGTAGCAAAGCCTGCTTCATTAAGTGCATCCACCATGCCGGCAACAAGAGGATCATCCGGTGCAACAACAACAAAATCTGCTTTTATTTCCTTTGCAAGATTAACGACACCATCAATATCGGTTGCCGATACATTATAGCAATCAGCATCATAGGATATACCGCCGTTGCCCGGACAGCAGGCAATACTGTCAACTCTGGATGATTCTTTTATTTTTCTGATGAGGGCATGCTCTCTTCCGCCCCCACCTACTACTAATACCTTCATATGTAATCTCCTTGTTTTCATTATATATAATAGGTAATAGGGGCTATAGTTTACAGCCCCTAAATTTATTCGTTTTTATTTATTCTTATTTATAATTCTAGTATCCTCTTCACCTGTCTCAAGATTTATAAAACGAGTAAAAAGGGACACCTTATTATCTTCATTAAGATTGGTCCAGATCATATCTGTAAAAGTGTCAATATCACCATCAATAACAACCGGTGTAGGCTCACCTTCAAAAGACGGAATAGGATCACCGTCACATTTATATGTATGAATAAAGTGACCAAGACCTGCAACGGAAGGATATTCATAGAAAAATCTTACACACTGCGGCTCACCGTTATTTGACTTAAGAATTGAAAGATTATAATCACCATTAGGCTTAACAACACCTGAAATTCTTGGAGTATAGTTTGGAGCATCCGGCTCAAACTCACGTGTAACAAGTGCATGATGATAGCAAAAGCCCTCGCTCATATGGTCATAAATTGTATCTGTCTGGTCGCCATTTGTAACAATTGTTTTGCCGTCAATTTTCAAAACAGGATTATAAATTATGAGGCTTGGATCCTCCATTTTGGACTCATCAAAAGCCTTTGTACGGATACCGCCTCTGTCATTTTCTTCAAAAATTCTGTTACGGCTGTTCACGCTTCTGCCCATAATAAAATAAGCAATAACCGCATTTTTTCCATCCTTTGATTTACCGAGAACAATGCCTCTGCCCGGATATGAATTTGTACTTAATTCTTTTTCAAGAGTTGTAATTTTCATTATATTCACCTCTTAATAACTTATATTATTTCAGTCTTATTATCTATTACCTTAATTCTGCCCTCACAGAAAAGTGACACTGCCTGAGGAAGTATTTTCCATTCGCACTGCTCCATAACTCTTTTCTGCAGAATTTCAGGAGTATCGCCATTTTCTACAGCTGCCGCCTTTTGTAAAATAATCGGACCGCCGTCACATTCCTCTGTTACAAAATGAACGGTTGCACCTGTCAGCTTAACTCCGCTTTCAAGCACTGCCTCGTGAACATGAAGTCCGTAAAAACCCTTGCCGCAAAACGACGGAATCAGTGCAGGATGAACATTCATCATCTTATGAGGAAACGCCTCAACAATCTGCTCATCAAGAATTGTCATAAAACCGGCATAAACAACAAGGTCAGCATTAACCTCAACAAGTGCATCCGTAACCGCTCTTGTATATGTATGAACGTCTGCATATTCTTTTCTTGCAATAACACGGGTTGCAATGCCATTTTTCTTAGCTCTTTCGAGTGCATAGGCATCAGGGTTTGAGGCAATAACACAGGTGATTTTTCCGTTTTTAATCTCACCTGAATTCTGAGCATCAATCAGTGCCTGCAGATTTGTACCGCCGCCGGACACGAGAACCGCTATATTCATCATACGAGTTCTACTCCCTTTTCGCCTGCTTTGATTTCGCCGATAACTGCTGCCTGCTCTCCATTCTCATCAAGAATACGAACAGCCTCGTCTGCCTTATCAGCATCGACTGCAATTACAAGACCGGTGCCCATATTAAAGGTATTATACATATCTCTTTCAGGAATATTGCCTGTTTTTGCAATAAGGTCAAAAATCGGCTTTTTAAAGCATTTATCCTTCTCTATAACAGCAGTAAAGCCATCATTTAACATTCTCGGTACATTTTCATAAAATCCGCCGCCTGTAATATGGCTGATTGCATTTACTGTTACCTTATCCATAAGTGCAAGAAGAGGCTTAACATAAATTCTTGTAGGAGTAATCAGCTCCTCGCCGAGAGTTTTTCCTAACTCATCATAATAAACCTTAATTGTCTCTTCATTAATATTGAATACTTTTCTGATAAGTGAAAAGCCATTTGAGTGAATACCTGATGATGCAACGCCGATAAGAGCATCACCTGCCTTGAGATTCTCACCTGAAACGAGCTTGTCCTTTTCGCCGATACCAACGGTAAAGCCTGCAAGGTCATATTCCTCGTTAGGCATCATACCCGGATGCTCTGCAGTCTCACCACCAACAAGTGCACAGCCTGCCTGAACACAGCCCTCTGCAACACCGGCAACTATCTGTGCAATCTTTTCGGGATAATTCTTACCGCAAGCGATATAATCAAGGAAAAACAAAGGCTTAGCACCTGAGCATGCAACGTCATTAACACACATTGCCACACAGTCAATACCTACTGTATCATGCTTGTCCATAAGATAGGCAAGCTTAATTTTTGTACCTACACCATCTGTACCGGAAACAAGAACCGGATTTTTATATTCACCATAAGGTATTTCGAACATACCGCCGAAACCGCCGATACCGCCGAGCACACCCGGAATAGTTGTTCTTTTAACGTGTGATTTGATAAGTTCAACAGACTCATAGCCTGCGGTTACATCAACACCTGCTGCTGCATAGCTTTCGCTGAAACTTTTTTCCATATTGTTATATCTCCTTAAGCTTTTCTTGTAATGCTGCGTCCTTTTCACGAACCTGCTGTGCCATATCTTTTCTCATATCCTGAAGCTTCTGCATTAAATCAGCATCACCGACAGCAATAATCTCTGCTGCAAGAATAGCTGCATTTTTGGCTGCATTAACACCTACTGTTGCCACAGGAATTCCAGGAGGCATCATAACCGTTGCAAGCATTGCATCCATACCATCAAGCACCTTTGCTGAACAAGGAATACCAATAACAGGAAGTGTTGTTGATGCTGCTAATACTCCACCAAGATGTGCAGCCATACCTGCTGCAGCAATAATAACACCAAAGCCGTTTTCAATAGCATTTGATGAGAACTCATTTGCCTCCTGTGGTGTACGATGGGCACTCATAACCCTTACTTCAGTCTCAATTCCAAGCTCCTTAAGCTGCTTAATCGCAGGGGTTACGATTGGCAGATCACTGTCTGAGCCCATAATGATTGCAACCTTCTTCATAGATATTCTCCTTTTATATAAATTATATTATATACTAAAATATTATAGCTATTATATATTAAGACAAAAAATTTTTCAATATAAAAAATGCCTAATTTATTGTATTAATAATAAATACTTTCCGTGATTTTACCATAAGTAAGGAAGCTCTGCGCCAAAACATAATCAGCATCGTCAATTTTTCCGTCCTTATTATAGTCGAGCTGTGCAAAAATCAAAGTATCATCTTTTGAATATCTGCCATAAAGCTTACGCATAAACGCAAAATCCTTTGCATTGATATAGCAATCCTTTACATAATCAAAATTAAAAAAGCTGATATCACCTAAACTCATTTCCATATTATCATCACAGACAAAATCAAAAACTCTGTCAATACCAAACTGGGTACTTACAGTGAGATATTCGGCATCCGGCAATATATAAAATTCAAAGCTGCCGTCATTTTCTGTAAGCATAATATTTTCATCATCTACGCTTATCACCGCATTTTCAACAGGATAATTATGAGAATGTGAACCGTCAGGTTCCTCCATCAGAACAACTTTGCCTGTTACCTTAACACCCAATCTTTTAATATACTCTGCATTAAAGCAGTCCCCGCAGTTTGTGCAGGTATAGGCAGTATATCCATCATCAGTCAGCGTTGGAGGTATAACAACGGTTTGATAATTATGAGTGTTAATTAGACTCACAGTAAAATCACCGGCAGATATTTCACTAACACATTTCACCGTAAAATAATAAGTCCTACCCTTTTCAAGATATGCGCTGACAGTAAAATTCAAATCATCAAGAGAGTTATCAGTATATGTCTTGCCATTAAAGCTGCAATCCACATCAACCGTCTTAATATCAGAAGATGAAAAGAACTTATAATTATCACTCACACTTGGTGTAAAAATAAAAATCATTTCATCACTGTAATAATCAGAGTAAAAAGTACGTTCAACCGATTGTCCTTCACGAATGACAAATTCATTTATAATGCTGTAATTATCTGTATTTACAATTGAATTTACTGCATATTCATAGCTGGGAGAATCCCTGTATACATTAAGCATAAAATCATCATATACAAAATACGCTTTCTTGCTGTAATAAAAGCCAAAGGCATAAGAGTTATTTGAGGACATAGCAGCTCTTTTAGGCAGCGTGACATTCATAAGATTTCGGCAGGAAAAGAATGCCCTGTTGCCGATTGCGACATTCATATACATATCATCAAACGTTAAAGAGTTAAGAGCATAACAATTTTCAAAGGCAGATTTGCCGATACTTTTAACAGTAGACGGAATATTTATACTCTCCAACATTACCGAATAGTAAAATGCACTTTCGCCTATTTCCTCCAGCCCCTCAGGCAAAACAATGCTTTTTAATGAATTCACACTGCTCATTGACTCTTTGCCAAGACTAACAAGAGTTGATGGAAATAAAAAATCAGAGGCCGGCATATTATAGAAAAAATAATCACCAATGGCAGTAATACCCTCTTCCACAACAACATATTCAATTAAGCTGTCCCAGCTATTCCACGGATGAGAGTTACTGTCACGTTTTAAATTGGGTGTAGCACCTGTTCCGCTTATGGTAAGCGTTTTGGAAGCGGAATTGTAAGAATAATACGTATCTGTACTGCCAAGCTGAATTTTAACATCATCAGGCGGTATATCATCGGCAAAAACTGTAGCTGATGACAGAATTGCAAGTATAAATATTATTAAACTCAAGCTGAGTGACAATGTTTTTTTCATTCAATCACCTCTGTATCTGTTTATTTTATCATAAGTAAAATAAAATTACAATAAAATAGGTAAAAACAAAAACACTGCCTTGGCAATAACCAAAGCAGTGCTTATTATTAATTAAATTAATTAGATTGACTTGAGAAGTGCAGGAAGTCTTGTAAGAGCTCCGCCGAGTCTCCAGAAAATCTTGCTGAAGCCTACAAAGCTTGACTCATCATCATTGAGCATCATAAGAAGACCGTCTGCCATATCAGGTGAGAATACACCCATACTCATTGCAATAAAGTTACGAATCGGAATCTGAGTTGCCATTGCAGCAAGCATCTTTCCATCACCATTTTCGGCTGAGCCAACCTTTGACATAATACCCTCGATTAAGCCGCAGATTTTACCGCCCCACTTTGTATGACGAGCATCGTTAAGACAGCAGTAAATATCAATCTTCTTGGTAGTATCAGGTTCAGGATTTGGAAGAGACTGACCATAAACAGCCTCGAACTGAGCACCCTTCATACCATCAAGATCTGCTGTGTAATAAGCAGGAGCACTTTCTCTGTAATCAGGGATTGCAGCATCAACAGTTGATGTAACTGTCATTGTTGCAGCAAGCTTAATATCGCGGCTTGATGCGCCAACAAGAATATCAAACTCACCTGTCTCAACCATCCAGTCACCAAGCTCAACATTGTAGAACGCAAATGCTCTCTTTGAAAGCTCAAGTGAAACCTCTTGCTCCTCGCCTGCCTCAAGAAATACTTTCTTGAATGCACGAAGTTCTTTAACAGGACGATAGATTGTTGATTCCTTATCAGCAACATAAACCTGTGCAACCTCTGCACCTGCAACGTCGCCTGTATTTTTAATCTTGAATGATACTGTAACTGTATCGGTATCCTTGATGCTATCAGCTGAAAGCTTAATATCGCTGTATTCAAAGGTTGTGTATGAAAGACCGTAACCGAATGGGAAAAGAACATCCTTTTCAGCCTTATCATAATAACGGTATCCGATATAAACTGACTCTCTGTGCTCACTTGTTACAGGACCGCCCGGATAGTTGCCGTAGGTTGGGTTCTGGTCAAATGAAAGCGGATAAGTCTCTGATGTTTTACCTGATGGGTTAACTGCACCTGTAAGAATATTAGCAACAGCAGCACCGCCTGCCTGACCGCCGAGACCGGAATTAAGGAGAGCCTTAACCTCATCAAGCCATGTAATATTAACAACTGAACCGCCGGCAAGAACAACTACTGTGTTCGGATTAGCCTTTGCAACAGCACTGATAATATTGTTGTGGCTTTTAGGCATTTCGATGTTAAGTCTGTCATAACCCTCGCCCTCAAATTCCTCTGTAAGACCTGCAAATACAACCGCAACATCTGCCTTCTTAGCAGCCTCAACAGCCTCGTTAACCAAAGCGTTGTTAATAACGTCCTTGCCTTTTTCATAGCCTGCTGCATATGTCATATTAACGCCAAGCTTTGAAAGCTCGTCATATGCATTATCAAGCTTGGTAGGATTGATAACAGAGGAACCTGCACCCTGAAAACGAGGAGCCTTAGCCATCTCACCGATAATTGCAACCTTCTGTCCGCTCTTAAGCGGAAGAATAGCTTCATCATTCTTAAGAAGAACCATTGAGCCCTCAGCAACCTTCTGCGCAAGCTTGTGATGAGCCTCAATATCATATGTATGCTTTTTAGCAAGAGCCGGCTTTGATTTAACAATAAGGTCGACTACATTGTCAACTCTTTTATTGAGAACTGCCTCATCAAGCTCACCGCTCTTAACAGCAGCAATAATTTTCTGTGAATTAAGAGTACCTGATGAAGGCATCTCAAGATCGGTACCATACTTAAGTCCGGGAATTCTGTCAACCGATGCACCCCAGTCTGTAACGATAAGGCCTTCAAAGCCCCACTCGTCACGAAGTACCTTTTCCTGAAGCCACTCATTCTGTGAAGCATAAACACCGTTAATGCGATTGTAAGCATTCATGATTGTCCAAGGCTGAGCTTCCTTAACACAGATTTCAAACGCAGTAAGATAAACCTCACGCATAGCTCTTTCATCAATTACCTCGTTAACAACCATACGGAATGCCTCTTGTGAGTTACAAGCAAAATGCTTGAGTGATGTGCCGATACCCTTTGACTGCACACCATTTACAAGGTTAGCTGAGCACTTACCTGCAAGATAAGGATCCTCACTGAAATACTCAAAGTTACGGCCGCAAACAGGTGAACGCTTAATGTTTGTACCGGGACCGAGAATAGTTGATACCTGCTCTTTTAAGCACTCCTCACCAAGTGCCTCCCCCTCTGCCTTGAGCAAATCCATATCCCAAGAGCATGAAGATGTAGATGCAGGTGGAAAGCATGTTGCAGGAACTGAGTTGCCAAGGCCGATACCGCCTTTTTTCTTTTCTCCTTCAGGTTCAACATAATCCTTACCCTTTTGCTTACGAAGACCGTGAGGACCATCAGTAATCATAATTTTAGGAAGACCAAGCTCAGGTGCCTCCTCTAAATGCCAATAGTCGTAGCCAGAAACAAAAGCCGCTTTTTGTTCAAGGCTCATTTTTTTAATAATTTCCGGGTGTTTCATAATAGAAAAACGCTCCTCTCAAATTTTTACCATTTACAATTATACTATAAAAACATACTTATAGCAACAATTATTTTTGTTTAAAATCACCATATTCCTATAAAATGTAATATATCTTAGATAAAATCAATCTATATTATATTATTGTTATTGTGTATGCAAAAAACAAAACGAGCAGTCAATGACTGCCCGCTAATAAAATATCAATATTCCATTTCAGCATTATAACTCAATATAATACGGACAGATATTTTCATACTCACCATTCTTGAGACGAAAACCATTTTGTATTGTACCAAGCTGATGAAAACCGATACTTTCATACAAACGGCGGGCATAAACATTAGACTCTACAACTGCATTGAACTGCAGTATTTTAAAGCCAAGCTTTCCACCCTTTTCAATACAGTCAAGTACAAGCTGCCTGCCGATATGCTGACCGCGTACCTTTGAGCTGACCGCATAGCTTGCGTTACAGATATGACCGCATCTGCCGATATTATTCGGATGAAGAATATAAAGACCAACGATTACACCATTGTTTTCTGCCACAGCAGTATAGCTCTGAGATGAAAAAAAGTCCAAGCCTGTTTTTTCATCGAGCAACTCCTCCTGTGGAAAGGCTATTCCCTCCTCAACAATTTCATTCCAAATTGAAATCATCTGCAAAATATCTGCTTTTTCAAATTGTCTGATTAACATATTATACCTCTAAATACGCATTTCCTCATTACTGCTTACTACACCAAACAATAATTTGTAACACTATCTCTCTTCTCGGAAATAAGACAATCCAAGTGCTGCCGGGCCGAGATTTTCCTTCTTATTTCTCATCGAGCTGATAATAAGAACGATAATTGTTACCACATAAGGCAGCATTTTGATAAGTTCCTGCGTACGAAGTGCAAGACCCGGAATATAAAGATAAACAATATAGAGTCCGCCAAAAAGGATAGAACCAAAAATACTCATATCAGGCTTCCAGATTGCAAAGATAACAAGAGCAATTGCAAGCCAACCTCTGTCGCCGAAGCCTTCATTTGACCATACACCGCATGCATAGTCCATTACATAATAAAGACCCCCAAGTCCGGCAATAACACTGCCTATACAGGTTGCAAGATACTTTGACCTCTCAACATTAATACCTGCTGCATCGGCAGTTGCAGGATTTTCACCAACTGCTCTGAGATGCAGACCACCACGTGTACGCTTCAAGAAGAACGCACAAAGAAGTGCAACAATAATGGCAAGATAAGCCATAAACCCATAAGAAAGGAATATCTTTCCGAACCAGCCGGTATTCTCTGCAAACGGGAGTGTCGCTCTGAAAAATGAGCTTGTCTTTGTAAGTGCTACTGAAGGAATTTCACTGCCTGAAAGCTTAACAAGTGATCCGCCGAAAAAGTTACCAAAGCCTACACCAAAGGTTGTAATAGCAAGACCTGTTACGTTTTGATTCGCTCTCAGTGTTACAGTGAGGAAGCAATATATAAGTCCCATAATAAGTGAACCCAGCATACTGCATAAAAGTGGGATAAGCACAGCCAGAACCGGATTAATCATATCAAGTGATTCCAGCGACTGCTCATACATAAATGAGCCGATAACACCGCTGATACCGCCGACATACATAATACCCGGTATACCAAGATTCAGATTGCCTGATTTTTCGGTCATTATTTCGCCTGTTGCTCCATAAAGAAGCGGTATACCCTGTACAACCGCACGCTGAAGAAAAGTAATTATTGTTCCTGTAACCATTTTACTTTACCTCCTTGTGTGAACTGCGGAATTTTATTTGATAATTAACAAGAAACTCACTGCCGATTATGAAGAATAAAATTATACCTGTAAGAATATCCGCAAAGGAATGATTAAGATTGAACACAGTTGAAATTTCATTTGCACCTTTTTCAAGGAAAACAAGAAGAAATGATGTCAGAATCATCACTATCGGATTAAACTTTGCAAGCCATGCAACCATAATTGCCGTAAAACCACGGTTGTTCGCAGTTGTTGTTGTGATTGTATGATTGGTTCCCGCTACAAGCAGAAGTCCTGCAATACCGCATATTGCACCGGACAAAAGCATTGTTCTGATAATAACCTTTTTAACGTTAATTCCGATATATCTTGCTGTATTTTCACTTTCACCGACTACTGAAATTTCATAGCCGTGCTTGCTGTATTTCAGATAAACATACATCATTATCGTCATTACCAAAACTATAATTATGTTTAAAAGATAATCATAATCGCCAAGTACAGGGAACCAGCCTGCATGATCTGACGCATTGATAATACCGATTTTACCTGAACCCTTAGGTGACTCCCAAAGCATTACAAAATAGGACACAAGCTGGATACCAACATAGTTCATCATAAGCGTGAACAATGTTTCGTTCGTATTAAACCTGGCCTTGAATACAGCAGGAATAAGTGCCCAGATTGCACCTGCGAGCATACTTGCAATAATCATAGTGAGAATCAACAGTGCATTCGGAATTTTACCACCAAGCAAAATCATACATGCTGCTGTTGCCAGACCACCGATAAGCACCTGACCCTCAGCACCAATATTCCAGAATCTCATTTTGAAAGCAGGTGTTACCGCAAGTGATACGCAAAGCAGCATAGCAAGACTTTGCAGCAAATTCCAAACTCGTCTCGATGTGCCGAAGGCACCCTTAATCATAGTTGCATAAACGTTGATTGGATTTTCGTGCGTTAAAAACATAGTTAAAAACGCACACACAATAAGTGCCAGAACGATAGCTCCTATACGAATCAGCCAAGCCTGATGCCAAGGGAGTGCATCTCGCTTAGCGATATGAAAAAGCGGCTCATGTGCCTTTTGCTTATTACGCATGATCTGCACCCTCCTTATCCGAAGTTTTGGTCATCAGCAGACCGATTTCCTCTTTAACAGCAGTTCTGCCGTCAACTATACCTGTTATTTCACCTGAGTTTATAACCATAATTCTGTCACAAAGCTCGATGAGAACATCCAAATCCTCACCTACAAATACAACGGCAACGCCATTTTCTTTTTGCTTAGTGAGCAAATTATAGATTGTGTAAGAGGAATTGATATCAAGTCCTCTTACGGGATAAGCAACCATAAGCACCTTCGGATTCGCTGCAATTTCACGTCCTACAAGCACCTTCTGCACATTACCGCCCGATAAACGGCGAACGGGTGTTGATGCATTAGGTGTAACAACCTCAAGGCTCTTGATGATTTTCTCCGCCAAATCCTTAGGATTCTTCCTGTCGAGAAAGGCTGACTTGCCCTTTCGATAACTTCTGAGCATCATATTGTCGATAATATCCATATTGCCGACAAGCCCCATACCAAGCCTGTCCTCAGGAACGAAAGAAAGCCTCACACCTAAATCTCTTATCTGAGTAGGCGTTTTATCACGCAGATTTACAGGTTCATCATCTGTATCCTTATAGATAATTTCACCTGATTCAAGATGCTGCAAGCCTGCAACAGTCTCCAACAGCTCTCTCTGACCACTGCCGGCAATACCTGCGATACCAAGGATTTCACCTGCCTTAGCAGTAAACGAAATATCGTTAAGCACCCTTCTGCCATCACTATTAAGCGAGGTTATATTTTTTACAATCAGTCTGTCCTGAGGATTGACCGGCTCTGTTCTCTCAATATTAAGAGAAATCTTTTTGCCCACCATCATTTCGGTCAGTGACTGTTCTGTAGCCTCAGAGGTATTAACAGTGCCTATATATTCACCCTTACGCAAAACGGCAACTCTGTCAGTTAAATCAAGCACCTCGTGCAGCTTATGTGTAATTATGATAATCGATTTATTATCCTCACGCATACGGCGGAGAATATCGAATAATTTTCCTGTTTCCTGCGGTGTTAATACAGCGGTAGGCTCATCAAGAATAAGTATATCTGCACCCCTGTAAAGCACCTTAATAATTTCGACCGTCTGTTTTTCAGAAACGGACATTTCATATATCTTACTGTTTAAATCAATTTCGAAGCCGTATTTTTCAGTAATATCGCGAAGTCTTTTTTCTGCCTCTTTAATATTGAATTTATTGTCATCCTTAACACCAAGCACTATATTCTGCGTAGCAGTAAAAACATCAACTAGCTTAAAATGCTGGTGAATCATACCGATTTTATATTTAAATGCATCCTTAGGTGATTTGATTACAACCTCATTACCATCAATAAGGATACTTCCCTCGTCAGGATAATAAATACCTGACAGCATATTCATAAGCGTGGTTTTGCCACTGCCGTTCTCGCCCAGAATTGCGAGTATCTCCCCCCTGCGCATCTGCAGGTTAACATTTTTATTAGCAACAACACTGCCGAAGGTTTTGGTTATTCCTTTTAATTCTACTGCGATTTTAGAGCTCATAGAATTTCTCCTTTGCTATTAAAAAGGTTAGGGTGACAAGGCTTTATGTCTTGTCACCCCGAAAGTAACTGAATTATTTATTTAACATTAACCAAAGTTAACATCAAGAAGATCGATACCGTCAATCTGGATATCAAAGTATGGAGCTGAACGGTCTGCTGATTCGTTGAAATAGCCGTCCTTAATAGCCTCAGTATCACCCTGCTGATCACCGAGATCTACGTCAGCCATATATGTCTCAACCTTAGCGCCATCCTTTGTGAAGTTAGCTGTATCAAATACGTGAAGAGTACCGGCCTTCATTTCTTCAATAGCCTTGTCAATAGCCTCCTGAGTGCCTGCTGCTGCAGCCTGCTCATTAATATCTGTAAGAACTACTGAACCTGTCTCGATTGTACCTGTCCAGTCAGCCTTAATCTCTGTGCCGTCAAGCACGCTCTTGATAGCGTAGTTGTAGTAAGGAGCCCAGTTGATTCTTGAAGATACGATGAATGTGTTAGGGCAAGCATCTATTGTGCTGCCGTTATATGATACGTTAGGAACACCTGCAACCTCACAAGCAGTAGGAGCACCCATTGAGTCAGCATGCTGGCTGATAAGCTTACATCCGTTAGCGATAAGCTTGTTAGCGCCTTCCTTTTCCTTAGCCTCGTCATACCAAGAGCCTGTGAAGGTAACCTCCATAGTAGCTGTAGGGCAAACTGAACGAGCACCAAGGAAGAATGATGTATAGCCTGAAATAACCTCAGCATATGTAAATGCACCTACATAACCGATTTTAGCCTCATCAGCTGTAAACTCGCCTGCAGCAATCATCTCGTTGAGCTTCATACCTGCTGCAATACCTGCAAGATAACGGCCCTCATAAATTGATGCGAAAGCATTGTGGTAGTTAGGAAGGTTCTGAGTATGAGCCTTGATACCTGTTGAGTGACAGAACTGAACCTCAGGGAACTTCTCAGCAGCCTGAATCATAAAGTCCTCGTGACCAAAGCTGTCTGCAAAAATGATTGAGCAGCCCTGCTCTGCAAGGTCAGCAGCCGCATCAAAGCACTCCTGTCCTTCAGGAACATTCTTCTTATAAATCTTGTTTTCATCCTTAATACCGAGAGCTGTGCAAGCCTCGTCAGCAGCGTTGATGAAGTTAAGGTCATAAGTAGAATTTTCATCATGCAGGAATATAAAGCCAACCTTGATATCCTCTACACTTACGGTTTTTGCGTCATCCTTATTATCCTCAGGTGTTTTGTCGCCTGAACAGCCTGCAAAGCAGCCCGCAACAAACAAAACTGCAAGGATAACTGCAAGAATTTTCTTTGTGAGTTTCATTTTTTACTTCCTCCGTTAAATTTTATATTATAAGGCATAATGCCGAATAACTATATTAATCTCTGAAATAAACCATACCTGTATCATGATCCATACTCTCAACGATAGCAAGCGACTGAACATTAATACCCTGTTCTCTCAGCTTGTCGCCGCCGTGCTGAAAGCCCTTTTCAATAACAACACCGCAGCCTGCAAGCGAAGCACCTGAGGCATTGACTAAATCTATAAGTCCGTTCAGTGCGTTGCCGATTGCAAGGAAATCATCAACAATCAATACCTTGTCGTTTTTATCAAGAAAACGTTTTGACACGATAATGTCATATGTAGTGCCATGTGTAAAGGACTCAACCTGTGAGGTATAGACATCACCTGCGATATTTTTGGTCTTTGTCTTTTTTGCAAAGACGAGCGGACACGCAAACTCCTGTGCAACCAAGGCACCGATTGCAATACCCGAAGCCTCAATTGTCAGAATTTTATTAATACCCTCATCCTTGAAAAGCCTGTGAAATTCCTTACCTACCTGACGCATAAAGGGTACATCAATACGATGATTGAGAAAGCCGTCTACCTTGAGGATATTACCCTCATAAACCTCTCCCTCTTCTAAAATTTTCTTTTTAAGTAAATCCATAAAAACAATCCAACCATTTTAATTTAATTTTATATTATTACTTATCAACATTTTTTGCAACAATAAACATAAATTTGACATCAAATTTTAATATTTATCAGAC
>CAMWPJ010000008.1 GCA_947176035.1 uncultured Clostridia bacterium | reverse complement strand
TTATACTTTCTTTTACGAGCAGCCTCGCTCTTCTTTTTACGAGCTACTGAAGGCTTTTCATAATGCTCTCTCTTACGAACTTCCTGGATAATGCCATCACGAGAAGTCTGGCGCTTAAAACGTCTAAGTGCACTGTCAAGAGATTCATTTTCTTTAACTTTAACCTGGCTCATTCAATTCCCTCCCTCCGACCGCTTCGGGGGTATTTGATACTTCTTTAATATCCGAGCAAGATTATATACAAAATAAATCTAAATGTCAAGTATTTTAACAAGAAATGTATAAATTCACTAAAAAATTTTAATATTGAACAAATTTCGCACAAAAATATCTTCCGCAAATTACTGTCTGGAATAAAATATAATACCCTACGTTTTATTCTGTTTTTCTGAGTTGCAAATTAATGACTATCAACTTCTGAAGCATATGGTGAAAAGCCTGATTCCTTTTCTCCAAGTCTGCGTGCTTTTAAATCACTTTCAACAATTGCTCTCTGCTCCTTAGTGTAATTAATAAAGAGCAACGGAATAATGAACAGCACACTTGCAATTGCAGGTGTGAGAATAACAAGCGGCCACATCCACTTATCAAATGCAGCGGTCTGTGTGCCGACATAAACTGCTGCATCATCAATAGCCTTATATCCAAGGATTGACAGCGCCATAGTTGCAAGACCGGCAGTAATACCACTGGAAATTTTAGTGAACGAAGTCTGCATCGAAAATGTGATACCCTCAGTTCTCTTGCCTGTCTTCCACTCCATATAATCAATACTGTCACAGAAAATTGAGGTTTGTGCAATTGAAAGTGCACCGCTCGGTATACTGCCGATACCAATAAGAATCATCGCAATCCAGAGCTTTTTGCCCTCATATCCTACAAAGTAAGCAATTACACGAACGATAATATTTACAATCTGAATTAAGATAAGAACATTTACATAGCTGCCAAGCCATTTCTTCATTTTATCAGCCAATACCATACCGATAAAGCCAGGCAAAGCGGTCATAGCGAAATAAATTGTGGTAAGTCCAAGTGCACCTATAAGCCCACCGCCTATAAAATCAGCAGGAATCTCATATTTAAAGAAATATGTAACAAGGTTCGCACCAAAACCAAGTGCCCCACAAAGATTTGCAAGTGTAACAAGCAGCATCATTTTATTTTTAAACAAAAGTGAAAAGCTCTCTGCGAGTGACGCCTGCTGCTCAGCCTTGTTGACACGGATTCGCTCCTGCGCCTTTGAACAGCGATAGCTAATCATTGCTCCGCCAAGGCCAAAAATAATAGCAAACACAGCAGTAACAAATGCCATACTTACACCCTTAGCATTAGCAATCATCTCTAGTACCATCGGGATACCAACACTGAGTGCACCATAAACACAGCTACCAATTGTTCTTGCCCACTGCACAAATTTGTCACGCTCGTTTGAATTTGGCGATACCATTGCAGTAATCCCCCAAACCGCAACATCCTGCACAGTATAAACCAAATCCCAACAAATATATACGATTACAAAATATGCTACTCTGAGCCAAAGTAAATCCTCAGCTGTTGAAAAAACAAGAAACAGAAGAACAGTAAAAATACCTACCGGCAGAGGTGTATATTTTAAAAACGGACGTAGTTTTTCACCATTCTTAAAAGTGTGTCTGTCAATAAATGAACCTACAATCGGATCGTTCACACCATCCCATACCTTCATTGCAATAAGCAAGACAGATACAATAGCAGCCGGGAACATAGCAATATCGGTCATAAAATATGTAAAAAACGATGCTCCAATAAGAGAATACACCATATTCTGACCACACAAGCCAAATATAAAACTGCTGACCTCATTTTTAGGAATATACTTTTTCTCCTCAACTTCTGCCATAAGAACACCCCTTTTATAGTTATAGTATTATTATACAATATTCACATAACAAATGATAGTATTTTATGAAAATGTTACAAATATAGACATTTTGATGTTAAATATATTGATAATGCATAAAAAAAGGACAGTCATTCGACTGTCCTTAATCTATGATTATAGCTATATTATCTTAAACAAGCTCGATGATGCACATCTCAGCTGCGTCACCACGACGAGGGCCTGTTTTAATAATGCGAGTGTAACCACCGTTTCTTTCTGCATACTTTGGAGCAACCTCATCAAAAAGCTTCTTAGCAACGTCTTCCTTAGTTACATAAGCAAGAACCTGTCTTCTTGAATGGAGTGTGTCGTTTTTGCCAAGAGTAATCATCTTCTCAGCCATAGCACGAACTTCCTTTGCTCTTGTAACGGTAGTTTCAATCTTGCCGTTTTCTAAAAGATAAGTAACCATACCTCTGAGCATAGCCTTTCTGTGATCAGTTGGGCGGCCCAGCTTTCTGCTACCTGGCATTGAAATTCCCTCCTTTAGTCCTCTTCTTGACTAAGTCCAAAACCGAGTGAAGCAAGCTTTGCAACTACTTCGTCGAGTGACTTGCGACCAAGGTTTCTAACTTTCATCATATCTTCTTCTGATTTACCGATTAAATCTTCTACTGTGTTAATGCCTGCTCTCTTAAGACAGTTGAATGAACGAACAGAAAGATCAAGCTCTTCAATAGTCATTTCAAGAACCTTTTCCTTGCTGTCATCATCCTTCTCAACCATAATGTCCTGATTTCCGATTTCTTCAGAAAGATCAACAAAGAGCATAAGATGGTCATTGAGAATCTTAGCAGCAAGAGATGCTGCCTCATCAGCCGGGATAGTACCGTCTGTCTCAATGTCGAGAATGAGCTTGTCAAGGTCAGTTTGCTGACCTACACGGGTGTTTTCAACAGTGTAGTTAACCTTTAATACTGGTGTATAGATAGAGTCGATGGCAATTGTACCGATTGGCAAATCCATTAACTGCTTATTACGGTCACAAGGAACATAACCTCTGCCGTTATCAGCAGTAAGCTCCATAACTACATTTGCACCTTCATCAAGATAAGCGATGTGAAGGTCAGGATTAAGAATCTCAACATCTGCATCATGCTTAATATCACCTGCAGTGATTTCTCCCTCACCTGAAACTTCAATATAAAGAGTCTTTGGGCTTTCATCATGTATTTTAAGAATAACATTCTTGAGATTAAGAACAATCTCGGTTACATCTTCTTTTACATGAGGGATAGTTGAAAATTCGTGTAAAACACCATCAATCTTTACGGAAGTGATAGCATAACCTGGAAGAGAAGAAAGAAGAACTCTTCTCATACCATTGCCGAGTGTTGTGCCGAAGCCTCTCTCAAGAGGTTCAACAATAAAACGACCTGTGCTGCGGCTTCCGATAGTAGACACGTCTACAATCTCGATTTTAGGCTTATCAATTTCGATCATTTAAAAGCCTCCTAAAAAATGTTGTATTTTGTTTTCGCTAAATAATAGCAGCAAAAGGCTATTACTTAGAGTAGAACTCAACGATTAAATGCTCTTCAACAGGAGTTGCTATTTCGTCTCTCTCAGGGAGCTTAACAACCTTTGCTTCCATAGCATCCTTGTTTACATCAACCCACTGTGGAACAGGACGAGATGCGTTAGACTCAACAAGAGTCTTGAACTCATCAGTAGTCTTGCTTGTTTCCTTAACAGCAACTACGTCGCCTGCCTTGAGGAGATATGAAGGAATATCAACCTTTGTACCATTTACAGTGAAATGAGCATGGTTAACGAGCTGACGAGCCTGTGCTCTTGAGCTTGCAAAACCAGCTGTGTAAACAAAATTATCTAAACGACTCTCACAAATCTGGAGAAGGTTTGAACCTGTTACACCAGCCTTACGTTCAGCCATAAGGAAATATTTGTGGAACTGACCCTCAGCAATACCATAGTAACGACGTGCAGACTGCTTAGCACGAAGCTGCATACCATACTCTGAAGTCTTTTTTCTGTTCTGACCATGCTGGCCAGGTGCATATGAACGGCGTTCAATTGCACATTTGCCTGTATAACATCTGTCACCCTTGAGGAAAAGCTTTTTGCCCTCACGACGACAAAGCTTACAAGCAGGTCCTGTATATCTTGCCATATCAAGTAACCTCCAAGTTTATACTATACTCTACGTCTTTTTGGTGGACGACAGCCATTGTGTGGAATAGGAGTAACATCTTTAATAAGACTTACTTCCAGACCTGCTGTCTGAAGAGCTCTGATAGCTGATTCACGTCCTGAGCCCGGGCCCTTAACGTAAACTTCAACAGTTTTCATACCGCAATCAATTGCTGTTTTAGCAGCTGTCTCAGCAGCTGTTGCAGCAGCAAAAGGAGTAGACTTTCTTGAACCGCGGAAGCCCATTTCACCGGCTGATGCCCATGATACGGCATTGCCCTGTGTATCAGTAATTGTTACGATTGTGTTGTTGAAGGTTGATTGAATATGGGCAGCACCACGCTCAATATTTTTCTTCTCACGGCGCTTGCGTGAGCCTGTGGTCTTTTTAGTAGCCATACTATTTGTTTCCTCCTACTTATTTCTTCTTATTTGCTATAGTCTTCTTAGGACCCTTGCGTGTACGAGCATTGTTCTTAGAAGTCTGACCTCTTACAGGGAGACCCTTTCTATGTCTAACGCCACGATAGCAACCAATTTCGATAAGTCTCTTGATGTCAAAAGCTGTATTTCTGCGAAGGTCGCCTTCAACAGTAAGATTGTGAGTGATATAGTCACTAAGCTTTTTAACATCGTCTTCTGTTAAATCTCTGCAACGAGTATCCGGATTGATACCTGTTGCTGCAATAACCTCTTTAGAAGTAGTAAGACCGATACCATAAATGTAGGTAAGGCCGATTTCTACTCTCTTGTCATTAGGTAAGTCAACACCTGAAATACGTGCCATTTTACAGTTTACCTCCGATTATTAATTCAGGATTAGCCCTGACGCTGTTTGTGCTTTGGATTTTCACAGATAACCATTACTTTTCCATTGCGCTTTATTACTTTGCACTTTTCGCAAATTTTCTTTACAGAAGGTCTAACTTTCATTTTGAATATCCTCCTAAATATTTACTTTGAGCGCCAAATGATACGACCCTTTGTAAGGTCATATGGTGACATCTCAATTGTTACCTTGTCACCGGGAAGAATACGAATGTTATTCATTCTGAGCTTTCCGCTGATGTGGGCAATAATAATGTGGCCATTTTGAAGTGTTACCTTAAAAGTTGTGTTAGGCAATACCTCAACCACGGTACCCTCAACTTCTATCATATCTGACTTTGACATCTTATACCTCGCTAAAATAATTCATTACGATTGATGTTATCTATATTAACTGGAATCACATTACGGCGTAATCGCCAGCAATTGATTTGGAATAACAAGAATTCAATTAATAATTCCTGCACCCAACTTTAGACTTTTGTTAAAATTACCGGACCATTTGAAGTAATGGCAACCGTGTGCTCAAAATGAGCAGAGATTTTACCGTCAGTAGTTTTAACTGTCCAACCGTCTGAAAGTTGTTTAACCTTATAGGTTCCCAGATTTATCATTGGTTCAATTGCCAATGTCATTCCGGGTAACAGTCTGATACCACGACCTGCGTGACCGAAGTTTGGTACGCTTGGTTCTTCATGAAGCTTAGTTCCGACACCGTGACCGACAAAGTCACGTACAACGCCGTACCCACGGTCTTCACAGTAAGACTGAACTGCATAGGATATATCACCGATTCTGTTGCCGGGAACTGCCTGCTCAATACCCTTATAAAGGCTCTCGCGGGTCGTATCCATCAGCCGCTTTGCCTCGGGAGAGCAAGTCCCTGCAGCAAATGTGGCAGCATTGTCGCCGTTATAACCATTCTTCGCAGCACCTAAGTCAATGCTGACTATATCACCCTCTTGAATAATACGGTCAGCCTTAGGTATACCGTGAATTACTTCATCATTTATAGAAATACATGCAGTAGCAGGAAATCCACCGTA
Source organism: uncultured Clostridia bacterium (assembly GCA_947176035.1). Classification (GTDB taxonomy): domain Bacteria; phylum Bacillota; class Clostridia; order Oscillospirales; family Acutalibacteraceae; genus Eubacterium_R. Next base: position 28,051 of record CAMWPJ010000008.1, on the reverse strand, counting down.
GTTAAGAAAATTTGGAGTTGCTCCATGTTTTTTTATAAACCTGTATGCAATTTCATCAATTTCCTTGGTAGACACGCCGGGTTTAACCGCCTCTCCTGCTACCATTAATGCTTCAGCAGAAATCTGACAAGCCTCTTTCATAAGCTCAAGCTCACGACTGCTTTTAAGCACTATCATGTTAATCCTCCAATGCAGCGAAAACAAGTGCTGTTGTATCAGCAACTTCTTCCTGTCCCTCAACAATCACAAGCTTACCAAGTCCCTTATAGAAATCCTTAAGAGGCTCTGTCATCTCGTGATACTCTGCAAGTCTGGCCTGCACTGTTTCGGGAGCATCATCTTTTCGCTGGATAAGCTCGCCGCCGCAAGCATCACACACACCATCGGTCTGAGGCTTTTTATACTCAAGATGGTATGAGTTAGCACACTTAGCACACACGCGGCGACCGCTCATTCTCTTAGTGATGGCTTCGTCTGATACCTCAATATCAACAACCTTGTCAATATCAACATTCGCATCCTCAAGGGCCTGAGCCTGAGGAATTGTTCTTGGGAAGCCATCGAGAATGAATCCGTTTTTACAATCATCTTCTTTAAGTCTGTCCTTGATAATACCGATAACAACCTCATCAGGAACAAGCTGACCAGCATCCATATACTGCTTAGCCTTAAGACCCATCTCTGTGCCGTCTTTTACAGCGGCACGAAGAATATTACCTGTTGAAATTGCAGGAATACCATATTTGTCAACAATCTTTTCCGCCTGAGTACCTTTGCCGGCACCCGGAGCACCGAGAAGAATAAGTTTCATAATAATTATCTCCTTATCTATTAATCAAGGAAGCCTTTATAATGACGCATCATCATCTGTGATTCAAGCTGACGAACAGTCTCAAGAGCAACACCGCACATAATGATAAGTGATGTACCGCCGAGTGAGATTGTCATACCGCCGTCTTCGCCGCCCTCTGTGAGTGGCGGAATAGCAAGATCACAAACAAGTGAATAGATAATCGGGAATAATGCGATTACTGAAAGCATCAATGCGCCGATAAGTGTAAGTCTGGAGAGAACTCTGAGAATATAATCAGAAGTAGGTCTGCCAGGTCTTATACCCGGGATTGCGCCATTATTTTTACGAAGGTTGTTTGCCATTTCAATTGGGTTGTACTGAATTGTACTGTAGAAATAAGCAAAGAATATGATAAGCAGGAAGTACATTAATGCGTACCACCAAGAGTCACCCTGGAATGCATTGAAGAACTTCTCCCAGAAAGTACCCTCATACTTATCAGCTGAAAGGAACATCTGAACTGTTCCCGGAAGAGAGAGAATTGATGAAGCGAAGATTACAGGAAGTACGCCGCTCATATTAACCTTAATAGGCATATGAGTTGACTGACCGCCCATCTGCTTTCTGCCAACAACACGCTTTGCATATGTGATTGGGAGTCTTCTCTCTGAATTGTCCATAAATACGATGTATGCAATCATCAAAAGGAAGATTACACATACAACCGGAACAAGAACTCTATAAACAACTCTACCTGTATCGAGATACTGGAATAACTGCTTAATGAGTGTTGGGAATCTAGATACGATACCGGCAAAAAGGATAATTGAAATACCATTACCTATACCGCTGATTGTAATCTGTTCACCAAGCCACATGATAACAGCTGTACCTGCTGTAAGAACAAGTATAATAACGAGAGCCTGGAATACAGCATCAAAGCCTGTAAATGCAGCACCGTTAACATCTGTCATCAAGTAATTATTTGCACGAAGATAGAAGAAATAAGCAAGTGACTGAAGAAGACCAAGCACTACAGTAACAAAACGAGTGATTGAAGCAATCTTCTTTCTGCCTTCTTCGCCTTCCTTCTGCAATCTTTCAAGTGCAGGGATTGCAACTGCAAGCAGCTGCATTATGATTGAAGCGTTGATGTATGGAGTAATTGACATAGCGAAAATAGTTCCGTATGTGAATGCACTACCTGTCATCAAACTCAAATAAGTGAGAATTGTGTTTCCCTTACCAACACTAATTTCATCAACAATGTTGAGGAAAGGTACCGGAATGACTGAACCTATTCTGAAAACGAGGATAATAAATGCAGTAAATAAAATCTTTTTACGGATTTCAGCTACTTTCCACGCATTTACGATGGTTTTAATCATTTAGAGCACCTCCACCTTACCACCTGCAGCCTCAATTTTTGCTTTAGCTGACTCACTGACAGCAGTTACCTTAACTGTAAGTGCCTTTGTGATTTCGCCCTTACCAAGAATCTTAACACCATCGAGTGTCTTCTTGATTACGCCTGCATCGATAAGTGCCTGTGCATCTACAGTAGCACCATCTTCAAATCTATCATTGAGTGTTGAAAGATTAACGATTGCATACTCAGTTGCAAAAATGTTGTTGAAACCTCTCTTTGGTACACGTCTCTGAAGTGGCATCTGACCACCTTCAAAGCCTGCACGTCTGCTGTAGCCTGAACGTGACTTCTGACCCTTCTGGCCTTTACCTGAAGTCTTGCCCTGACCTGAAGCAGTACCTCTACCAACTCTTTTTACGCTCTTTTTAGAGCCTTCTGCAGGAGAAAGTTCATGTAATTTCATATCTGCACCTCCCCTTATTCTTCTACAACAGTTACAAGGTGAGCAATCTTAGCAAGCTTACCCTGAGTCTGAGCATTGTCAGGCTGAACTGTTGTGTTGCCGATTTTACGAAGACCAAGTGAGTGGGCGGTGGCAATCTGGTCTGCTTTGCTGCCAATTAAGCTCTTTGTAAGCTTGATTTTAATATCTGCCATTGTTCCACCCTCCTTAACCTAAAATTTCTTTGGTTGACTTGCCGCGAACTGCTGCAACCTGGTCAGCTGTTCTGAGCTTGCTTAAACCATCAATTGTAGCTCTTACAACATTGCAAGGATTATTTGAACGGATAGCCTTTGTTCTGATGTCCTTGATACCAACTGTCTCAACAACTGCACGGACAGGACCACCAGCGATAACACCGGTACCCTTTGGAGCAGGCATAAGCAATACTTCGCCGGCACCAAATTTACCCTTAATCTCGTGAGGAATTGTTGATCCTTTAAGAGCAACCTTAATTACATTCTTCTTAGCGTCCTCGATACCCTTACGGATAGCATCAGGAACTTCGCCTGATTTACCGATACCGAAGCCTACAAGACCATTACCGTCACCAACAACTACGAGAGCTGAGAACTTGAAAATTCTACCACCCTTTACAGTCTTTGATACACGGTTAATAGTTACAACTCTTTCTTCAAGCTCCATTGAAGATACGTCAATCTTTGCCATAAAAATTTACCTCCTTCGTTAGAACTTAAGTCCGCCCTCACGAGCGCCATCAGCTACTGCTGCTACACGTCCGTGATAAACGTAACCGCCGCGGTCAAATACGCACTTTTCAATGCCCTTTGCCTTAGCTCTGTCTGCTAATGTCTTACCTACAGCCTTAGCTGCTTCTACATTACCGCCATACTGTGTGAATTCCTTTTCAACGGTTGATGCTGATGCAATTGTTACACCTGCAACATCGTCAATCAACTGCACGTAAATATTGCTGAGAGAGCGATATACGTTAAGTCTTGGACACTCAGCAGTACCGCTGATCTTGCCACGTACTCTGGTGTGGCGCTTCTGTCTTGCCTTATTGGCATCCTGTCTTGAAACCATTGTATTTCACTCCTTCCCTTATTTCTTACCTGCTTTTCCTTCTTTACGACGGATATGCTCATCTGAGTACTTGATACCCTTGCCCTTATATGGCTCCGGTGGTCTCTTCTCGCGAACCTGAGCTGCGAACTGACCAACCTTCTGCTTGTCAGCACCACTGATTACAATGCTGTTTGCTGACGGACATTCGATCTTGATACCCTCCGGTGCTTCCATTATAACCTGATGTGAATAACCAAGGTTCATAACAAGATTTGTACCCTGTAACTGTACACGGTAACCAACACCGTTAACCTCTAAAGTCTTCTTGAAGCCTTCTGTAACACCTGTAACCATATTTGCAACAAGTGTACGGGTAAGGCCATGAAGAGATCTGTTTTCTTTTGCATCGTTAGGTCTGCTAACGATGATCTCGCTGCCTTCAACACTGATAGCCATGTTAGGATGTGCATCCATTGAAAGAGTACCATTTGGTCCCTTAACGGTAACAGTATTTGCATTGATGTTTACATCAACACCGGCAGGAATTGTAATTGGCTTTAAACCTATACGTGACATCCTTACTGTCCCTCCTTACCAAATGAATGCTAAAACCTCGCCGCCAACATTGCGGTCACGAGCTTCTCTGTCTGTCATAATGCCCTTTGAAGTTGAAACGATAGCAATACCGAGTCCCTTCATAACCTTAGGCATATCCTCAACGTTTGAATAAATACGAAGACCTGGCTTTGATACTCTGCGAAGACCAGTGATAACCTGGCTCTTGCCCTCGCCGTACTTAAGTGTTACACGGATAACACCCTGCTTGCCGTCTTCAATAACTTTATAACCTTTGATATAACCTTCATCAACAAGAATCTGAGCAATTGCCTTCTTCATGTTTGACGCAGGAATATCTACTGTATCGTGCTTTGCTGAATTTGCATTACGAACTCTTGTAAGCATATCAGCGATTGGATCTGTAATATGCATTGATAATTCCTCCTTATTAGATTAGCAATTCTCAGTTCTTACCAAGATGATTTCTTAACGCCAGGAATCTCACCCTTGTGAGCGAGCTCTCTGAAGCAGATTCTGCATACACCGTACTTACGAAGATAAGCATGAGGTCTACCGCAGATTTTGCATCTGTTATACTGTCTTGTTGAATACTTAGCAGGCTTAGCAGCCTTAACTTTCATAGATGTCTTTGCCACGATAATCCCTCCTTACTCTGCAAATGGTGCGCCCATTAACTTAAGAAGCTCACGAGCCTCTTCGTCAGTGTTTGCAGTTGTTACCATGATGATGTCCATACCACGAACAGCATCAATCTTATCATAATCGATTTCAGGGAAAATCAACTGCTCCTTAACACCCATAGCGTAGTTACCACGGCCGTCAAATGAGTTAGGGTTGATACCTCTGAAGTCACGAACTCTTGGAAGTGCGAGATTGAAAAATCTCTCAAGGAATTCATACATTCTGTCACCACGAAGTGTAACCTTAACACCGATTGGCATACCCTCACGGAGTTTGAAGTTAGCAACTGACTTCTTAGCACGACAAACTACCGGTCTCTGACCTGTAATTGTCTGAAGATCTGTGATGATAGCATCTACAACCTTTGAGTTTTCACGTGCTTCACCGCAACCAACATTGATAACAATCTTGTCAAGCTTTGGGATTTGCATAACAGATTTGTATCCGAATTTCTTCATCAATGCAGGTGCAATATCATTTTTATATGTTTCTTTTAATACTGCTGCCATTGTTATGTTCCTCCCTTACTTAAAATTCAGCGCCGCATTTTTTACAAACGCGGTTACCGTCCTTACGGCCAACGCGAGTTGCCTCACCGCACTTAGGACATACTAATTGTACTTTTGATGCGTAAAGAGCTGATTCAACTTCAATAAGTCCGCCAGGCTCGCCCATCTTACGAGGCTTAACGTGCTTTGTAACAACGTTTACCTTCTTAACGATAACCTTATCCTCTTTAGGACTTACAGCGATAACCTCGCCCTTAACACCCTTTGATTTACCGCTGAGTACTAATACAGTATCACCGGTTTTTACAAACATTTTGCTCATATCATCGCACCTCCATTAAAGTACTTCGGGAGCGAGTGAAAGGATTTTCATATAATCCTTCTCACGAAGCTCACGAGCAACAGGTCCAAAAATACGAGTGCCACGAGGAGTTTTATCCTCTTTAATAATTACGGCAGCATTCTCGTCAAAACGAATATACTGACCGTCGTCACGACGTACACCTTTAGTTGTACGAACGATGACTGCCTTAACAACTTCGCCCTTTTTAACAATACCACCGGGAGCTGCTTTCTTTACACTTGCAACGATTACATCGCCGATATTTGCATATCTTCTGCCTGAACCGCCGAGAACTCTAATGCAAAGAAGCTCTTTAGCACCTGTGTTGTCTGCTACTTTAAGACGACTTTCTTGTTGTAACACAGCAATTTCCTCCTTCGTACTGCAAAATAACACTTTGCTAAGTTGCAGTTATTATTTTAATTGACTAAATTATAAAAAAGCTGTAAATCGTAACGATTATTTAGCTTTCTCAACGATTTCAACCACACGCCATCTCTTATCCTTGCTGTATGGGCGACATTCCATAATGAGAACCTTATCACCAACACCGCATTCGTTATTCTCGTCGTGTGCCTTGTACTTTACAGTACGGTTAACAATCTTATTGTAAAGCGGATGACGAACCTTATCCTTAATTGTTACAACAACGGTTTTGTCCATCTTGTCGCTTGTTACAATACCTACTCTTGTTTTTCTGAGGTTTCTTTCCATTATTCAGTTACCTCCTTCTTAAGAATTAGCATTTTCAAGTTCGATAGCTCTCTCAACTGTTTTGATACGAGCGATATCTTTCTTGACTGCTTTAATTCTCATAGGGTTGTCGAGCTGATTGATAGCCTGCTGAAAGTGAAGGTTGAAAAGCTCTTCTTTGAGCTCTGCAAGCTTTGCTGCTCTCTGATCTGCTGAAAGAGCCTTGATTTCTGATGCTTTCATTACTGCTCGCCTCCCTCTTCTTCTTTCTTAACAAACTTACATTTTACAGGAAGCTTGTTTGCTGCGAGTCTCATAGCCTCACGAGCTACTTCCTCGCTTACGCCGCCGAGTTCAAACATAACTCTGCCCGGCTTAACTACTGCTACCCAGTAGTCAACGTTACCTTTACCTTTACCCATACGAGTATCGGCAGGTCTTGCTGTAATAGGCTTATCAGGGAAAATCTTGATCCATACTTTACCGCCACGCTTAGTGTAACGTGTCATAGCAATACGGGCAGCTTCAATCTGTGCTGCTGTAATCCATGCTGGCTCAGTAGTCTGAAGACCAAACTCACCATAAGTTACCTTATTACCTCTTGTAGCTGCACCGGTCATACGGCCTCTGTGCTGCTTTCTGTGTTTTACACGCTTAGGTAAGAGCATTATCTTTTTCCCCCTTCCTTACGATTTGATCTCTTCTTATTCTTATTACGAGATTCATGGAGAACTTCGCCCTGATAAATCCAGGTCTTAACACCGATTCTGCCATAAGTTGTCTTTGCCTCAGCAAAGCCGTAATCGATGTCAGCACGAAGTGTCTGAAGAGGAATTGTACCCTCTTTATAAGTCTCAGAACGAGCGATTTCTGCACCGCCGATTCTGCCTGAAACCATAATCTTAATACCACGAGCGCCAAGTCTCATTGTATTTCTGATAGCACCCTTAACAGCTCTTCTGAAAGATACACGTCTCTCAAGCTGCTGAGCAATGCTCTGTGCTACGAGTGTTGCATCAAGGTCAGGCTGCTTAATCTCAACAATGTTGATGAATACTTCGTTAGCATTCTTGCCTAACTTCTTTGCACAGATAGCCTTGAGCTTTTCGATTTCAGCACCCTGCTTACCGATAACCATACCCGGCTTTGCGCAGTGGATGTTGATTCTTACTCTCTTAGCATCTCTTTCGATTTCTACCTTTGGAACACCTGCACCGTAAAGAGTGTCAAGGAGATACTTACGAAGATTGTAATCTTCTACAAGTGTATCGCCGAACTCACCCTTCTTTGCATACCAGCGAGAGTCCCAGTTCTTAATAACGCCGATTCTTAAACCGGTTGGATTACATTTCTGTCCCATTTAACTTTACCTCCTCGCTTAGTCTTCCATTTCCTTAACGGTAATGGTGATGTGTGATGTTCTCTTATTGATTCTGAAAGCTCTGCCCTGTGCTCTAGCCTGGATTCTCTTAAGAGTAGGACCAGGAGTTGCATTGCAGTAGCTTACTACTAATCTTGATACGTCCATATTGTTATTGTTCTCAGCGTTTGCCATTGCTGACTTAAGAACCTTCATAACAGGCTCACAAGCAGCTTTTGGTGTGTACTGAAGAATAGCCATAGCCTTGTCAGCAGGCTGATTTCTGATAAGATCAAGAACAATCTGCACCTTTCGAGGAGAGATACGGACATATGTTGCTTTTGCTGTTGCTTCCATAATAATTCTCCTTTCGATTACTTAGATGTCTTTGAGCCAGCGTGGCCTCTGAATGTTCTTGTTGGTGCAAACTCACCAAGCTTGTGTCCAACCATATCCTCTGTAACATATACAGGAACATGCTTTCTTCCATCATGAACAGCAAATGTGTGTCCTACGAATTCAGGGAAGATTGTTGAACTTCTTGACCAGGTCTTGATAACCTGCTTGTCACCTGCAGCATTAAGTGCCTCAACCTTTTTGTAAAGACTTTCTTCGACAAAAGGTCCTTTTTTAGTACTTCTACTCATTTTAATCTTCTCCTTTCTTCTTATTTACCGTTACGACGGCGAACGATCATCTTGTTAGATGCCTTCTTCTTATTACGTGTCTTATAACCAAGAGCAGGCTTGCCCCAAGGAGTACAAGGACCCGGACGGCCGATAGGTGATTTACCTTCACCACCACCGTGAGGGTGGTCATTCGGGTTCATAACAGAACCACGTACTGTTGGTCTCCAGCCCATGTTGCGCTTACGACCGGCTTTACCGATTTTAACATTAGCGTGGTCAGTGTTGCCAACAACACCAACTGTTGCCATACAATCTCTTGGTACATTTCTGAGCTCGCCTGATGGGAGTCTGAGAAGTGCATATGCACCCTCAAGTGCCATAAGCTGAGCACTGTTACCAGCTGAACGAGCAAGCTGAGCACCGTTGCCCGGATAAAGCTCTACGTTGTGTACGATTGTACCAACAGGCATATCCTTAAGAGCAAGAGCATTACCTGCTACGATATCTGCGTTAGGACCTGCCATTACAGTGTCGCCAACTTTAAGACCTTCAGGAGCTGTGATATAGCTCTTTACGCCATCTTCATACTGAATAAGTGCAATGTGTGCGCTTCTGTTTGGATCGTACTCGATTGTCTTAACAGTTGCAGGTACATCAAACTTATTTCTCTTGAAGTCGATAATACGATACTTTCTTCTGTTTCCGCCACCACGATGACGAACTGTTATTCTACCATATGAGTTACGGCCTGACTTTTTGCTGAGTGGCTCAAGCAAAGATCTTTCAGGAGCAACCTTTGAAAGTGAAGAATAATCAGTTACTGACATATTTCTTCTTGAAGGAGTGGTTGGCTTATAATTTTTAATTGCCATTATTTTTTCTCCTTTCCGGATAACTTTGCGAAAGGATGGCACCTTTCATACCTCATCATCCGAAATCATTTTGTTGCTTTATCGGAGCGATATGTAACCGCTCCCTACTATTTATATAATAGGTATAGATGCGATTACATCATATCGTTGAAGAATTCGATTTCCTTTGAATCCTCAGTAAGAGTAACAATTGCCTTTTTCCAAGATGGAGTGTAGCCAACGTTCATACCCTGACGACGCTTGCGGCCGCGAACATTGATTGTGTTAACCTTAGCAACCTCTGTGCCCGGGAAAACAGTCTCAATAGCCTTAGCGATTTCAATTTTATTAGCATCCTTTGCAACCTTGAAGGTATATTTCTTAACCATAATGCCCATCATTGATTCCTCAGTGATAATAGGCTTAAGGATAATATCCTGAGCTGTTTTCATTATGCATATACCTCCTCAATTTTCTTAGCTGCGTCCTTGAGAACTACGAATGAGTCACAGTTGAGAATATCATAAACACAAAGTGTGTTAACTGTAACAACCTTTACGCCCTCAATGTTACGAGCACTCTTGTAAATTTTCTCATCGCTCTCTGCTGTAACGATAAGAGTTTTCTTAGCTGTCTTAAGCTTTGAAAGCATCTCAACAACAGCCTTAGTCTTGATTGTCTCAAGCTCAACCTTGTTGATTACCATCATTTCTTCAGCAGCAACCTTAGTTGAAAGTGCAGACTTCATAGCAAGTCTCTTAACTTTCTTGTTAAGGTTTACCTTATACTTTCTTGGCTTTGGACCAAGAGCAATACCACCGTGTGTCCACTGTGGGCTGCGAGTTGAACCCTGACGAGCACGACCTGTACCCTTCTGTCTCCAAGGCTTTGCACCGCCACCGCTTACTTCTGAACGAGTGAGAGTTGACTGTGTGCCCTGACGCTGATTAGCAAGATAGCTAACAACTGCAAGATGCATTGCTGATGTGTTTGGCTCAATAGCGAAAACTGAATCAGCAAGTTCCATTTTTGAAGTTTTCTTACCTTCCTGGTTATAAACCTGAACCTGTGCCATTTTTATCTCTCCTTTCGTTAAGCTTTAACTGCGTCTGCAATAACAACAATTCCGCCCTTAGGACCCGGAATTGCGCCCTTGATTGCGATAAGATTGTTTTCTGCATCAATCTTAGCAACCTTAAGGTTCTGAACTGTTACTGTTTCGTGACCGTAGTGACCTGCCATCTTCTTGCCCTTAAATACTCTTGAAGGGCTTGAACAAGCACCGAGTGAACCTGCGTGACGGTGGTTTGGACCTGTACCGTGTGTCATTCTGAGTCTTGAGAAGTTCCAGCGCTTGATTGCACCAGCTGTTCCGTGACCCTTGCTTGTTCCCTTAACATCTACAGTTTCGCCAACCTCAAAAATGTCAGCCTTAAGGATGTTTCCAACCTCAATACCTTCGATGCTGTCAAGACGGAATTCTTTAAGTGTTTTCTTTGGAGCAACGTCTGCCTTGTCGAAGTGACCCTTCATTGGCTTGTTTACACGTGATACCTTAACATCACCAAAACCAACCTGAACAGCCTCATAGCCGTCGTTGTCCATTGTCTTAATCTGAGTAACTGTGCATGGACCAGCTTCAACTACTGTAACAGGAATTACTTTTCCGTTTTCGTCGAAAATCTGAGTCATACCAATCTTTTTGCCGATAAGACCTTTTTTCATAGTGTATTTCCTCCTTTTGGTTATTGGTTGAGTTTCCCCAACATGACCTCAGCTGCGATTAGAGCTTAATTTCAATCTCTACGCCGGCTGGGAGCTCAAGACTTGTCAAAGCTTCAACAGTTTTGTTTGAAGGTCTGAGAATGTCGATGAGTCTTTTGTGTGTTCTTTGCTCGAATTGCTCACGGCTGTCCTTGTACTTATGAACAGCTCTGAGGATTGTTACTTTCTCAACTTCTGTAGGAAGTGGAATAGGGCCGCTAACCTGTGCGCCTGTTCTCTTTGCAGTTTCAACAATCTTCTCAGCAGCCTGATCAACAAGACTGTGATCATAGCCCTTAAGTCTGATTCGAATCTTAACCTTACTTGCTGCCATGTTATTTCCTCCTGAAAAATTATGGTGCGAGCTCCAATAAGTTTCCACGCGTCCGTGTGTTCCAACCCTCTCTGTAAATAAAACCGAATGATTGAATTTTCATTCGGGCAGAGAAATAACGCACCTTTAGCCAGTGTTCGCAAGTCGCTGACTATACGCATAAGTTACCTATCGGTGATTTTCGCCCGGTTTAAAATCGGACATACTCCGTGTAAATTCCCGTCTGGGTTAAGACGCCACCTTACACATCAACGCATATCTATGTGTGAAATAAGAGTTATCTATATAAATATATAATAAGCCTCTTTCACAAGCTCCATTATTATATATTATACAATCTCCATTGTCAAGGGAATTTTTGAACTTTTTATAAATTTTTGGAAAGATTTTTTCCTTGTGCACTTTTAACGAATTTTAATGACAAAATTCTGTAGAAATGCACAACAAAAAAACTGCAGTGTAAATGAGTGAGTCCCTACTCACACCGAAATATGCAGTGGTAATCTATTTACATACAGATTATTGTTTATATTAGTCAATCTTCTTCAAATCAAGTATTGTTACATAATGAGGAATCGCAAATTTTTCAGGTACTGTTGCAAGATACTCAAGATGCTCTTTTTCAAACTCAGCAATCTCCTCGCGTGGCAATGACGCATCAATGCCCCTGCATGCCTTCATTCTGCCATTCCAGCTTTCACGTGTAAATACAATATCAATATCATATGTAATTGCATTTGCAACATCAAACAATCCCATAAGCCAATCCGGTTCATCAATCTTATATCTGGTCATTCTGCCGCCTGTCCACTCTGGATTATATTTCAACACCAAATCCTCACTCGTCTTTGCAATTTCACCTTCAAAGGGTAGCCATGCCATATACAGAATCAGAAAATGTCCGTTATCTTTAAGAAATTTGTGTATTTTCGGCAGTATGATTTTTTTGTCAAAATACATAAAGCACTGACAGGCAGTTACAACATCAAAGCTATTATCGGGAAATGAAAGCGTTTCCGCCGACTCAGCTATATATTTAATATTAAGCCCTTGGCTCAATTCCTTTGCATATTTAATCTGATTTTCAGATATATCTGTTCCTACAAATTCTGCCCCATATTTGTACATATTACGTGGTAAAACACCTGTGCCTGTTCCGAGATCAAGAACCCTCTGCCCATCTTTGCAGTATCCAAGATTGATAATTCTTTCATAGAATTCTTCGGGGTAAATATCCCTGTATTTTGCATAATCAGCGGATGCGAGTCCCCAATCGAACCCCTTGCCGTTATCAAATCGCTTATCCTTAATCATATTATCAGTCCTTTCGCAATAAACTTTTTAGATTTCTGTATTCATTATCATTAATTAAATATTCTTTGTAATATCTGCCGTTTTTCCAAAATGCTTTTATTCCGTATGGTTTAATTTTTTTATTAGCAGGCACACTTGTTATCAGTTTATATTCATCATCAACAATCGCAAGTGCCGCACAATCTGAAACACCTATTCCGACAACATCAGAATTTTTCAGACTTCTTTTCATGTGTCTCATTCTGTTGCTATGTCTGATTTTAACATTGCAATGAGGAGTGAAAAACGCAGGAATGAAATTCAGGCAGTTAAGCACAATCATAGGTGCACGATTATCATTTAACTGAATTTTTAATGAGTCAGAGCTGCAGGACTTAAACCAGCAGTTAGCACCTGCAGATACACCGCACATCACCTTGCCGCAGCACCACGCATCATAAAGTACCTTGTCAAAGCCCGTCTGCAGCCACAATTCAATCATACCTTGCGTATCTCCGCCGCCCTCATATATTATGTCTGCCCACACAACATCATCAATCGCCTTATGAAAATCGGTAACCAATTCACTACGTTTCAAAAATCTGCATTCACATCCGAATCTGTCACCATATATTTTTTTCATAGTTTCAAAATATCTTTCTTCCAATTCAGAATTCAGCTGAGAATGAGCAATCAACAGAAAATTCGGTTTATCTTTGTCAGTCAGGCGTATTATTTCTTTATCAATATGCTCTGTTTCATATGGGTGATACGAGCCATCTGACTTTCTGTGACCATTTTCACCACCGCCGATTGCAACAATTTTCTTTTTCATAGCTTTCTCCTCCTAAAAAAATAAACCGTTGATGATATGCTCATCAACGGTTTTATTATATAGATTGATTATAATACATCTACACCGAAAATGAACACGACAAAAGAATTCCATCCTGCTGGATAGAATCGGCATTTTTATCAAGTTCAAATCTGATAGTAAACATAATAATTAGTCCCTTTGGTTATTGATATCGTTTATTTTAACATAGCTAATATATAATGTCAAATAATTGTTAGACATTCGAAATCCCTTAAATTAATGGATTTTTTCATTAGATAAGGCTTTTGACAAAATTTCGTCGATGGGAGCATATATCTATATGTGAGCAAGCAGAATTTTGTCAGTAGTGCAGCATAGCGGAAATGACCTAATTTAAGCGGTAGTTTTAAGCGACAGCTTCAGCTTATCTGCAATCATTGCAATAAACTCAGAATTTGTTGGCTTTCCTCTCTGCGATTGGATTGTATAACCAAAATATGAGGAGAGAACATCAACATCTCCTCTGTCCCATGCAACCTCAATTGCATGTCGAATTGCTCTTTCAACTCTGGAGGCAGTCGTATTATACATTTTAGCAACAGTTGGATAAAGCAGCTTGGTAACAGAACCGAGCATTTCACTGTCAGACACAGAAAGCTTAATAGCCGTTCTAAGATACTGATAACCTTTAATATGAGCAGGTACACCAATTTGTCGCATAATATCAGAAATAACAACATCAATCTCATTATCGGAAATTTCGTTGAGTTCTCTTCTCTTTTTCTCAGATTTCCAAGACGCTAGGCTGGTAATTCGTTTTGCAACTGAAAGTGCTGTAACAGGTTTAATAAAATAATAATTTGCACCTGCATTAATCATCTGCTCCTCAAAATCCTGTGAATCAACAGAAGAAATAACAGCAACAAGTGGTTTTTCATTAAGTGAATTATTCATATGCTCAAGAATTTCTATAGCATCACCATTTGGCATAAAGGCATCCATAAGTACAACATCAATATGCTGGGAATCGATAATGGACATAACACGAAGTCCGTCCTTTGCAGTCAGAACAACATCAAATCCTGCATTTTTCAACTCCTTCTGACATGCCTTGCCAAATTGTGCTGAATCATCAGCAATTAATACTTTTAAATTGGTTTTCATTAAAAACCCTCCTTTATTTGTTAAGAAGAGTGTATCACGAATTGGCAAATTTTGCAAGTCTTTTTCACTTTCTTTTGCATTTATTTTTCACTTTTTTTGAAAAATATTCAACTCATTTTGTATCAATGAATAACGCTTTATATTTTATTCAACTTCTTTCGACTTATCAGCCATCTTTTCAGCAAATATTGCATATCCTTTTTCAGGATTATCAACAATCACATGAGTAAGGGCACCTATAAGCTTTCCGTTCTGGATAATGGGTGAGCCTGACATACCCTGAACAATACCGCCTGTTTTGTTAATCAATTCATCGTCAATAACTTTAACAACCATATTTTTTTCATTATTATTTTCTCTATAGGACACTCGGGTAATTTCAACATCATAAAACTTAGGTCCATCCCCATCAACAGTACATAACAGCTGAGCACGTCCTTTTTCAACTTCCTGAGGAGCCGCAATCTGATAAAGTTGCATACCATCAACATCACAGCTATATTTGCCGTATATACCACAAGTGCTGTTAACGCTTAAAGTTCCAATCACGTCATTTGAAAAATCGCAGCAGAGCGAACCTGCCTCACCATTACTGCTTTTATAAAGCTTGGTAACCTGCGCTTTAACCGCTTCACCATTTAGGATAGGCATAATTTCATTTGTATCAACATCTGTAATAGGATGCCCCAGTGCAGCAATGGAATCGTTTTCGGGATTATAAAATGTAATTGTTCCTATGCCGGCGGTGGAATCACGTACCCATACACCTACCTTATAGCTTCCCTCAGACGGCGAATATGCGGGTGTTAAGGTAAAGGTTTTATAATTCCCGTTCCTTTTAACCTTAATCTTATAATCCTTGCCATTATTATCATTAAATGTTTCTTCAACCTGAGATGATGATGTCATTTTAACATTATTTATACTTATAATTATGTCGCCTTTTTCAAGTCCTGCCTCTCGTGCAGGATTACACTTACCGTCTGCCGTTTCTACGTCCTTAGTGCCTACAACGATTACACCATCGGTATAAAGCTTAATACCAAAGCTTTCTCCGCTGACATAAACACTTCTCTCGTTTGTCTGCGAAATTTTAGCGGTCTTTACAGGAATAACGCCGAGCAGCTTAATCTCATTTTCGTCAGGCGATACTCGAGTGTTTTTCTGAAAATCTACTTGAGCATTATCTGACATATCAATAGTATAAATAGTCTTATAGCTTATATTTTTCGATGAATAAGCTGTTATTTGATCAGGCAGAGCAAAATTGCCAAAGCCTATCAATGTATAAATCAATACTAAAACCGCTGCAAAGCATGCATCTGCTATACGAATTATTTTTTTCAATCAAATCACCGATTATAGTATTAACCAAAAAACAAAACTTCTCAAAGAAGTCAACAAAAAAATTTTTTAAAATTTTGTAAAAAAATAAGGACAGTCAATGACTGTCCTTTGATTTTATGTAATTAAATTGATACCTCGTGGGCAATGTCATAAAGCTCAAGATCAATTGACTTTGACATATTAAGAGCTTCAAAAATATCGTAGTCAACAACCTCTTCCTTTTGAGCAGCTACAACACGATTTCCGATATTATCCATAAGAAGCTTAACTGCATAATTACCCATACGAGTTGCCATTACTCTATCCTTAACGGTAGCATATCCACCGCGCTGAACATGGCCAAGAGTCATTGAGCGAGACTCAACACCGGTACGAGCCTCAATTTCCTTTGCAAGCTCATGCACATCAACATTAACACCCTCGGCAACAATTATAATAAAATGCTTTTTACCTGTTCTTTGAGTGCTTTCCATACGTTCAATTACATGCTTTTCAATATCAAACGGAATTTCAGGAATAAGAATTGCTGTAGCACCTACAGCGATACCTGCATTAAGTGCAAGATAGCCTGCACGTCGTCCCATTACCTCTACTACTGTGCAGCGATCATGGCTTTCACTTGTATCACGAAGTCTGTCAACCATTTCCATAATAGTATTAAGACAAGTGTCATAGCCGATTGTGTAATCGCAGCAGGCAATATCATTATCGATAGTACCGGGAATACCTACACAAGGAATACCTCTTTCTGACAAATCTCTTGCGCCGCGGAACGAACCGTCACCACCAATAACGACTACACCCTCAATTCCCCATTCCTGACAGGTACGAATAGCCTTGCGCATACCCTCTTCAGTTGCAAATTCAACAGAACGAGCTGAATAGAGAATTGTGCCGCCTCTATTAATAATATCCGACACAGAACGCAAATCCATTTCAATGAAATCGCCGTTAATGAGTCCGTTATATCCACGGATTACACCGTATACTTTAATTCCGTTTTTACATGCTGTACGAACTACTGCACGAACAGCTGCATTCATACCGGGTGCATCACCACCACTTGTTAATACCGCAATTGTTTTCATAATTAGTATCCTCCTACCCTAAAAATGATAACATAATATTTGTATTTTAATATTACTGAGCAAAAATGTCAAGTATTGACTTTGTTTTTTGTATTTTCTATATACTTCCAAGATAAAATACGCAGCTAAATTGTTGTTTAGAGTGCGTTTCCTTGTTGCAGCGTACTATATTATCTATCCAATATATACTACATTCTCATCGCCAAGAATTCTCTTTAGTTCCTTGAGCTCTGTTTCATTCACTTCGACAAACGTGTTTCTCGGCTGCAGTTCGTACTTACCACTATCAATATAGTAAAAATAGAGCGGAATTGTTCCGTCAAATATTGCTGTAACACGCTTTGCAAGCCTGATATTGTCGTCAGTTTCGCTCTTAAACCTCAGAAACAGACCGCGTTTTTTCTTTTTCTTATTAGCATTATCAACTGAATTTGATTGCTGAGCTGATGCACCCGTCGGTGGTGGAGCGAGTTCCGAAGCAAGGATTTTAGCATCCTTCTGCTCCTCTAACGAAAGATTACCGACAACACTTATAACATTGCCATCATAAATCATTTCTGAATACTTTTCAAGTGTTTTCGGAAATACAATTATTTCAATTGAGCCATACAAATCCTCAGCGGTTACAAATGCCATTGTACCGCCATTTCTGGTCTGCTTAAGCGTAGTACGAGTAATAATACCGCAAAGTTTTACAAGGCACTTGTCCTTATATTTTGACATCGGATCCTTTTCAGCCTCAAGCAAATCAATAGTGTAGGCATAACCAAGGTTTTTGCAGGCTTCGGCATGCTTATCCATCGGATGTCCCGAAAGATAAAGCCCTGTCATTTCCTTTTCCATTTTAAGAAGTTCAGCTTTCGGAAATTCCGAGACATCGGGAATTTCAACATCAAATGACAATATATCACCCTGACCCAGATCGAAAAATCCAACCTGACCATAACGGGTGTTCTGTCTGTAATTTTCAAGATTTGTCACAAGAGCAGGCAATGCCTGAAGCAGCTGTCGTCTGTTATACCCAAAGCAATCCATTGCACCACAGCGGATAAGACTTTCAGCAGCGCGGCGGTTAAAGTGCCCTTCCTGCATACGCTTGCAGAAATCTGTCAAATCGGTAAACGGACCAGTTTTACGTTCCTCAACAATTTCATCAATAAAATCAGAGCCTACATTTTTGATACCAAGCAAACCATAGTTAATAACTCTGCCGTTTGCTGTAAAGCCTTTCATTGATGAATTAATATTTGGCGGTCCAAGCCTCAAACCGATTCGCTTGCACTCAGCAGTATAGCGGGCAATCTTGTTGGATTGATCAAGCACAGATGTCATAAGTGCCGCCATAAATTCACTCGGATAATAATATTTTAAATACGCCGTTCTGTATGCGACAAGAGCATAGCAGGCAGCATGAGATTTGTTAAAAGCATATTTGGCAAAATCGGACATCTGGTCAAAGATAGTGTTTGCCGCTGATTTGTCAATACCGTTTTTCTCACAGCCTAAAATAAATGTTTCCCGTTCCTGCTCCATAACAGATATTTTCTTCTTACTCATAGCACGGCGTACAATATCAGCTCGTCCGTAAGAATAGTCAGCAAGCTCACGAAAAATCTGCATTACCTGCTCCTGATAAACCATACATCCATATGTGTTCTCAAGTATCGGTCTAAGCTTATCGGTAATATATTTAACATTTGACGGATTATGAGAATTTTCAACAAATGTATCAATCTGCTTTGCAGGACCGGGACGATACAGCGAGGTTGCTGCAATCAAATCCTCAAGTGCGGTAGGCTTAAGATTAGTAAGCATCTGCTTCATACCTGAAGATTCAAACTGAAAAATACCCTCTGTCTGTCCTCTTGCAAAAAGCTTGTAAACATTAGCATCGTCAATTGGCATTGAATCAACATCAACACCTGCAGCCTTGGCAGCATCATCGATAACTGTTAAAGTCCTGAGACCAAGAAAGTCCATTTTTAGCAACCCAAGCTCCTCAAGAGTCGTCATAATATACTGTGTTACAGGTACACCGTCATTTGTCGCAAGAGGAACGTAAGATGAGACAGGATTGTGCGTAATTACAACACCTGCTGCATGCGTTGATGTATTTCGCGGCATACCCTCAACTTTTTTTGCAGTTTCAATGAGTTCGTTGACTTGTGGATTTTCCTGCATAAGCTTAGCAAGCTCTTTAGACTTACTAACAGCCTGCTCAATCGTAATATGAAAATCATTCGGTACAAGCTTTGCCACAGCATCAACAGAAGCATAGGGCATACCCATTGCTCTGCCGACATCACGGATAGCGGCACGTGTTGCAAGTGTACCAAACGTTACTATCTGTGCTACATGGTCCGCACCATATTTATTAGTTACATATTCAATTACCTCTCCGCGTCTTTCATAGCAGAAATCGATATCAAAATCAGGCATTGATACACGCTCGGGATTAAGGAATCGTTCGAAAAGAAGATTATATTTCATCGGATCAAGGTCTGTTATTCCCATACAATAAGCCGCTATCGAGCCGGCACCCGAACCTCTTCCGGGACCTACGGGAATATCCTTGCTTTTTGCGAACGATACAAAATCAGACACAATAAGATAATAATCGGTATATCCCATTTTATCCACTGTATTAAGCTCATAATCCAGCCTGTCATAATATTCCTGCGGCGGATTTTCACCATATCTTTTTTTCATTCCCTGCAGGCAAAGCATTTTGAAATATTCAAAATGGTCCATATTATCAGGTGTTTCATAATATGGCAGCTTAGTATTGCCGAATTCGAATTCGAAATCACATCTGTCGGCAATAATCTGTGTATTGTCTATCGCTTCAGGTGTATCGGCAAAAAGAGTACGCATTTCCTCCTCGCTTTTGAGATAAAATTCATCTGCGTGAAATTCCAATCCTGTATCATCACCGATTACATGGTTAGTTGCAATGCAGATAAGCACCTGCTGAATTTTTGCATCTTCCTTATTTATATAGTGCACATCATTCGTTGCGGCAAGCGGTATACCCGTTTCTCTTGAAATGCGTTTAACACCCTCATTAACGGCAAGCTGTTCTGACAGACCGTGATTCTGCAGTTCAAGATAATAGTTACCCTCACCGAAAACATCACGATACCAAAGTGCTGTTCGCTTTGCCTTTTCATAATCCTTTTGCAGAATTGCCTGCGGTATTTCACCTGCAAGGCAGGCAGACAGACATATAAGTCCCTCGTGATGTTTTTCAAGCAAATCGTGGTCAATTCTTGGTTTGAAGTAAAATCCTTCGGTAAAAGCCCTTGACACCATATTGATAAGATTTTTATAGCCTGTCTCATTTTCACAAAGCAATATAAGATGATTATATTCCTTATCAAGCACCTTATCCTTATCAAAACGTGTACGCGGTGCAACATAAACTTCGCAGCCGATTACAGGCTTAATACCCTCTTTTTTACAAGCCTTATAAAAATCAACAGCCCCATACATATTACCATGGTCGGTAATAGCAAGAGACTGCATTCCAAGACTCTTTGCACGACTGACTAACTGCTCGATACGGCAGGCACCGTCAAGCAGAGAAAATTCTGTATGTGTGTGCAAATGAGTAAACATATTATTTTTTCATCCTTTAAAACTCTTTATTATTCAAGGTAACAAAACCTGAACCCTAATCATGAATCGTATTTGCAATTTCTACAATTTTTTTAAGTCTGTGATTAACACCTGAACGTGACATTCCGCTGAGCTTTGATAGCTCGGAAAGCGAAGCCTCAGGATTATCCAGCCTCAAAACAGCCATTTCCTTCAAATCATTTTTCAGAAAATCGAGACCCTTAGTGTCCTCAATCTTCTGTATTGCAGCCATATGCTCATAGCTTGCTTTGACTGTCTTTTCAATGTTTGCAGTTTCACAATTAGCAGTACGGTTTGCCTTGTTTCTGAAATCCTTAACAATTTCAACATTCATCATCTCAAACATAGCAGATGATGCACCCATAAGATAAAGGCAATCCTCAATTGCCTCACTGCCCTTGAAATATACTATATTATACCCCTTGCGGTTTGATAGCTTTGGTGCAAGCTCAGTTTCCTCAAGAAGTGTAATAAGACTTTTCGAAAGGTTCATATACGGCACAGTGAACTCAAGATGATAATCCTTCTTGGGGTCGGATACTGTACCGCACGATAAAAATACACCTGCAAGAAATGCATGAACACAATCAGCACAATCAAAATTGGAATGATTGATTTTAAGACTGCCTGTATCAGCATGCCCAAATGCACCTAATATTTTATCACAATCACTCTTTTCCTCAATCATAACAGAAAAGCTCCTGCCCTTAGGTGATACATTTATATTACACTTAACGTTGCAGTGCTTTCTTATAAGTGATTTATAAAGCTTAGCTATTCCCTCATTCTCAGTCTGCATACTGATACCATATGATGAAAAGCTTTTGCCGAAAATCAAAAGTCCGTAAAGCAATGCCCTTTCACAACATACACTTTCATATTCAATTTGCAGCAATTCATTTTTTACGTTCTGTGAAAAAGACATTTTACCTACTCTTTTAATAATTACTTTCTGTCGATATCCCTGTGATTTGTTGATACATTATCCCACTTCTTTGAGAAATGCTCCTTGAGAGCTTCGGCTATTGCCACACTTCTGTGGTTACCACCTGTACAGCCAATAGCAACTACTATCTGACTTTTACCCTCTTTAATATAAAGCGGATTAAGAAAATCAAGCATATCAATCAGCTTATTCAATAACTGTGTTGACTCGTCAAAGCTGAAAACATAATCCTTAACCTCTTTATCAAATCCTGTTTTATTTCTGAGAGAATCTACCCAATATGGATTCGGAAGACAACGAACATCAATAACAAAATCAGCCTCTGACGGGATACCATGCTTAAAGCCAAAGGACATACAATGAATATTCATAACATCACTGTCATCACCCAGAAGTATCTGTGTAAGCCTTGCACGCAATTTCACAGCATCTAAATCGGATGTATCAATAATATGATCAGCACGACCTCTGAGTGAAGAAAGCATTTCCTTTTCATAGGCAATAGCCTGCGAAATACTGCCGTTGAATTTATCTGCAAACGGATGCTTTCTGCGTGTAAGCTTATATCTCTTAAGAGCCTCTTTGTCGTTAACATCAAGATAAATAACCCTGATAATATAACCATAGCCCTCTATCTCTGTAAGGCTTTCAATCAGATTCTGAAAAACATAATTGGAACGAACATCCGTTACTATCGCAACCTTTGGATATTCATTACCCTTTGCAAGTATACCGACAAAGGTAGCCATAAGCTCAGGCGGCATATTATCGATACAATAAAAGCCAATATCCTCCATAAACTTCATAGCGGTTGATTTGCCTGCACCGCTGACACCTGTAAGAACGATAAGTTCCTTTTCCATAATCTGCACCTCCACAGTTTTATATATCAAAATTATTTTGTAACTCTTATTTCCATTTCAAGTGTAACACCTGTCTGCTCCAAAACAGTGTCACTGCATATTTTACACAAATCAAGAACGTCTCTGCAGGTGGCACCGCCCCTGTTGATAACAAAGCCAGAATGCTTTTCACTAACCTGTGCTCCGCCTACAGTCCTACCCTTCAGGCTGCACTGTTCAATAAGTGCACCTGCAAAATACCCCTCCGGTCTTTTGAAGGTAGAGCCTGCTGACGGATATTCAAGCGGCTGTTTATCTCGCCTGCGTGAAAGCAAGTCATCCATTTTCGCCTTGATTTCAGCCTTATCGGTCTTTTTGAGTTTAAGATAAAGCCCCGTAATAATACATCCGTTATCATAATAAGCCGAATGGCGGTATGACAGCTTAAGGTCATCACCGGTAAGGAAGCCTGCCTCACCGTTTGCATCAATATGACTGCACTTATAAAGCACATCCTTCATTTCTCCGCCATAAGCTCCTGCATTCATAAAAGCTCCGCCTCCGCATGAACCCGGTATGCCATAAGCAAACTCAAGTCCCGAAAGCCCGTTTTCATAAGCAAAACGGCACACCTTAATGAGCATTGCTCCTGCACTTGCATAAATCGTCTCATCATCAATAAGCCTGATATCGGCAAAATGCTCGTCAAGAACCATTACACAGGCATTAATACCATCATCATCAACAAGCAGGTTTGAGCCGTTACCGATTGCAATAAGCCTTATACCCGCTGCTTTTGCTGTCCTTACTATTTCACCGATTTGCTCCTCATTTTCAGGATAAACCAAGAGTCTTGCAGGACCGCCTATTTTGAACGTAGTGTGCTTGGTCATAGGCTCATTTTCTTTAAACTCAATATTTAGTTGTGTACAAAGTTCAATTAGTTGTGTCAAATAATATCACCAATCAATTAATAATTAATCCTCTTTAACCTTACCAAGAATAGCAGCACCGATTACGCCTGCATCATTACCAAGCTGTGCCTTAACAATCTTAGTTTGGATTTTACTGTAAATAGAATATCTTTCAGCCTGAACAAATCTCTGCAACGGCTTCATAAGAGTATCACCCTCATTGCAGATGCCGCCACCAACACAAATAATCTCAGGCTGGAGTGCGTTTACTAAATTGATAAGACCGCACGCTACATATTTTATGTACTGGTCAACTACCTTTATACCTGCAATATCACCCTTTCGCATTGCATCAAATGCAGTTCTGCCGGAAACCTTACCCTCCTCAGCAGCAAGCTGGTGCATAACTGAATCAGGATTTTCCTCCATAGCCTCTTTTGTCTGTCTGATAAGTGCTGTTGCAGACGCATAAGCCTCCCAGCAGCCCTTACGGCCGCATGTGCACTGCTCACCATCAACCATAATAACCATATGGCCGCACTCGCCGCCGGCAAAGTTTACACCATTTACAATTTTACCGTCAACAATAACACCTGAACCAACACCTGTACCAAGTGTTACCGCAACAAAATCCTTAGCACCATTGCCAACACCTGCATATGCCTCACCGAGAGCTGCACAGTTTGCGTCATTTTCAATATAAACCTTTTCAACACCAAGTCTGTCAATAAGCATCTGCTTTGCAGGAACATTGTTAAAAACAAGATTGTTTGCAAATTCAATAACACCCTCGCCGTTAACTGTACCGGGAGTACCCATTCCTACAGATTCTATATCCTTCATTGTAAGTCCTGCTTTTTCAACTGCTTCAAATGAAACCCTTGCAATATCGTCAAAAATTTCCTGTGCACTTCTTGGACTGTTTGTAGGAGTTTTTGCAGATGCAACAATCTCATACTTATCATTTACTACAGCAGAAACAATATTTGTTCCGCCTAAATCAATACCAATACTATACATAATCATATCCCCCATATTTACAATAAAATAATAACTATAATTAATTCTGCCAGATGTTAACTTCTTTATCCTCTGACTGAACATCCTCCATACCAAGACTGAGCATAAGATCCTTAGCCGCATTATAGCCCATCTTCTTCTGTCGGTTATTCATAGCCGCAGTCTCAACAATAACAGCAAGATTACGTCCAGGAGTAATAGGCACTGTAATCGCAGGCACCTTAACATCAAGTATATTTGCATACTCGTTATCTAAACCGAGCCTGTCATAGGCCTTAGTTGAATCCCAAGCCTCAAGCTGAATTACCATATCAACCTTTTCGCTGGGCTTAACAGCACCCATACCGAAAATACGCCTTGCATCAATAATACCTATACCTCGCAGTTCAATGAAATGACGTATGTTGGTCGGCGAGCTGCCCATAAGTGTTTTGTCACTTATTTTTCTTATTTCAACCGCATCATCAGCAATAAGTCTGTGCCCACGTTTGATAAGCTCAATTGCCGCCTCACTCTTACCTGCACCGCTTTCACCTGTTATCAGTACACCTTCACCGTATACTTCAACAAAAACACCGTGCCTAGTTATTCTCGGTGCCAGTTCACTGTTAAGATAAGCAATAAGTGCAGCGAGAAAAGTAGAAGTCTCCTCATCTGTCTTAAGCAGCGGTACTTCATATTTTTCACAGGCAGCAATGAAATAATCAGGTATCTCAAGCCCTCTTGTGAAAACAGCAGCCGCAGGCTTTAATCCAAGCCAATAACCGAGTGCTTTTTCGCGTTCCTCGTCACTCATTTTGCGCATAAAGCCAAGCTCTGTCCAACCCAGGATTTGTATTCTCAGCGGGTCAAAATAATCAGTATAACCCGTAAGAACAATACCCGGTCTGTTAATCTCAGCAGTTGTAATCAGTATTTTATCTGCCGACTTTGGCAAAAATACAACCTCAAGATTATGGTGTTTAATAATTTTTTCAAGAGATACAGAATAAGTCTGACTCATTTAGCTACCTCCTAATTCAGTCTGCTATCAAAGCAATATACATTTTAATTATAAATTATTAACGCAACTTAATCAAGGCATTTTTTAATTTAATTAACAATAGTTAAATAATATTTTCTAAATATTTACTTATTTAGTGATTTATGATAGAATTATTACAATTTGTTTGTTAAAATTTCTTAATTAAATATGAATTGAGGCATATAGCATTGGATAAAAAATTAAAGGTAGCAATAGGAACTGATGCTTTCCCCCCTACTACCGACGGCATAAGCAATGTAGCACAAAGCTATGCACAAATGATTAATAAAAATTTAGGTGAAGCTGTAATTGTTACACCTAAAAACCCTAACCAACTCGATTACAAATATGATTATCAGATATACAGATATAAAAGCTTGTACATTCCATCTAAAGAAGGATACAGTGTCGGCTGGCCTTTTAAGGAAGAACTGCATCAGGCTATTATAGATATGAATTTTGATATTCTTCATTCTCACGCTCCGCTTGCAACAAGCTATTATTTCAGGCGTGTTGTTGAAAAGAAAAAAATTCCGGTTGTGCTTACATACCATACTAAATATGAATATGATATTGACAAACGTGTTCCCACAAAGCCGGGCAAAGATTTTGCATATCATTTTCTGAGAAATAATATCAATGCCGCAGACGAGGTTTGGGTAACAAGCAAGGGAACCGTCAGCTCACTGCGAAAAATCGGCTATCAGGGTGACTATATCGTAATGCCAAATGGCTGTGATTTGCCGATAATGAATGTATCGCAAAGTGATATTGCAATGATAAAACGTAAGCATAACGTACCTGAAAATATACCTATCCTGCTCTATTGCGGACGAATGATATGGTATAAAAACATTCGGCTGATACTTGACGCCTGTGCAAAACTGAAAAAGGACGGAAACGAATTCAGGCTGATCATGCTTGGCTTCGGAGCTGATGAAAACGCAATCAAAAGATACATAATAAAAACAGGAATAAAAGACCGTGTCATTTGGACAGGGCAGGTACTTGACAGACAAGAAATTCAGGGTTATTACGGAATATCCGATCTTTTACTCTTTCCATCTGTATTTGATACAAACGGACTGGTTGTGAGAGAGGCTGCTGCCTGTGCAACCCCAAGCCTGCTTGTACGCGGAAGCTGCGCTGCTGAAGGCATAACCGATGGTGAAACAGGCTTTTTATGTATGGAAAGTGCACACTCAATTGCCGCAACGCTCGAAAAAATCATAGACAATAAGCACCTTTTAAAATCAGTCGGCAAAAAAGCACAGACTGATATTTATATCAGTTGGGAGGATGCGGTAAAAAAAGCATATGACCGCTATCATATTGTAATTGATAATTTCAACAGATAAAATATATAGTAAAATGAAAAACCACGAACTTTTGCTCGTGGTTTTTCATTTATTATCTTAAATTTGTGTAAAAGCAGTAAAATACTCTTAGAAATTGGCAGTTATCTTCGCACATAGATTAAATCTGTCATACCATTATACGTCCTTGAATTAAGCAACCTTAGCTTAATCTCATATTTGGTATTTTCAAAAAGTCTAATACCGGAACCTAAAAGTGTGGGGACTACAGTAATATGATAGCAATCAATTAAATCTTCATTTACCAACTGCCGAACAAGGTCAGCTCCGCCACATATCCAAATATCCTTTCCATTTTCTTTTCTTAAGCTTTTTATCAAATCAACAGGATTCATATTTGTAAAGCGAATTTTTTCAGAGGAAATGTGTTCATTATGCGTAAACACATAAGTAATAAAATCACTGTATATCCACTCATTTGGAGAAAGTTGCGTAACGATTTGATGGTAAGTATTCCACCCCATTAAAATCGTATCAATATTCTTTATAAACTCAACATAAGCATCAATATTTTCATTATCATAACTATGTCCTTTAAGCCAATCGACACCGCCCTTACTGTCTGCAATATATCCATCAAGGCTCATTGCAATAAATAAAGTTATTTTTCTCATAATTTTTGCCCTCAAAATTACAATCTATATTCTTTTCAGAATACATACCCCTGCATCGGATGCAAAAGCAAAATAATTCCCGTCATAGCTGAATCCACAAGTATAATAACCGTAATCATCGTAAATCATAATTCTTTTCTGCTGTTTTGTGACAAATTCAACCTTATATTTTACAAGACGACCATTACGTTTTTCCGAAACAAATATGTGCTCTCCTTGAATAGTATTATCCGGCAATTCACCGCCATATTGACCTGCTATAACAAGCTCTTCACCCGACAGTTCATCGCAAACAGCTAACAAAGCACTTTCATCATAATCCCCATCACACTCTTTTATGGTCGTTTTTTCACAATCCATAACCGTTATTTTCTGAGATGAAATACATATAAGCCTGTTTGCACTCAGCCTTGAAAAGCCTATATATTCCAAACCTCCGACTGATTTTTCCATAGATACATTCCAGCCTGACAATTTATCAGCATTCAGTAACATATAATCACCTCATATAAATTATATAAGACCAAACTG